>JAZDOA010000081.1:0-35811 GCA_043799175.1 Pseudomonadota bacterium | reverse complement strand
GGCGTGCAGATAGGGCCTCTTGGCCTGGTCCTCGTTCGGCATCCAGCCCCAGTTGTCGGCCTGCTTGAGGAAGCGCAGATGAAGAGGCAGCCTCTTGGAGTAGGGAAGGCGCAGCAACTGATAGTCTTCCTCGGCCAGGATGCCGGCGGCCACCTCCACCAACAGGGAAAAGCCGAAGGAGCGCAGCAGCCATTCGAAGACCCCGCAAAGGTAGCGGCCCGGTTCCCAGAAGATGAAGGGCCGCTGCCGGTGAACCTCGGCCACGAAGTCCAGCCCCCGGAAGATTCCCGCCTCCAGGGGCGGATAGTGCCCGTCGGAGCGCAGGACCAGCCGCAGTTCCGGCGCCCAACTGGTCTGATGAAACCCCACGCGGGGCAGGGCGGCCAGGTCCAGCGTCTCGAGGTATTCGTCGGCGCCGACGAACTCTATCCTCCAGCGGTCGTCCTGTCGCACCCGCTCCCAGGCGGCGGTGAGGATCTCCATGGCGATGTCGCCAAAATCCATCAGCTCCAGATCCTGAATATAGAGGATGAGGCCACCTGGGGGGGCGCTTTGCAGGGTGCGCTCCAGCAGGAGGCGGTATTCCTCGAAGGCCTCCTCCCGCGAGATGGGCGATTTAAGGAGCGCTCTGGTGCGGTACTCCTCGTCAAACACGAAATAGCGGCCCATGAGGTAGCCCTGGTACTTCACCCCTTCGGGGTCGAGCCGGGTGATAGGCCGCCAGATGGCCTGCGAGACCGGAAAGTGGCGGGGTAGTCCGATGAGTTGCCTGCCCACGCGGAAGGGGGAGAAGGTATAGTCGTATGAGGGGTGGGAGACGGTATAGGCCGCCCGGCGGGGGTTCAGCTCTGGGAAGACGCACCACTCCATTCCCATGTCTTCCACGGTGCGCACGAAGCGCTGGTCAATGGAGCACTCCGTGAAGAACAGGCCGGGGTGGCGCGGGGCGGGCACCTCCAATACCTCGTGCAGGAGCTGGCGGTTGAGGTTTATCTCCTCGCGCAGCTCATCCTCGCCCAGCAGCGCGGCATGGGTATGGTGGGCCGTGGTATAGAGCGGGCGCAGCCACCCCTTGCGGTAGGCCTCGGCCATGGCCTGGAGGGTCTGGGGCAGTTGGTTCCCAATCTGCACCAGGAGGTCATTGGAGATGTCCAGGGTGAAGGGTGCCGAAAGCCGGCGCGAGGCGGCCAGCATGTCCTGATAGATATTGCGCCCCCTCGTGGTGCGCTTGGTAAGATGGTTTTCCGGGGTGACGGCCATGCAGATGCTGCGGTCGAGCGAATTACGCATCAGGTAGCCGGGCAGCTCCCACAGTGGCTCGTGGGCATGAAAGGCCAGAATGACGAAGACCTGTTTGGCCACGGGCGTTTCCTACGCTGGCGGGCTGGCTTGGGCCGGGAGGCTCCTGGCGTAGAGTTGGCAGCTGTAGGCATTGAACCTGAGCATGACGGGTTCGCCTTCGGCCAATATGCTGTCCACCGCCCGGTAGGGTTCTCGGCCCCCGTACTCTTCCCACGAGGTGTCGAGCAGGCAGCGCCACAGTCCTCCGGGCAGCGTCACGTGGGGGGTGGTGGGGCTGTCGTTGAAGGAGGCCAGCAGCAGAAACCGATCTTCGCCCCACGCCCTCTCGATGACCAGCAGGCCGCTGTCCGCTTGGCTCGAGGCCTCGGTGCGCGAGCCGCATCTGCCCAGGGCGGGCATCGAGGCCCTCAGTTTGAGCAGCCTGCGATAGAGGGAGAGCAGATGAAGATGATGGCCCTTGAGGCGGGAGCACCAGTCCGGCCGCGAACGCTCATACGTCTCGGGCGCCTGGGGGTCGGGAATGGTCGTCCAGCCGAACCCGGCGAACTCCCTCAGTCTTCCCTGGCGCACCGCCTCGCCCAGGCGCTCGTCAAGATAGCTGGTGAAGTAGAGGAAGGGCGCGGTCTCGCCGTACTCCTCACCCATGAAGATGAGGGGCAGGTTGGGCCCCAGGAGCACGAGGGCGGCGGCGAGCTTGAGTGCTTCAAAGGGCACCAGCACGCTGAGACGCTCCCCTTCGGGGCGGTTGCCAACCTGGTCGTGGTTTTGGGAAAAGACCACGAAACGGCACGGCGGGCGGCCCCGTGAGCTGGAGCCGAAGCGGCGGCCTCTGAAGCCGGAATACTGTCCTTCATATACGAAGCCGTTGTTGATGGCCCGCGCCAGGGGCTCCAGGCCGCCGAAGTCGGCGTAATAGCCCTGGCGCTCGGTGGTGAGGGCGCCTTGCAAGGCGTGGTGGTAGTCGTCGTTCCACTGGGCGTCGAGCCCCCAGCCGCGGCGGCTGGGCGGGTCTATGGCCCGCACGTCATTCAGGTCGCTCTCGGCCAAGACGTATATCGCCCGCCCCAGCGCGGCCGCCTGGCCATGCACGGCCTCGGCGATGTCCTGGAGGATGTGGCGCGGGCCGCGATCGAAGATGCCGTGGATGGCATCGAGCCTCAGGCAGTCTATGTGATACTCGGTCGTCCAGTAGAGGGCGTTGTCCATGAAGTAGCGCCGTACCTCGTCTGAGCCGGGGCCGTCGAAGTTCACCGCCTCTCCCCAGGGCGTGCGGTACAGGTCGCTGAAGTAGGGGCCGAACTCCCGCAGGTAATTACCCTCGCACCCCAGGTGGTTGTAGACCACGTCCAGGACCACGGCCAGGCCGCGGGCGTGGCAGGCCTCCACCAGCCGCTTCAGCCCGTCGGGGCCGCCGTAGCTGTTTTGGGGGGCATAGAGATGCACGCCGTCGTAGCCCCAGTTTCTCTCTCCGGGGAACTGGCCCACGGGCATGAGTTCCACGGCGGTGACCCCGACCTCTTCCTTGAGGTAGTCGAGCCGGCCGATGGCGGCGTCAAAGGTGTTTTCGGGGGTGAAGAGCCCCACGTGAAGCTCGTAGATGACGTAGTCTTCCAGGGAGATACCTCGCCAGGCCTGGTCGGTCCAGGCGAAGGCCGAGGGGGTGACCACCCTGGAGGGTCCGTGTACCCCGTGGGGCTGATGACGCGACACGGGGTCGGGTCGGTCGCGCTCGCCGTCCAGGCGAAAGTAGTAGTCCATTCCGGCGGGGCAGCCTTCGAGGGTGGCCTCGAAGAATTCTCCCGAGCGCCACATCGGGTGCGGGCGCTCTCCGCCTCCCGGAGGCAAGAGGCGCACCTGCATGCTCTTCACTCTGGGTGCCCATACCCGAAACCGCACGGTTCCCGGTCCGACCACCTCGGCCCCGGCCCGCGGTTTCCAGGGCTGGCGGCTTTCAGGTGCCACGTGCCGCAAGGTCAGCCTCCGTGAGCATGGCTTCGTATCTTTCCGTGTTCAGTTCCAGCTCGGCAGCCAGGGAGAGGAGCGTGGCCACCAGAAGGCGGGCATCTCCAGGGTCGCCGTGTCGTGCCTCGGCCGCAAGCCACTGGAAGTGCTTGCTCAGGAAGGAGTGCAGCATGTCCTGGGCGTCCGCCACCTCGATCGCCAGGTTGGTGGCGGCGGCAAAACGCAACAGGCTCAGCGCCTCCTGGGCGTGCCCCACGCTGGGGCCGGAGACGAGGTCGGCCACCAGGTCCGCCATGACCCCGCCGAGGGACGGCCCTGGTGGTATTCAACCGCAGGCCGAAGAGCCGGGCCTGCTCCAGGGTGGCCCGCATTTCGCTCTCGATAATCTTGTTGGCCTGAGGCGAGCCGGCCCGGAGCCGGCAGGCCTGGGCATTCAGCCGCCAGCCCAGGGTCTTTTCGGCGGCCACCTGAAACTCCTCGGGCAGGCTGAGCCCCTCGCGGATCATCTCCTCCATGGCATCGCGCGTGGTCTCGAACACATGGTCGAAGGCCACGTGGTACTCCTCGATCTCCTTGGCCACCAGGGCCTCGAGGATGCGCTTCTTCTGCTCTTTGAACACGTCCCGCAGGGAATAGAAGTGGCCGGCGAAGACCTCCTCCACCAGCTGAATCACTTCTCCAGGGCGTTCATCGAGGCACTCGAAGAGACGCTGCTTGAAGGCGTCCGCGCTGTTTTCGGTGGTTTCGGTGACGCCGGTGCGGAAGAAGTAGCCTCCCAGGAAGGTCATGGCGAAGGCGTAGCGGTGCGGCTCCGGCATGACCCCCGAGGTAAGCTCCACCACCCCGGTGGCCAGGACGATGGCACCCCGCTGGTGTCTGTCATAGTCCAGGACCCGGACGCGGTAATGAAAGATGTCCTCGAGATGGGTCATCTCGTTGGAAAAAATGGAGGCGATGGCGAAATGGTTGACCACGCGCTCCGGGGTGATCCTGCCGGGGAGCACCAGTCGCTCGAATACCCTCCCGCCGTCGCCCATCTCAGTAATGTTGCTCTTGGCCTCTTTCAGAATTTCCAGGAACCCTTCCTGGATGTCACGGCCCATCTCGGCGGCCAGCTCCAGGGCGCGCGCGGCGTAGCGCAGCACCTGCACCGGCTCCAACCCGGAGACATCGGCGAAGAACCATCCGCAACTGGTGTACATGAGCAGGCAGTGGCGCTGCATCTCCAGCAGCTTCACGGCCCTGATGCGCCCGGCCCCCGTCAGCCCCGGCAGCCCGTGAGCGGCGAGGAAGCCGGCCAGGGTCCGTGGGTCGCGGTCGAGCACGACCTGGATGTAGGCGTTGCGGGCCTGCCAGGGGTCGGCCAGCAGCTTGCCCGCCTCTTCCTGATAGAATGGCGCCAGGCGGTCCCGGACAAAATCGAGGGCCTTTCGCAGTGGCGTCCGCCAGCCTTGGTTCCAGCCCGGCTGGGAACCCGTGGTGCAGCCGCAATCACGCATCCAGCGGGCCACCCCGTGGGAGCAGCTCCAGGAGGTCCCCTGGCCCTCGGGGCCGTCCTTCAGGCGCACCTCGAATCGTGGCGGGCAATGATCCAGAAAGGCCGCGAAGTTGGTCACCCGCAGACCAGCCCTGGGGGCGGCGTTCTTCAGGGCGTAGGCCACGGCCATGTATCCTTTCGGCTTATGATGCCCGAAGGTTTCGCCGTCCACCGCCACGCTGTGGATTCGCCGTGGCCCCGGAGGGCGCGCCGCCGCCAGGCGCTCTATCAGCCGGCCGGCGTCGGACAGGACGTCCTCGAAGCCCACGGCCTGCGATACCAGGCCGTCGTAGAAGAAGACATCCAGATAAGGAGGCTCCGTGCCGCCCATTGCCGGGACATAGCAGCGGTAGGGTTGAGTGGTGTCTATGTTTCCCGTGGAGACGTCCTGCCACGCGCCGCCCTCCAGCGGCCGCGCGGCCGCGGCCTGACCCGGCCCCAGGATGCAGAACCTCATTCCGTGGCGGGCAAGCGCGGCCAGTACTCTGGTGTTGACCGCCGTCTCGGGCAGCCACATGGCCTCGGGGGGGCGCCGGAACCGATACTGGAAGTCCTCCTTGCCCCAGACGATTTCCGTCTCCAGGTCACGGTCGTTGCACAGGGGGAGTATGGGGTGGTTGTAGGCTCCGGCAATGGCGTTGCCGCGGCCGCAACGCTCCAGCGCCAGTTGGTCTCCAGCCAGTATCCGCTGGTATACCGCGGGGTGGTTGCGGTGCAGCCAGCTCATGATCGTCGGGCCGAAATCAAAGCTGATGAGACCGTAGTTGTTGACTATGTCGAGAATCATGCCCCGGGAGTCCACTATGCGGGCCGCGGCGTTGGGCTTGTAGCACTCGGCGACTATCCGCTTGTTCCAGTCGTGGTAAGGGCGGGCGCTTTCTTCCAGCTCTATTTCCTCGATCCAGGGGTTTTCTCTCGGCGGCTGATAGAAATGGCCGTGGATAACGACGTAGTTCGCACCGAATTCACCCACCGCCGCTCCCCTTGTCTTTATGAATGCTTTCCGGGCTTGCCCGAGGCCTCGCGAACCGCCTCGTTGAGCCTGGCGGCTATGCCTTGCAGGCGCTGCCTGGTCTCGTTCCACATGGCTTGGCCGCCGTGCCGCAGCTCGGCGAGTCTCTTGAGGGCCGCGTCACGCTGCCGCCGTGCCTGCCGCAGTTGGCGGGCCGTCCGCAGCCGGACGTCGGCCTGGGCCTCTTCCCTGCGGCCCTGTAACTCCTGCCAGCGGCCGCCCCATCGGCGGAGCCGCCCGCGTAACTTTTTCAGGTAAGCCTCTCTTTCAGCCGCGCTGAACATGGTTGTCCCTCCGCATGGGGCGTGGCATCTTGAGATCCCGGCTGGTGGATTGGAGGAGAGGAATCGGACCAGACCATGAGACCAGTATAGGGGTCAGGGCGGCAGGGTCACCAGTGGTTGCGGGCCGCCCTCTCTCCGCGGTCAAAAAAGTACCTCCGAGGTGCCCGAGGGTTTTTTGAGTTTGCCTGGCGCGGGGTCAGTGCCGCCAGGCTAGGGCGGCTGCTGCTGCCAGCGCGGCCAACCCGGCGGCGCCCAGCTTCGGCTCCCCAATATAGAAGGCGAGGGCGATGTTGAAGGTCATGATAATAAAGTAGAGCCACACCCCGGTACGGTAACAGCCCGTTGAAGAAGACCCATCCGCGGCGTTGCGCTCATCCTGAGTAAGTGCCGCCGTACTTCTATGTACGGCTCCTTCCTCATGATTTCGCGCGTCTAGCATCTGGGCCTTCTTGAACAGGCTGCAGGAAGGGGCTTTTTCGACGGGCTGGCAAGGGCCCAAGCCTGGAGACGGGTCCGGTCGGGTGGGGAAGAAGGTTTGTTCCAGATAGGTATAGGCCCCGCAGATGGCCCAGCCGGTGAGCAGCCAGCCGCCGAAGTTGCTCAGCGGCACCCCGAAGTAGATGCCGCCTCCAGGGTAGTCGAACAGATCGCCCAGGAACCAGCGGCTGCCGCGTACCGCCACCGGGTCCACCACGATGTCCTGGAGAAGCATGAAGACCCCACCCAGCAGGGCTGACTTCAGCACCGGGGCGCCGGCGCCCAGCCGCCGCCGGGCGGCGCACAGGCTGGCGTAGGCCAGAAAGGTATAGGAGAGGGAGTCGAAGAAGGGAACCCCGCCGACCCATAGTTCCCGGCCCAGGGTGAGGTGGTGGTAGCGGTAGAAGCCGTAGGGGAAGCCTGTCGTTATAGAGCTGTATTCCGACAGCCAGGCCAGGAGCCAGGCCAGGAGGGTGAAGAGGGCCAGCCGGCGTGGGCCGAGCTCGATGCGGCCCGAGAGGCAGTAGAGGGCGAAATAGCCGAACACATAGGGGCGCAGCAACGCGGTCAGCCAAAGCAGATTCAGGAGATCCAGCATAACCTTCCAGCCGCGGCGGGGCGACACCGGGGCGCCAGGCGGGAGAAGTCCCAAGGGGCTCAAGGTGTCCGCTACCTGTTTATCCTTGACAATTACGCCTCGGACTGTTACATAAAATCCGTCAGAGGATTATCTGGCCAAACACGGGGGGAAGCAAGTACGGAACGAGCTATGCCAGTCATTTTTGCTCATTTCTTCACAATCCGCCTCAGGGCGTTTTTTTTGTGAGCGACTGTATCTAATCTTAGGCGAAGGAGGTGAATCCGGGGGTTCCACGGTTTTGGCTTCTGAGTGAAAGGGATTGCATATTCTAGATGAAAGGGTGTTTTAAGGAGGGAACATGGATCCAGTCTTAGTCCTGGCTCTGATAGCCGGTGGGGCAGGAGTTGCCTGGGGCTTGGTTATAGCCTGGGGCATCCTCAAGCTTGATGCCGGCAACAAACGCATGCAGGAGATCTCGGCGGCCGTTCAGGAGGGTGCTCAAGCCTTCCTGAGGCGCGAGTATTCATCCGTCTTCGTCGTTGCTATCGTACTCTGTGTCATCATCGCCATAGTACCGCAGCTCGGCATCTGGCCGGCCATCGGGTTCGCCATCGGCACCGGCGGCTCGGCGTTGGCCGGCTACCTCGGCATGTTCATCACGGTGCGCGCTAACGTGCGCACGGCTCAGGCCGCCAACGAGGGGCTCAGCCGCGCTCTGCGGGTGGCCTTTAACGGCGGTTCGGTTACAGGCCTCATGGTCGTCGGCCTCGGCCTGCTCGGCATCACCATCTTTTACCTTATAGCTGGCGGCAGCTCCGCGGATCTGGTCATCCGAGAGAGGGCGCTGCATGCCCTTATCGGCCTGGGCTTCGGCTGCTCGCTCATGAGCGTCTTCGCCCGTGTCGCGGGCGGCATCTACACCAAGGCTGCTGACGTCGGCGCCGACCTGGTCGGCAAGGTCGAAGCGGGAATTCCCGAAGACGACCCGCGCAACCCGGCCGTCATCGCCGACAACGTCGGTGACAACGTCGGTGACTGTGCCGGCATGGCCGCTGACCTCTACGAAACCTACACTGTGACTTTGGTTGCCTCCATGCTGTTGGCCAAGACGGTATATGGTGTCGAGAGTCAGTGGGTGCTCTTCCCGCTGCTCATCGGTTCCATCTCCATCTTCGCCTCCATTATAGGCACTTGGTTCGTGCGCCTGGGCGGCGGCAGCCAGTACATTATGGGCGCCCTCTACAAGGGCCTCGCCGTCGCGGGCATTCTGGCCGCGGTGGCCTTCTACTTTGCCTCGGCTTGGTTTATTCAGGGCCTCACCCGGCCTGAAGACCAGGGTGCCTTCACCGCGGGCAGCGTGTTCGCCGTCTCGGTTCTGGGGCTGGTTCTTACTGGCCTCATCGTCGTTATTACGGAATACTTCACCTCCAAGAGCTTCGGCCCGGTTCGCCACATTGCCGATGCTTCCCGCACCGGTCATGGCACCAACGTCATAGCTGGTTTGGCCGTCAGCATGAAGGCGACCGCATTGCCGGTCCTGTTCATCGCGGCCACCATAGTCGCGGCTTACTACCTTGGCGGCGGCTTCACCGATGTAGCCATGAAGGGTAACGGCCTGTTCGCCATCGCCTTGGCGGGCGTCTCCATGCTCTCCATGACAGGCATAGTGGTGGCCATAGACTCTTACGGCCCCATTACCGACAACGCCGGCGGCATCGCCGAAATGGCGGAGCTCGACGAAAAGATCCGCAACATAACGGATCCGCTTGATGCCGTGGGCAACACCACCAAGGCTGTAACCAAGGGCTATGCCATTGGTTCGGCCGGGTTGGCGGCCCTGGTGCTCTTCGCCGAGTACTCCCGTTCCTTCGAGGCCTACGGCCAGACCCTGACCTTCGACCTCTCCAACCCCCTGGTGATCGCCGGCCTCTTCATCGGTGGTATGCTGCCCTACTACTTTGCCTCTCTGCTCATGGAAGCCGTGGGCTATGCGGCCGGTGGGGTAGTCGAGGAAGTGCGCCGTCAGTTCCGCACCATCAAGGGTATTATGGAAGGCACGGCCAAGCCTGAATACGGCACTTGCGTGGATATAGTCACCAAGGCGGCTATTCGCCAAATGATGCTTCCGGCCGCCATTCCGGTGTTTGCCCCCCTGATCGTGGGCTTTGTGCTGGGTAAAGAGGCCTTGGGTGGTATGCTCATCGGCTCCATCGTTACGGGCATCTTCCTGGCCATTGCCATGACAAGCGGTGGCGGCGCCTGGGATAACGCCAAGAAGTACATCGAAGATGGCGCCAATGGCGGCAAGGGCTCCGAGGCCCACAAGGCGGCGATTACGGGAGACACCGTTGGTGACCCCTACAAAGACACCGCCGGTCCGGCCATCAACCCCATGATCAAGGTTATCAACATCGTGGCCTTGCTCATTGTCCCGCTTCTCGCCAATATGTAAACTAGGCCCTTTCAGGGTGTGGTGAGCCGGGCAGGGAGAAAACTCCCCTGCCCGGTCTGTTTTGCGGCCGCACCCATTCAGTAGCGAAAGCTGCTTGCCAATTGCCGGGCGCCCGTGTTATTCTGATCAACGTCGTGGTCGTGGGGGGGTGGGGGTTATTTCGCTGGCTTAAAAGGCGAGGGGTGTCTTCTCCCCTTGTAGTTTTCCGTAGGGTGCTCCAATGCCGCGACGCGCGCGGCGCGGGAGAAGCTGCCGCCGGCTGACCGGCGTGGTGTTTTTCGCAAGCCTGAGCCCTTGTTGTCGATCGGTGCCAGATGCCCGCACCGGTTGGGCGGGGAGGTTTTTCTCAGATCTCTAGAGCAAGATGAAAGCATGAATGGACTGGAAGTAAAGGTAATAGATAACGACGTCGAGAAGGCCATCAAGGTGCTCAAGAACAAGCTCGTCAAGAGCGGGCTGTTCAAAGAGCTCAAGGCACGTCGCTTCTACGAGAAGCCCAGCGTGCGGCGCAAGCGTAAGAGCCTTGAGGCCCGGCGCCGTCTGGCAAAGGCCTTGAAACGTCGCCAGAAGAGAGAGAGCGAGTAGCGGTCGGGCGCTTGCCCGCCGCGTCGTTTTCTAACCCTTCCAACAGAACTGCCTGGCCATTGCCGCAGCCACCTTGGTTGTAGGCGGGCTGTGGTGTGTTTTGTTGGGGTGGTCACTCGTGCTGATGCTGGCTACGGTTACGCCCTCTGGCAGCGCCGCGGCCAGTGTCCTGGCCGCGGCGCTGAATAACCTGCTAGCCGAGCTGCTCCGAAGGGAACCCGGCCCCGCGTATCCGTTTGCGATAGGCGAAGGAGGGCCAGTCCGGAGGCAGCTGCGACTCCGGCATGATCTCCATGTTGAACGACTGCCAGTCCTTCTGCTCTCGTATGATCCGCTTTACGTAGTCCTTGTTGGGTTCCAATACCACGAGCGGTGCTATCCTTTCGGGGATGAAGTCGTGTGCGTTCTTGCCTTCGTGCTTCCGGAGAAGCTCGGCGGCAATGGCGAAGTGTTCCAGCTCATGATGATATAGCTGCTTCCAGACCTCTTTTATCTCCGGATGGCTCTCCGTCTCGTGGCACGACAGGTAATTGTATGCCTCGTTGGCCTGGTAGAGAACCAGCCGTTCCAGCCAGGTCATCGAGGCGTCCGCCAGAGACTCGTAAGCCGTTACGTGGTCTTCCTCTATCTGGGCAATCTCCGCATAAAGCTGCCGGGCCAGGGGGTCGGCGTACATGTTGCCGTGGGTCTTGTAGAACAGTAGGGTCTGCTGTTCGCCAGCGGTGATGGTGGCTTGGTTCAGCTTGGTCTTGATGTCAGCCGTGGCCTTATTGTAGCTCCCGCGGAGCGTGTCGTAGGGGTGGCGGTGCTCCTTGAAGGTCGGGCGCCCTTCGGCTATGTCCGTCATTTCGTGGGTTATGCGCGTCGCGTCTCCTCCCTCGATTCTCTTCATCAGGTGAGCGTACCGGAAGAGGTGGTCGAAGTCCTCGATGAGGGCGAAGTCCATCTGCTGTTTTACGATGGGGTCGGGCTCGTTCCTGGCCAGGTTGGCGGTAAGGTCCACCGCGAGCTGCTCGTAGCCGATGGTGCTCTCCAGGACCGTCTGATTGGCGGGGTTGAGCCAATCGACCAGAATCTGGTGCTCACCTTCGGCCCTTCGAAGCAGGGCAAGTATGCTCTTGAGTTCTTCGTTGTAGGTCATCCGGGCGAACTCGTGAAGAAAGAGGAAGCTCGCCATTTCGATGCCGTTCATGAGTATGACCCGGCACCGCGTGTAGGGCTGTACCGTGTCCTTATCGTAGCTCAGACGTGTCAGCGCCTTGAAATCCTTCCATTGTTCATCGAGGGGTGTACCTCTGTCCTTGAAAGGCTCGAATACCGTGGGCATGGTGGCTACCTTGCCTGGAGAGTTTTTGGGGTGGCGGGGCCACGGCCGTTAGAAATCCTGCTGCTGGACGTGCCTTTTCAGTTCATCGGCCAGCATGCCGACGTGCCTCTCGTCCTCGTTGCGGATCTGTTGCCACAGCTCGCGGCAGTGAGGGCAGGCCTCGGCGTCTTTCACATACACCTCGTATTGCCCAAGGCCTTTCGACTTGGTGGCCATGGTCCGAACGAGGTCATAGTTCTTGTCCTTAAGCATCAGGGGAACCTCGACTGTCTGGAGGGCGCTTTATTCCTTTAGCCAGTATAAGAAGTTGGGCCGCGGACGGTCAAGCCGCCCCTCTATCCTTCCAGATTGCCTGCCCCCCCTCTCCTCTTCTCATAGACCTCGAACACGATGAAGACTAGGCTGACCACCAGGGGGCCGGCCAGAAGCCCGGTGAAACCGAAGAGGAATATGCCGCCCACGATGCCGAAGATGAGATAGAAATTGTTTATGCCGACCCGCCCTTGAATGAGGTAGGGGCGGGCGAAATTGTCTATGGCATTGATGACGATGGCGCCCGCGGCCGTCAGGGCGGCGGCCCGAAAATAGTCTCCGATCACCGCCAGGTAGATGGCGGCCGGGATCCAGACCACGAAGGCCCCCAGGATCGGAATGAGGCTCAGGGTTCCCATCACCACGCCCCAAAAGAGGGCGTCCGGCAACCCGAGTACCCAGAAAAAGAAGCCTCCGGCCGCCCCCTGGAGCGCGGCCACCACAATGGTGCTGAGTACGCTGGCGTGCATGACCTCGCGGAGCCGCCGAAGGGTGCCCTCGGTCTCTTCGCGGGGCAGCGGGGACAGGTCGATCAGGTGGGCGACGAATTGAGGGCCGTCCTTGAGGGCGTAGTAGAGGGTGACCAGGGTGAAGAAGATGTTCAGCAGCAGTCCTAGCAGGTTGCCTGCCAGGCTAGATCCGAGCGCCATGGCGAAGTCCGCCACCGTGCGGAGGCCGAAGGTGACGGCCTGGCGTACGTCGTGTGGCGTCAGCCCCAGTCGCCCGGCGTAGGGCCAGACATACACGTTTACGAAAGACTGCGGGCTGGAAAAGGCCTCTTGCCCGGCCAGAGCCGCCTGAGCCTTCTGGATGTAGTCGATGGTTCGGCTGACCAGCTCATAGAGCAGGGTCAGGGCGGGAAGGAGTACCAGTACCAGAATGGCCGCGGCCAGCAGCAGCGCGCTGAGCGTGCCGCGGTGGCCCAACAACCGGTTGAGGCGCCGGTAGACGGGGTGGAAAATTACCGCCAACACCGCGCCCCAGAAGAGGGGCACGAAGAAGGGCACGAACAGGAGAAAGACGATATAGAAGACCAGCGCGGCCAGGGCGAGGGGAAGGAGCCGCCGCGTCATGCCCGCCGGTGCCGAGGCCTCAGCCGTTGGCATCGTCAGCCTCCGCCGGGGCGCCACGCCGCTCTCTATAGATCTTCAACACCTCGAAGCTTAAGGCAACCATGAGGGGGCCGAAGACGAGCCCACTCAGGCCGACCAGATAAACCCCACCGAGCATCGCGAAGAACACATAGAAGTTGTTGATGTGTACCCGTCCGTGGACGATCAGGGGGCGCATGACGTTATCTATGACGGGTATCAGAATGGCGCCCGCCACGGCAAGCACGCCGGCCCTGAAGTAATCACCCGTCATCAGCAGATAGATGCCCATGGGTATCCAGGCCAGGGGGGCGCCCAGGGCCGGGATGAAGCTTGCCAGCCCGGCGGCCAATGCCCAGAGCAGCGGCAGTGGCAGGCCCAGGGCCCAGAAGACCAGCCCGGCGGCCAGGCTTTGGCCGACGGCCACGACCAGAAGGCTCAGGAGTGCCGCCGAGATGACCTGGCGGAGCTCCGCGGCGACCCGGTCGCTACCTGCTGGCGGCAGCGGTAGCAGGGTTTTCAGGCGTTCGAGGAAGTGGGGGCCGTCGGTGAAGGCGTAATAGAGGGTGACCAGCGTAAAAAACACCTGAAAGCCCAGTACGGCGAGGTTTCCCACGACGAGGGGACCAAGCTGCACGACCAGACCGCCGAGCCTCTGAACCGCGTATGCCACGGCCTCGTTCACCTCGGTGGGGGTGAAGCCGAGGCTCTTGGCCAGAGGCAGAACGTAGCTGTTCAGGAAGGATTGGGCCGTGGCCCCGTCGGGTTCTCCGAAGGCCTGTCTGGCCTGCTGATACAGTTCCAGCGCCTCCCGGACGATCTCGAAGACCATGGCCAAGGCGGGGATGAGCACCAACAGGAAAACGGCGCTGGTGAGCAGCATGGAGCTCAACCCGGCGCGGTGGCCCAGGCGGCGGTTGAGCCGGGCGTAAACAGGGTGGAAGAGTGCCCCAAGAACCCCGCCCCAGAAGACGGGCACGAAGAAGGGGATGAATATCAGGTAGGCAAGATAGAGGATGAGCGCGGCCAGTGCCACGGCGATGTAGTCGCTGACTCGATAAGTATTGACGGCGTTCCCCATTTTTTCTTCTTCGGGAAGTGAGTTGCCTCAGCGGGGCCATGATAGTTCTTCCGCCCTTCGACAAGCAAGCGGCTTGCCCAAAAAAGGCTTCGCTTGACAGGGCGGCGGTGGACGCGCGAAACTCCCCGCGCAATGATCAGTCTTGAGCGCCCCCTTGAGGGTACGGATGTCTTCGTGCTGGCCGCCGGCCTTGGGGAGAGACTACGCCCCTTGAGCCTCGAACGCCCCAAGTGCCTCTTCCCGGTAATGAACCGGCCGCTGCTCGAGGTCTGCCTGGAGTGGCTGGCCGGCCTGGGGGCGGCTCGTGCCGTGGTGAATGTCCACTATCTGTGGGGGCAGGTGGAGACCTGGCTGGCTACAGCAAAGCTGCCGCTGGAAGTGGATCTGTCGGTGGAAGAGGACATCCTGGGCACCGGCGGGGGCATCCGGCGGGCGTCGGGAAGATTCCAGCGGACATTTGCCGTGGTGAACGCCGATTGCGTCCTCCGGGGTATCGACATCGCCGGCGCCCTGGAAACCCACCGCCGCCAGGGGGGGCTGGCCACCCTGCTGCTGCAACAGGATGGGTCGGCCCGCAACGTCACCGTGGAGCACGACCTCGTCACCTCGCTGCGGGGCAGGCCCGAGAAGGCGGCCGGGACGCCCCTGGGCTTTACCGGCTTCCAGTTGGTCGAGCCTGCGGTGGCGCGGGAGATTCCCAACGGCTTTTCAGACATAATAGACGTCTACCTCGCCTGTCTCGCCAGGGGGGCGAGGCTTGGCGGCCACCTGTCCCGTGGCCACTATTTTCGCGACATCGGCACGCCGGCGAGCTACCTGGCGCTGCACCGGGACGTCTTTGCCGGGCTGCTGTCCGTGCCCGGAGTGGAGACGCCAGGCGGGGTGTGTCTGGCCGAAGGGGTGTTGATCGAAGATGGTGCCCTGGTTGGCCCCGGCGTGAGTGCCGGGGCGGGCAGTTGTTTCCGGGCCGGCTGCCGGGTGCGCGACTGCGTGATCTGGGAGGGTGTCGAGATAGCGGCGGGGGTGGATCTGCGTGACTGCCTGGGCGCGGGTGGCCGGGCCACCAGCCAAACTCCGGCCCCGGGTGGCAGGGCCACCAGCCAAACTCCGGCCCCGGCCATCTTCGTGGCGACCTGAGGGTAAGAGAGGGGCCGGCACCCTGCCGGTCGTTAGGGAAGGTCTGAATAAGTCATATAGCTATCCCCGTTCGTGCTGATGTATAGAAGCACGAACAAAGAATGATTCAATGATCCCAGTGACTTAATGCTCGTCCTTCGATACCTCAGGACGAACGGTTCGAGGACCTTGGAACTTATTCAGAGGTTCCTTAGGGTGTAACAGGTCATGCCCAAGCTTGAATCCTCACCTCTGAGCCCGGACGACGAGCGGGATCTGCTGGCCCTTTGCGGGTTTTGCGGGCCAGCCGCCTGGGAACTCATGCGCGGCGACGGCTCCCAGCGGCGCTTCTTCAGACTGCGGGCCGGCGGCCGGCGCGCCGTGGCCATTCTGGCCGGGGAGGGCGGCCGGGCGGAGGCCGAGAGTTATCTCTACCTGGCCGGGCATCTGAGGGCGGCCGGGGTGCCGGTGCCGGAGGTCTTGGGCGCCCTGCCCGGCGGCCGTTGCGTCGTGGTGGAAGACCTGGGCGATACCCACCTCCAGGACGTGGCGGTGGCCCTTCCCGAGAGCGGGTTGGAGGGCCTGTACCGGCAGGTGCTGGATGTGTTGAGCCACATGCAGGTGGTGGCGGCTGTCGGCCTTGACGAGGGCAGGCTGCACCAGGGGCCGCGCTACGACCGGACCGTGATGCTGGAGAAGGAGGCAAAATACTTCCTGGATAACTACCTGCGGCGCTACCTCGGGCTGGGGGTTGAGTGGGAAGATCTCGCGGCCGACTTCCACTCCCTCGCCGAGCGAGCCTCCAGGGCCGACAGCGCCTTCTTCCTGCACCGCGATTTCCAATCGCGCAATATCATGGTCAAGGAAGGCCGCTGCCACGTCATCGACTTCCAGGCGGGTCGCTTCGGTCCCAGGGGCTACGACGTCGCCTCCCTGCTGATAGACCCCTACACCAGACTGCCCCAGGCCCTTCAGCACCGCCTGCTGGACTACTACCAACAAGCAGCCGGGGTCGGTGATTCCGACGGCTTCCGGCGCGGATACGTCGCGCTGGCCCTGCAGCGCAACCTTCAGATACTGGGCGCCTTCGGCTACCTGGGCCTGGTGCGGGGGAAGACGGGCTTCCTGAACAGCATTCCGGCCGCGGTGTTTTCGCTCCGGCACCTGCTCCAGAATGATGATTGCCCCGCGCTTCCCAGGCTCCGCGCCTTGGCAGCCTGTTGAAAAACACCCACCTGCGGCGTTGCGCTCATCCTGAGTCAGTCGGAGTACTTCTATGTACACCTCCCTCCTCAGGATTCCGCGCGCCTGGCATCCGGGCGTTTTTGAACAGGCTGCGCGAGGATATTCAACGGGCCGTCGGATGGCAGATTTACGTAACTCGTTCGGTTTATTCTTGACTGGGGCACACCGCCGGGCGTATATCCCAGGACGGGGAAGGAAGCGGGAATATCGGAAATATGAGAAGCGAAGAGGCCCGGTGGATCCGCCCGTATTTCCGAGGGTCGGATTCGCCCTTTCCTTGAAGCCTGCCTGCATCATCCCCCCCTGCGGGTCTTTCCCTCCCGCCGCAGGGGGGGCTTCATTTCAGCTCAACCATTTTGACAGCCGGGGGCGAGGTGAGCTAGCCTGTTCTCACGCAGGAGAACAACCCACGCAGGAAGGACTCACGCAGGAAGGCTCAATGGAAATTCATAGCATCCTGGTTGGGGTGGACTTTTCCGAAGGCTCCCGGAGCGCCTTGCACTACGCCGCCGGCCTGGCCAGGGGGTTCGGGGCCAGGCTGGTGCTGGTGCATGTGGTTGACAGCCATGACCTCCGGATCATTGCCGACGCCTGCGGCGAGAACGAGGCCCGAACCCTGGAGCGGCTGAGGCGTGAAGCGGCGGAGCGGATGGTGGAGTTCGTGGCCGCTGACGACGCCGAAGGAACCCAGGTGGAGAGCCTGGTGACCACGGGGGTGCCCTACCATCAACTGGCGCTGAAGGCCCGGGAACTGGTTGTGGATCTCATAGTGCTGGGGGCTCAGGGCGCGGGTCGTGACCGCATGGAGGAGCTCTTCTTCGGCTCGACGGCCGAAAAGGTCGTCCGCCTGCTGCCTTGCCCCGTGCTATGTGTGCCCACGCTGCCCTAGCTAAGGGGCTGGCCGCCCCGCCACCCTAGGCCGTGCCCACCTGCCCCCGGAGAATGCGGCTTACCCGGCTGCGCAGGCGGGTGAGTTCCGCCTCCTGGAAAGGCGCGGCCTTACGCAGGGTGGCATCGAGGGGGTTGGCTGGCGAGAAGTTCTGGATGGTGAAGCGCCGGGCACCCCGCAGATCCCAGGCAAGGTGATATATGTCCTCCTCGTTGTGGAAGAGGGGCAGGGCGGTCAGCCGGAATTCGTGGTCGGCGTGGCGCTTGATCAGCTCGATGCTCTCGCGGATGGCGGCGATGTCCGCCGCGCGGCCGCAAAGCCGCCGGTAGCTGGCTTCATCTAGCACGGCCTTGACGTCCATGGCCACGTAGTCGAGCAGCCCCAGCTTCAGCATCTCCCGGAGCACCCGAGGGCGGGTGCCGTTGGTATCCAGCTTGACCTTCAGGCCTTCCCGCTTGAAGGTTCGGATGAGGTCCAGCAGGCCCGGTTGCAGAGTGGGTTCCCCCCCGGTGACGCACACGCCGTCAACCCAGCCTTTCAGCCGTCTGACGCGGGTCAGCACCTCTTCCATCCGCCAGTCACCCATGCGCTCGGGATGAAGCACTAGGTCGTGGTTGTGGCAGTAGCGGCAGCGCAGATTGCAGCCGGGCAAGAAGACCACGGAGCAGATCTTGCCCGGCCAATCCACGAAAGATGTCTCCAGGAAGCCCTTGAGGGGAGGAATCGTCATGCGGCGTTCAGTACGTAGGAGCGCCGGATGAGGTCGTCACGCACCGCCTCCCAGCCCCGCACCGGGGTCATGTCGTCTCCGGCCAGTATGGGCAGGTCTTTGCGGGCCGCCTCCACCAAACCGTACCAGGCCAGTTCGGCCAGGGCGTCGGCGTTGTCCTCGCCGAGCACCTTTACCTCGATTCCCAGGCGGGTCAGGTCGAAGTTCCGCTTGATGTCCTCGCAGCCGGTGCAGCCGTCCTTGGTGAAAAGCGTCATTAGTCCCTTCCTTCCTCGTCCCCGAGGGCGGAGTATGCCTGGCGCGGCTCGCGCCCAATCAGTGGCTGCCAGGCAGCCCTTCGGCTCGTGGGGAAGCGAAGTAGTCCCCAGTCCGATGGCGGTCGCGGAGTTCTCCGATCTTGCCCTTGTTCCAGCTCGACACGCGGGTAAAATAACCCGTGATGCGCGTGATGGACTCGCAGTCCGTAGAGCCGCAGTACACACAGGTCTCGCGGATTCCTCGGGAGGTTCGCCCGCAGTCGCGGCAGGTCGTGAACTCCGGCGAAAAGGTGATTTGATCGTTCTTGGTCATGCGGAAGGTCTTGATCACGAAGCTGGCTAGCGAGGCGGCCGAGGGCTGGGATTCTCCCAGCCAGATGTGCGACAGCGCCCCCGCCTCGATCAAGGGGTGGAATACCCCCTCGTTGCGAACGCGGTCTATGGGATTCAGGGTCGCGGAAACGTTGAAGAGGGTGGAGTTGGTGTAGTAAACCTCGCCTTGGGCGAGATTTCCCTTCACCACGCTGCTCGCCTTGTTACAGTGGTGCTGAAGATCGAGCTTTGCAAAGCGGTAGGCGGTGCTTTCGGCAGGCGTTTGCTCCAGAACAAAGCGCATGCCATGCCGCTGGCTCATGCGGTCGGCCAGCAGCTTCATGTGGGCTATTATCCGCAGCCCGAATTTGACGGCCTCCTTTCCGTCGTGAAGTTCCTGCTGGAGATGATACTGCACCATTTCATTGAGCCCAACCATTCCGATGAGGTAGGTGGCCCGGCCGAGACGGAGGTACTCGGAACCGTCACGGTCCATGGCCAGTAAGGCGAGGGGGCCAGATTCCCCGTGGGAGAGCAGCTCCTCTATGAAGAGTCTCTTCTCGCGGTGAGCCTGGGCGGCGAGATCCACCCTCTCGGTGAGCAGTCTGAGAAGTTCAGCCTCGGACCCCTCGGCCAGATAGGCGAGGCGAGGCAGGTTGATCGTCACGTTCTGGAGGGCGCAATAGCGCATCTTCCAGGGGGTGCGGGCGTCTTCGAGGTCGTTCTTTTCCAGCTTGAAACTCAGACGGCAGCACTCGGAGATCTTGGCCGTCTCTCCCCGGTCAAAAATGAAGTAGGTGTTGCCCTTGTCGGCGGCAACCTGGCAAATAAAGTCGAGAAACTCCTCGTGGCCGGGGGTGGAGAAGAACTTTTCAGTTATGTGGACCAGCGGCTTGGGGAAGAAGAAGGGCCGCTGCGCGCCGTCGCCGCCGGCGTAGACCTCGAAGATGGCCTTCACGAAGCGCTGGGCGTCCGAGGCATAGTCGGCGTAGGTCCGGCCGGTGTATTTTCCCCCCGGGCCGATGGCCGGGGTGTTGGCGAAGTGCTTGGGCACCTCCCAGTAAAGGTTGATGTCGGAGAATATGGCCTGGCCGCCTCGGGCCACCGCCTGTTGGGAATACTCGAAGACGAGCATCTGGGCGAGCTGAAAGACGTCCCGGTCGGAGAGCCCTTCGAGGTAGGGCGCGAAGAAGAGGTTGACCGCGTCCCAGCCGATGGCGCCGGCGAAGTGGCTCTGCAGCGCGGCCGAGAACTTGACCATGTGGCCCAGGAGCACCTCGGGATGGCGGGCCGGCCGGGCCATGGCCAGGGAGTTGGGCAGGTTCAGCCCGAATTTCTTGACGTATTCCAGGGACTGCCCGCAACAGTAGGGGCGGTCCACGAAGCCCAGGTCGTGCAGGTGGAAGTCACCACTCATGTGGGCGTCGGCGACCTCGTCGCTAAACACCCGCAGCAGGGCATACTCCTTCTTGATGCCCTCGGCCAGGGTGAGGTTGGTCGCCTCCGGGCCGTGGGGGATGTTGGCGTTTTCCTTGTTCTGATGAAGGATCATGCGCTCGACGTCGTAGATGGGCACGCCGAGCCGGGTATGCCTCCTTCGGGCGGTCTCCATGCGGCGCCCGATGAGTCGGGCGTTGACCATTTCGCGGATGAGCGGCGAGGTTATGGTGTTTATGCCCGAGGCGAAGACAGCCGCCTCAACCTCCTTGGCCACCTCCTCGGCCACCTGGCGGTTGATTCCCGTCTCGCGGAGCAGGGCATTGACAATCCGGGAGCGGTCCCACCCGGCCATCTCTTCGGCTGAGGTACGGACAAAAAGTGCGAGATCCGTTGTCTCCTGCTGCGCCAGCTTGATCGCCTCGGACACCTTTTTCTCCCCTCCTGTATATGTAGAACCTTGGCGGCTGTCTCGTGCTACATAATGGCCGCCGCATGGTGCAAGCCACCAGGCATGGGGCCTTTGGGGCTGGCGGCGGTGGCACATCCCCGAGGATAAAACCTCGCCGGGCCTGGGAGGGCTTCAACTTGGCCTGGAGCCTCCCAAATGTACCACAACGGACCGAAGGAGCGGATGCCGGCGGGGCGCACGCCACCTATACATCGCAACATGCAGCCCCCCACCAACTGTTCCGTCCCAGATGTAGTAGGCCAGTCCCGCCACGGTGTCAACACATATTTGCCCCCCGGTGTCAGCCCAGGACAGACAGGGAACCGGCTGGCAAGATCCGGTGAGGGCCTTAACATTCCAGGCAATAGCGGCGCCATCCGCCTTCGGCCGGGGCGGGAATGCAGGAAAAAAACTTCTTGAACGCCCCCTCCTCACCTGCTATCTGAAGGACGGTAGCTCGGAAGGAGCAAAAGAGAGGTGGAAGGGTTCATCCGCTAGTGGGGGCATGCCTGCCGACATGCTTCTGTGCGCGAATCTCTCCTCAGGATCTCGGGCGGCCAAATCCAGAGTGCTATGAACGGCCTGCCCCAGAAGGGGCATTCCGGCACCCGCTAGGGTGAGTTCCCCGGCCTGGGCCAAGGCAGGAACCTTGGCACCCGGGTGGCGTACTCCAGCCAGACGGCTCCCAGGGCGCGTTCCAGTTCCGCTTCTTCGCGCAGGCCCAGCTTATAGTACAGGCGCAAGAGCACAGGCCCCATCACCAGACCGGGCAGGGTGGGCCACTGAATCAGGAAGGCTGTGACCAGTATCATCAGCCCGAGGTATTGAGGATGGCGCACCATCCTATAGATGCCGTTCGTGGCCAGCTTCCGGCCTTGGGCCTCATACATGGCCAGCCACCCGAATACGACCAGGAGGCAGCCGAGACCGACCATGAACACCGTGAGGTTGAGGACCAGGCCCACGGCGGTGTGCAGGCTGGTCATGCCGGCGCGGGCGAGCAGGTAAGCCCAGATGTGCGATTCGAACAGGCCGAAATGGCCGAGCCGTTCGCCTAAGAGCGGTGATACCAGATAGAGGGTCAGCGGGAAGCCGAACATCTCGGCGAAGAAGGCGATGAAGAATGCCTCCAGCAGCCCTAATGAACGCCATTCCCTGGCTTGGCGTGGAAACAGGCAACCGAGAAAGAACAGCCCAAAGAAGACGGTCGAGAAGACAGCGGTCTGCCAGTCACCGTACCACGCCTGATACGGCACGCTCTGCATGCGGCCCCTTTCCTGGGAAACTGCCTCCAGTATGTGGCCGACGGCCGGGTGGTGAAATAAAATTCTTCTTCATCAACGAGTTAATGCTGAAGGGTCCTTTACCGATAATTTTACCACCACCGGAGCGGCGGGGAATACGGCCGCTGTCGGGACCGCCAAGTCAGCCTGGGTGAGGAAAAAAGTGTTCCGAAAGGTCGCAGAACCACGCAAATTTGTCTATTGTTCCGGCCCGCCGCCGACCTCCGGCTTGAGCCTGGCCCACTTCCGTGGGCGGCGCGGCCGTGAAGGATTCCGAAGCCAACCCCCAGCCACCGAAATTTCCCATCTCCGGCGTGGCTTCGGGCTCCAGAGGAGCGAGCCTTGAATGAGCTTCCCGCCACCATAGCCGAGAGCCTGCCCGACGAAGTCCTGGTCATCGGGAAGGATTATGAAATCGTCTGGGCCAACCGCAGGGCCAGGGAGGCCTTTGCCGGCCGTGGGGTGGCTGACCCCGTCGGGCTCAAGTGCCACGGCGCCATTCACCAACAGGACTCACCTTGCGACGCATCCCAGATAATCTGCCCCTTGTCCGAGGCCCTGGAGAGCGGAAGGTCCTGCTGCGTCACCCATAGTCATGGGGAGCGGGAAGGCCGCAAGATCCACATGGAGATCAGGGTGATGCCCTTGCCGAACGACGGCGGGCTGCTGTATATGGCCCGTGACATCACCGAGCGGGCCCACCTGACATCCCTTCAAGAGGAGATGTGGGTCCAGATCATCGAGCAGATGGAGCGCATCTTTGCCGACCTCGCCAACAGCCAGAGCAACCTGGACGCCTACGCCAAGAGACTCAAGGAGAGCGAGAACAGGTACCGGGCACTCTACGAGAATGCCAGCGTGGGTCTCTATCGCACCAGAATCAGCGACGGCACCATTCTCACCGTAAACGACGATTTTGCCAGACTGTTCGGCTACGACCGCGCGGAAGAGATCACGGGCCAGAGCATCACCCAGTTCTATGCCGACCCCGGCAAACGACACGAGCTGCTCATGACCTTGAAGGAGCAAGGCGAGGTCCGGCAATATGAGGTGGAAACCATTCGCCGTGACGGGACGCCGTTCAGCGTCTATGTATCGGGCCGGATGTATCCGGAGACGGACTGCATAGAAGGGGCCGTTTTCGACATAACCTCGCGCAAACAGATGGAGAAGGCGCTCATCCAATCCGAGAAGCTGCGGGCCCTCGGCGAAATGGCCAGCGGGGTGGCCCATGACTTCAACAATATTCTGTCCGCCATCATCGGCAACGCTCAGATGCTCGAGACCTCGGCCAAGCACGACCCGGAGCTTCGGCGCCGCCTGCACCTCATACAGGTCGCGGCCAAGGACGGCGCGGAGACCATCAAGCGCATACAGGAATTCAGCCGGGTCCGCAAAGACAAGAATTTCTCCGTCATAGACCTCAACAATCTCGTCGAGGAGGCCATTCTCATAACCAGCCCTCGCTGGAAAGATCAATCCCAGCGCCTGGGCAAGACCATAAACCTCAAGACCCACCTCAGCTCCGTGCCGGCCTTGGCGGGCAATGCATCCGAGATGAAAGAGGTCGTCACCAATATCATCTTCAATGCCATAGACGCCATGCCCAAGGGTGGCGAAATAGACATCACCACCTGGCACGACAGCCGCTACGCCTGCCTTGCCGTCGAGGACACCGGCAGCGGAATGCCATCCCACATCCGGCGCCGGGTGTTCGATCCGTTTTTCACCACCAAGGGCGTTACCAATGCCGGCCTGGGCCTGAGCGTGTCCTACGGTATCGTACGTCGCCACGAAGGGCACATCGAGGTGGAGAGCAAGGAGGGGGTTGGCACCAAGATCGTGGTCCGGCTTCCTGTTAACGAGAAGCCGCCGGAGCGGGTCGAGGAAGAAGAGCCGCAACCCAAGGATTATCCCCGTGCCCGCATACTGCTGGTTGATGACGAAGAAATGGTGCTTGAGACCGTATCCGAGGTTCTCGCCAGTGAAGGACATGAGGTCGTGGCCGCCGCGAGTGGCATCGACGGGCTGGAGAAGTTCCGGGAAGGGGCCTTTGACCTCGTCTTGACGGACCTGGGCATGCCAGAGATGAGCGGTTGGGAGCTGGCGGCGGCCATCAAGAACATCTCTCCCGATATCCCCGTGGCCATGATAACCGGTTGGGGGGCCGAGTTTACCAGGGAGCAGCTGAGAGAACGGGGCGTGGACCTAGTCCTGGCCAAGCCGTTCGATTGCGTGCAGATCGCCAGGCTGGTCAATCAGGCCATGGAGATCCGCCGGAAGGCGCTGGAAAAGAAGTAGGGCGGCTAGGCGGCTCCCTCGAAGGCCGGCTCGCTACGGTCGAGCAGCTTGCGTATCCGCTCCTCTACCGCCCGCCGCGTCAGAATGGGAACGAAGTCGAGTATCTTGGCGCGGCCGGCCTCGATGCCGTCCGGAAATTCAAAGCGTTGCCTTTCTTCATGGTACCAGCCCCGGACCACATCTTCGGAGCGCTCACCCAAAACGGGCGCAAGAGCTTCACGATAGTCGAGAACCAGTGTCTTCATGTTGTGTTCGTGTGCATTTGATGTGCTGGATGCTTTCATACTCTCAGAGTATCGGCACGAAATGTTACGGTCGCGTGACGGAAAGGCCGCAAGCAGGTGTCAGGGCGGGGCGGCAGGGCCGCCAGCCAATCTCCGGCACCCATAAAGCTCGGTGAAAACCGGAACTTCCGAGAGGGCGCCGGCTGCCCGTTCGCCGTTGGCGACGGGGCCATGGCCGTGTATCGGCGCGGTAAACCTGGCAATGCAGGCCGCCCTCTTTCAGTAGCTGAAGTACCTACGAGTTATCCGAGGGCGGAGTCCGCGTGGCGCGGCTCGCGCCCGGAATCTGCCTGGCGCGGCTCGCGCCCTGTTCGGCCAGGGACAGCTCCACGAAGAACCTGCTACCCTTTCCGGGCTCGCTCTCAACCCAGATTCTGCCTCCGTGGCGTTCGACTATGGCCTTGCTGATGTACAGCCCCACCCCGAGGCCGGTATAGACGGCCTGCTGGGGGCCGGGCTTGTAGAAGCGCTCGAAGACGTGGGGCAGATGCTCCGGGGCGATGCCGATGCCCTCGTCCCGCACCTCCACCACGGCCTTCCCGTCCAGGCGCGTCAGGTGCATTCTCACGTGTCCTCCAGTGGGGGTGTACTTGTGGGCATTGTCCATCAGGTTGGAGAAGACCTGCTCCAGCCGCACGGGGTTGCCCAGTGCCATGATGCCGCGCGGGGGGACATCGCAGGATACGACGTGCTTGTCGCAGAGCGAACGATGTCTTTCGCAGACTTCCATGACCATGGTCGCCAGGTCGAGAGGTTCGGTCTCCATGGGCATGCGGCCGAGCTGTAGTCTCGAGACGTCGAGCAGGTCGTTAATGAGCGCGGTAAGCTGGTCCGCCTGCCGAAGGATGGTTCGCGGCATCTCCGGCTGGATTTTTTGGGGCCGGCGGGCCATCATCTCGGAGAAGAGCTTGATGGAGGTGACCGGAGTCTTCAATTCATGTGAGGCCAGGGAGAGAAACTCGTCCTTGAGACGGCTCGCCTCCTCCAGCTTGCGGTGGGCCTGTTCCAGTTCTTTCAGGCGCAGCACCCGCTCGGTCACGTTCACCAGTGAGAAGACCAGCCCCTCCACCCGGCCGGCGGCGTCCTTGACCGGGGTCAGCTTCCAGTCCCAGTAGGTTTCGCCCCATTCGGGGTGGTCAGGAAAGACAAAGGGCCTGGCCACGACGGAGTGCGGCCGGCCGCTGTCGCGCGCCTGCCTGAAGATGACTTCGTTTTCAGCATGAGGATAAAGCTGGAAGTGGTTGCGGCCCATCAGATCCTCCTTGCTCTTGGCGCAGGCCTTGGCGTAGGCCTCGTTGACCCTGACAAAGTTGAAGTCGCGGTCGAGATAGACCAGGAGCGTAGGGCTGCCCTCGAAGGTGGCTTCCATGAGTCGGGCGTGGTAAGCCAGCGCTTCCTCGGCCCGCTTCCGTTCGGTGATGTCCTCGAAGGCCACCACCGCGGCGGTGATGTCGCCGTTCTCCCCGCGGATCGGCGCGGAGTAGGCCAGGATGGTAATGTCGTCGTCGGGCCTTCGGACGATGACCTCCTCCCCGCGTACGGTCTCTCCCTCGCGCAAGGAACGGGATATGGGCAGATCCTCCCGCCTGTAAGGTCGCCCGTCGGGGTGAAAGAGCCTGACGGCGTCCTCCTCGGTCAGCCGGGGTATGCCCTCCACCGGGCTGGTATACAGGGCCATTGCCCGCGGATTGGCCATCAGCAGCCGGCCGTTGGAGTCACGAATGATGACCCCGGCGGGCAGTCCTTCCAATATGGTCTTCAGCCAGTTGGCCTGCTCCCTCTCCCGCCGGGCGATGTCCATGATCCGGCGGCGGGACTCTTCCAGTTCCCGGACCATGGCGTTGAAGGCCCTGGCCGTTTCGGCGAACTCGGCCGTGCCTCCCGGCTGTACCCATACGCAGGCGTCGCCCTGGGCCAGCCTGGCGGATGCCTTGGCCAGTGCCTTCAGCGGTTCCGCGATGCGGCGGGCCGCGAGGACTCCGATTAAGACGGCGAGTGCCACGGAGGTGCCCACGACGGAGACCAGCAGCCGGCGCAGGTGCATGATGGGTTGCTCCAGCTCCGCCAGATCCTGCTTGACCAGCAGCCCAAAATCCCCGGAGGGGATTCTGGCGTATGCGGCCACCACGGGTACTCCCCGGTAGTCTATGCCGTAAATCAGCCCCTTGTCGTCATCGCCCGAGTTGGTGACCTGGGTACCGCCTCGCAGCGCCAGGCGCCCCTTTGGTTCGTGGCGTAGCTTGGTCAAGGGCTGCATCTGACTGTCAACCAGCAAGGTCTCTCCCGTGGCGCCCAAGTGGTCATGGTTCAAGACGGCTGACTCCAGCGTCCTTTGGAGGTTGGCCTCGATTACCACGACGCCTATCGGGGGGGCGCCCGGCTGGGCGATCACGGGCGCCGCCACGTCAATGCATAGCTGGCCCCTGGAAAGGCACTTCCGGAGCAGCTGCTCGGAGTCGTTCCTCAGATGAGTGGTGGGTGGGGCGGGTTGGCCTTCATCCGAGGCTCGGGTAGAGACGGCAACCCGGCCCGTTGCCGCCGAAATCAGGTATATCCGTTCATGGTGGGTGGGGGCGTAGGCCGCGAACTGGGTCATCCTCTGGCGGGCCTGGGCCTGGCTGGCCGCCGAGGGGGCCGACAAGTAACCAAGGATGGAAGGGCTCTGAGCGGCCCACCGGGCGTCCGTCAGCCGTTCCTTCATCCAGGAGTCTATGAGCGCGGCCCGCTTGTCGCGCGCCGCCAGCAGCCTGTACTGATATTCATGTCTCAGTTCTCCCGCTTCCGTCTTGTAGCCCAGCAGGGCAAAAACCAGCACGGGCAACAGCGACAAGACGCAGAACACGAGCACCAGTTGGGAACGAATACTCTTCATTATCTGGAAGCGCCTGAACCCCGCATGCGCATTCATCACCTTATAACCCGCGTATTAGAGGCTCGAAGTTGACGTCGCGCAACCCCCTCGCCGCGGGCGGGGTAGATTATTTCTTTAAGGAGGTTATAACTATTGAAGGATGTTATAGCGGTAGCGCACACGGACGGAGGTCAGGGGCGTTTTCTCAGACCGGCCAGGAAGCGTCTTATGATCTCTTCGGGCAGCACCCCCGGCCTGGCGACGACAGGTGGGTCCACCGTGGTGTCGAGCACGGTGGACCCTGTGCGGGCAACGGCGTTGCCGCCGTCGAGGATGAGGGCCAGGCCGTCGCCCAGGGCGTGGTCTACCTCGGCGGCGCTAAGCAGCCCTGGCCGGCCGGATATGTTGGCGGAGGTGGCCGTTATGGGTCCCCCCAGGCCGTGGGCCAGGCCCGTGGCCACGGGGTGGCTCGAGAGCCGGACGGCTACCTTGCCGGTGCCCCCGAGGAGGTTCTTGGGAAGGACGTCTTTGGCGGGCAGGACGAGGGAGAGAGCCCCCGGCCAGAATTCCTCGGCCAGTCGCCGGGCGGTCTCGCTCACCTGGGCGATGGCCTCCAGCATGGCCATGCTGTCTATTATTATGGGCAGCGGAAGGTGGCTGGGGCGACGTTTGAGCGAGAAGACCCGTTGCACCGCCGCCTCGTTGAGCGCGTCGGCGGCGATGCCATAGAGGGTTTCGGTGGGCATGCCGACGAGTTGCCCGGCGCGCATATACGCGATGGCCTCGTTCAGCAGCTCCTGGCGCGGGTGCGGAGGGTCTATGGGGGCGATGACGGCCACGGCCTAGTACCTGGTTGCAGTAATTCCTAACGCCGGTCTTGGGTGTTTTCGTTCGTGCTGATGTATAGAAGCACGAACACCAGTGGTTCGCCCTTCGATACCTCAGGGCGAACGGTTTTGAAGCCAGATTAATGACTTAGCAACTAGGTACTAGTCGTCGCTCGGAAGAAGGTCGGCGGCCTGCCGCTCCACCTTCTCGGCCAGGGCGCGCCGGTGCTCCCGCAGACGATCGGTCAGTGCCGGGTCTTCCAAGGCCAGTATCTGGGCTGCCAGGACTCCGGCGTTAGTCGCTCCCGCGCTGCCCAGGGCCATGGTGGCCACGGGCACGCCGGAGGGCATCTGGGCGGTGGCCAGCAGGGCGTCGATTCCCTTGAGGGGAGAGGAGTCCAGCGGCACGCCGATGACGGGCAGGGTGGTGTGAGCGGCAATGGTCCCGGCCAGGTGGGCAGCCGCGCCCGCTCCGGCAATGATGACCTTGACCCCGGCCTGCTCCCAGCCGCGGATGGTGTTGAGCGTCCGATCCGGGGAGCGGTGGGCGGAGCTTATGGTCATGATACAGGCGACGCCCAGGTCGGCCAGTGCCTTGGCGGCCTGCTGCATGACCGGCAGATCGGAGCCGCTACCCATGACGATGCCCACCCGGGGCCCATGGCCCTCGCGCCGCAGTGCCCTGGCGCCTATGTCCTTGCGGAAGTGCGCCCCGGCGAACTCTATGTGGGATGCGGCCTCGTAGGTCCGGTCCATGGCCTCTCCGATGCCTTCTCCCAAAGAGGTTACGCCCAGCACCCGACCGCCGTTGGTTACCACGAGACCGTTCTTGCCGACGGTGCCGGCATGAAAGACGACCGTTTCGGGCACCTGTCCGGCATCCGCCAGGCCACTGATCCGCTGGCCCTTCTGATAGGGACCGGGGTAGCCGCCGGAGGCCATGACCACGCAGACCGCGCTCTTGTGGCTCCAGCGGGAGCGGACGGAGGCCAGGCCGCCCCTGGCGCAGGCGAGCATGATTTCGACCAGGTCGCTTTCCAGCCGCATGAGGAGTGGCTGGGTCTCGGGGTCTCCGAAGCGGCAGTTGAACTCCAGCACCTTGGGGCGTCCCTGGCTGATCATCAGACCGGCATAGAGGACTCCGCGATAGGGTATCCCCTCCTTGGCCAGGCCGTTTATGGTGGGCCGCATGATCTCGTCAATGATTTGCCGCTCCAGGGCGGGGGTTATCACCGGGGCGGGCGAGTAGGCTCCCATGCCGCCCGTGTTGGGGCCGCGGTCGCCGTCGTAGACCCGTTTGTGGTCCTGCGAGGCCGGCAGGGGGAGGATCGTCTCTCCGTCGGTGAAGGTCAGGAAGGAGGCCTCCTCGCCCTCCAGGCATTCCTCCACCAAGACGCTCTCTCCGGCCTCGCCGAAAATTTTCAGGTTCATTATCTGGTTGAGGGCCGCCACGGCCACGGCCCGCTCCTTGGCCACCACCACGCCCTTGCCCGCGGCCAGCCCGTCGGCCTTCACGACCACGGGCAGGGGGCATTCCATGATATAGGCCAGGGCCGAGGAGAGCGAATCGAAGCTCTTGGCCTGGGCCGTGGGCACGCCATTGGCTTCCATGATGTGTTTGGCGAAGCTCTTGGATCCCTCGAGACGCGCGGCCGCCTTGCAGGGGCCGAAGACGTCGAGGCCGCGCTGGGCGAGCAGGTCCGCCAGGCCGGCGGCCAGCGGGGCCTCCGGGCCTATCACGGTGAGGCCGACGGCCTCTCTGGCCGCGAAATCGACCAGCCGCTCCAGGTCGGTGTCGTCTATGGCCACGCACTCGGCCACGGCGGCGATACCGGCGTTGCCGGGGGCGCAGAACACCTTGGACACCAGCCTGCTCTGAGCGATCTTCCAGCACAGGGCGTGTTCGCGCCCGCCTCCTCCGACTACCAGGACCTTCATGCCGTCCGCGTTCATGTCCGAGGCACCTCCCCGCGGGTGGCCAGTACCTCGAGATAAGCGGCTATGGCCGTGTCGTAAGCAGAAGTGAGGCGGAAGACCTTGCGGGCCAGCTCGAAGCGCAAGGCAAGGCTGGTCTCGCCGGTGGCCTGGATCTCGGCAAGCACCCGGGGGTAGTCGGCCGGGTCGCACATCACGATGACGTCGCGAAAGTTCTTGGCCGCGGCCCGCAGGAGGGTGGGGCCGCCGATGTCTATCTCTTCCACCGCTTCGGCCACCTGGAGATCCCTGGCTACGGCCTTCTCGAAGGCGTAAAGATTGACGGCCACCAAGTCGATGAGCGGAATGTGCGCGGCTTCTATCTGCCGGCGGTCTTCGGGGTGGTCTCTCCGGGCGAGAATGCCGCCGTGGATTCTGGGGTGAAGGGTCTTCACGCGGCCGCCCAAAATCTCCGGGGAGCCGGTGTGGTCCGCCACTTCCACGACCTCCACCCCTGCCTCGCGCAACAGCCGGGCCGTGCCGCCGGTGGAGAGAATTTCGACGCCTGCCGCGGCCAGCCCCCGGGCCAAGGACACACTGCCGTCTTTGTTGGTGACGCTGATCAGCGCCCGGCGAATTCTGGCCAAGATGAGCCTCCTGAGAATATTTGGCTGAACGTGGTCTATCAGGCCGTAACCACGCCCGGTGACCATAGCATTTGGGGTTACGCCGGATCAAGGGCGTAGAGCAAAGCCCTCGATGTCCGGATAAGGCCCCCGTGCCTGCCCTACAGACTCGCGTCTAAAGTTCGGCATTCTTCCTGCCGAAAAGGCGGAAGAAGGACTCTGTCCCGAAAGGAGTGCCGGGTGGAAAAGGTCAGTATAGCCAGGCGGCGCCAGAGCATGAGGTTGATGGGAGGCGAGACGCGCTCACCGCATGCGAGCCCGCTGAGCACGCCTCCGGTAAAGTCAGCCCCGCCGGTCCTGGAGGGCGGTTTTCAGCAGGCCGTCAACGATTTCATGACCGCCTTGAAGCAGTGTCTGGATGGAGACCCTCACGGGTTGGGGGTTACCCTCGAGGTGGGCTTGGCCCCCGATGACCCCGGCCGCCTCCGGATCCAGGTGATTACCGAGCCGGTGCGGCACGGCCGGTTCCTGAGCGTGCACCAGGCCTCCCGTCTGCTGCGGGTCGGGCCGAGGGCGGTTCGTCGCGCCCTGTCGAGGGGACAGCTCCAGGGTATCAGGATCGGCCGGGAGTGGAGAGTGTGCTTCGATGCGCCGTGTCGGCCGACCGTGGGCGCTCCACCGGGCCATCCGCAGGAGGGGTGAGGAAACATGTTCTGGGAGTACTGGAAACTCGACTTCAGCCCGTTCGACAACGTCCCTGACCCTCGGATGTACTGTGACCGCAATCTTTCGATCGAGGACGCCATCTCCGAGGTCCTCTTCGCCATCGAGGAGGGCAACGAGTGTCTGGCGGTCATGGTGGGCGGCATCGGGCTAGGCAAGACACTCGCCCTGCGGGTCATAATGGACGAGCTTGCCTCGCAGCCCTACAAGGTGGTGTCGGTCACCAACCCGGACCTGACCTTCAATCAGCTGCTGCGCGAGATAGTCGGCCAACTCCGGGGCAGCCCCTTCGAGATCCGCTTCAGGGACGAGCTTCAGGAAGAATTCAATCGGTTGCTGTTCGACGCCGCCGCCCACGGGCAGAGGGTGGTGATCATAATCGACGAGGCCAACACCCTCTCGACGCATTGCCTGCAGGACCTGCGTCTGCTGACCAATATGCAGGACGATGATCACAATCTGGTGACCATAGTTCTGACGGGCCAACTGGAGCTGTGCCGGAAGCTCGAGGCCCGCTCCATGGAGAACCTCTTTCAGCGCGTGGGTGTCTACTGCCGCATTCAGGGGCTGGAGACGGCCGAGATGGTGCGGGAGTACGTGGAGTTCCGCATGCAGCAGGCCGGGGGCGCCAGCAGCATCTTCACCGACGGTGCCATAGGGCGGATTCACTACCATTCGCGGGGAGTGCCGCGCCTGGTGAACAAGCTGTGCAAACTCGCCCTGAAGGCGGGAGAGACCAACGGGCTTACCAGACTGCACGGGGAACTCATCGACAGAATCGCCTTGATGTTCGAGAAGGGCAAGGGATTAACCAGCCCCGTGCCCGAGTCGACCGCCAGGGTCGGTCGCGCCCTGGGGCGGCAGCGGATGGGCGAGCCGGCCGGGGAACCACCCGCCCGGAGGTCCGCGCCCGTGGCCTCGGAGCCCCCGCCCGTCGAGCCCGAGCCCAATGTCGAAACGCTGGAACCCGTGGTGCTGGTCGAGCCCGAGCCGGACGTACCGGATGCCATGCCGGATTCAGCCGAGTATGTCCTGACGGAGGTCATTACCCAGGAATGCGAGCTGCTGGAGTCCGCGGTGTCCGTGCCGGCACAGGAGGAGACCACGGCCGCGGATGATGTGAAAGCCGCTCCGGAGATCTCGTGGTCCACGGTGGCCGAGCGTGTGCCGGCCATGATTGAAATGGTGGTGGCCCCGGAGGCGCGCGCCCAAGAGGCGACGGCCCCGAAACCGGCCGAAGATGACGTCGCTGCCCAGTCTCCGGTGAAGGGGTCTGAGCTTGAAACGAAGCCCGGGCCGGTTGCGGGGTTCAGACCTGCTCCGCCGGTGATGGAGTTGGTTGCCCAGGCCGCCCTGGCGACGGAGGCGGACAGACCGGTGGTGGCGGTGCGCCTTGCCCGTGCCGTGTTGGAACTGGTGGCCTCACCGGAGCCGGTGGTGGTGGCCCAGCCCGAGGCGTCGTTCGAGGTAAGAGAGCCAGAGCCGGTGGTGGCGGTCCAGCCCGAGGCGTCGCCCAAGGTGAAACAGCCGGAGCCGGTGGTGGTGGCCCAGCCCGAGGCGTCGTTCGAGGTAAGAGAGCCAGAGCCGGTGGTGGCGGTCCAGCCCGAGGCGCCGCCCAAGGTGAAACAGTTGGAGCCGGTGGACCTTGAGGGGTTGTTGGCCGCCGCGGACGAATACCCATTGGGGGAATCGGACCAGGCGGCATCCGCCGAGACCATCTCGAACATGTGGGATCCCTTGGCACTGTCCGGAGACCATTCGGAGGAGATGGAGCCAGTGACCGTGGGCCGGATTTTCTCCGACGATTGGCAGCTGGCGGCCGTACCCGAACCTCCGTTCGATGAGGCGGAGCCCTCGGAGGCGGCGTGGAACGTGCCTGCGGGTGGACCTCTCCTGAGCAAATCCGAGTTTTTTCTGGCACGGGATCCGTTCGCGGAGGAGTGGCCCGTGGAAGCCGGACTGTTCGCGGACGACGGATCCCTCGCGGCACCCGACCCTGCTTCACCCTCAGATCGGCAGCAAGCCACCCCGAAGGCCCAGAAGCCGGCGGCGGCCGGATGCGCGCCCGCCGGGGAGCCGGCCAAGGCCGTGACTGCCTCCGCTCCCGACCTGTTGGGGTCTGGGGCACCAAGACTCACTCCGGCGGCGCTGGGGACCAGGATGGTGGCGGCGGTCATCGCGGGCTCGCAGGAAGCCGTGTCCCGTCCCGTGCCCCGAACGATGCGACCCAAGGTTGCCGCGTCGCCCTTCGGGTCGCCCAGGCAACAACAGAAGAGCCCGTCGCCGGCCGCTGGCGGCGCGGAGCCGTCCTCCCCGGAAGCCGGGGCCGAGCCGGCTCCGGCAAAGAGTGCCTTCGCGACCGAGGAGGATTCCGCCAAGGGGAAGCCCCCGGTGGAAGGCCTCACCAAGGAGCAGCTCAAAAAGATCGTGATCAGCCTGCCGGAAGATGTCCTGAGAAAGATCGCCGGCATGGACAACCGCCAGATCAAGAAGCTTGCCGGTGAGTTGGCCGCGAAGGCGATGTGGGAGCACGAGAGGACCATCCGGCTGTCGCACAGTGACCCGATTGACTTCTGGGAGCGCAGCCGGAGCCAGATTGCAGCCGTGCTGCGGGGCATAGGCACTCGTCGGACCCTGCGGCGGGCGGGGTAGCCGAAAACCCTGGAAGGCGGCAGGGCCGCTTGCCAGACTCCGGCGCCGGCGACTCATAGTGGCTACTGATATGCCAGAGGGCGCCGGAAAAAACCTGTCGGCGTTGCCGACAGAACCTTGGTCATAGGCCGCCTTCTCTTCGGCGTGGAATGCACGTCAGACGTACTCGAGGGTTTTTTGAGTCTGTCCGGCGAGGGTATCGCGCCCGCCTCGGGACCTGCTCGACGCTCCGGAGGTCCACCCCGCGGCACCCGTCCCTCCGGATGAGCGAGAGCGCCCAACAGGGCGCCTGAGTGACGGCCTTGTCAGAATATGGTCCGAGCGGCTTGCAAATGGCCACGGGTACGCCGATGATATAGCTATCTGACGGCCTTTCATCGAACGAGGCCCGCGCTCGCGCAGTACCCTCAATTTCTCCACGCTGACTTGCCCCGGAGCAGATACCTTTCCCAGAGCAGCATACCTTCATGGAACAACAGGAGGAGTTCATGGCCCTGAAGTATGAGTCGGTTGAAATGTGCGCCCAGTGTGGCGGGCGCTTCCCCGGCCCAGGCGTGGGATGGCGAGGACAGATCTACTGCTGTGATAACTGTGCGGAGCAGTCCGAGCAGGCCAACGTCGGCAGCCGCCTGATGAGGCTGTTGCCCGTGGCGGCGGTGGTAGTAGGCGCGGGGGCGCTCATCTACCGCTACGGCGCGACCGGAAACGGCGACATGGCCAAGCTGAGGACGATCCTGGGGGAGGTGCGCCTGGCCTCTCGGAACATTGGAGAGCTGCTTGGGCGCATGACCGCGCGGGGCGCTCCGGTAAGGGGCTTCATAGGGTCGCGGGCGGCCGCCCACGTGGCCAGGTGAGGAGCCGGGGTGTGCCTCCCCACGACCTTGAGAAGAATGGCCGGCCGAGGGGCTAGACCGGCTGCCGGATCTGGCTGAGAGTCGAGCCCTTGGCCGAGATTACTACCATCTCCGCCTCCGGGGCCACCCACTCGGACCCGGCCGCCACCTGCGCGATGATCTGCCTCAGGGCCGCGTTGGTGGCCCGGAGGCGTGACTCCTCCAGGGGCTCTTTGGCCAGGCGCCCCTTGAGAGAGGCCACGCCGGCGCGCACTTGGGACTGGAGCGGCTCCGGGAAGTTGAGGCAAATGGTGGCCAAGGGGTCTCGGAAGATCCTGGGCATAAAGCCGTCCGCGCTGCTCACCGGTGCCAGATAGGGCTGATCCTCGGAGGAAATCCCCCCTATGAGGACGTCGACGGAGGCCGAGTTCTCAGCCTTCAGTTCGCGGTAGGCCTTCTGCAGGGCGCCGCGGAAATTCGTTTCCGGGTCGGTCAGAAGCGGCAGGTCCACCTTCTGCTCCCCGAAGACCTGGCGGAACCCCTGCAGCATCACGCCGGCCAAGGGGAAGAAGCCCGCGGCCGCCAGCCAGGTATATTGGTTGACCTGCAAGAGATTGGAACGGCCGTCCTCGTAGCTGCCCTTCTCCGGGTAAACCCGGCGCGAATCGGCGGCGAGGACTACGCTGTGTTTAAGGATGATCCCCGTCCAGAAGCTCAAGTTGTTCTTTGTCCTTCCCTGTTAAATCGGCGCGAGCGGCAGGGGGCTGTTGCGCCCAATCACGGTTCAGGCCCCGTTGTCAAGACTCATGGCCGCCGGAGTCTGGCTGGTGGCCCCGCCACCCGGCGGCAGTCTCGCCGAGAATACGCCTTGGTGTCAACTCCCCCTTTAATTTCTTGTCATCGCAACGTGAAAGTGTCACCCCGAGTGTGCGGCCGGGGGGTGACAGAATCATATTGCAGCCACACACCGACTCCCTAATCTCCGGCTAAGATTTACATAGATGCAATTTTATGCTGTGGAATAGCGAAGTTACTGGCATAATGGTCACTTCAAAGCTTCACCCAATGGGTGAAAGTC
>JAZDOA010000079.1:0-9267 GCA_043799175.1 Pseudomonadota bacterium | reverse complement strand
GCGCCCGGGAATCGTGAACCGTCACTAGGTGGCAGCCCTGGCCGCTCCGGGAATTAAGAGAGAGAGGGAGGGTCGCTACCAGGGTCTTACCCTCGCCGGTCTTCATTTCGGCGATCTTGCCTTCATGGAGCACCATGCCGCCGATGAGCTGGACGTCGTAGTGGCGCTCTCCCAGCACCCGCCGGGCCGCCTCCCGGACCAGGGCGAAGGCCTCCGGCAGCATGCCGGTCAGTACCTCGTCAAGCTGCTTGAACCGCTCTTTGGCGAAGGCAACTCCGTCTTCCTCGCGCAGATACTCGAGCTCGGCCGAGATTTTCTCCGAGGCCTCGTGGGCGCGTTGCCGCAGCTCGGCCGACAGGCTCTGAAGTTCATGGTCGGCCTTGGTCTGGAGGCCCGCCTCGAACCGGTTGGTTTCCGCCACCAGGGGGGCCAGCCGCGCCAGTTCGCGGTCGTTCTTGCTCCCCACCACCTTTTTCAACAGACGTCCAAGCATTCCAGGCTCCAAGGATAAGCGCCGACGATAAAAAACGCCTTATTGGCAGTAGCATGCGAGCCGGCCCACGGTCAACCCAGCCGGCAGGTAAGCGAAGATTATATCCGCCGGGCGGGATACCGGCAACGGCACGTAATGTCCAAGGCTTGGGAGTGGTTCCACCCGCGGCCCGCCCCGTGCCGCTCATCCAGCCGGGTGGCACGCTGGCCAGAAATTCTTCGCCCCATCGGGCCACGCTCGGGCAACATAGCCGCCCAGTTCAGGATAGTCGGCGTTTCTACTTGTCAAATAACCCTCTGGCTGCTAACAATGCCCCGGCGTGACTCATGTCCCACGGCATGAGGAAAGCGGCTTTAAGCATCGAATTACCAGCGGTGTCTGAAGATGGGCTCCCCAACACTCTCTCAGTCAGGCTCCCCTACCGGGTCCGTCCTTGTTGTCGGCTCGGGCATAAGCGGCATCACCGCCGCGACGGACCTGGCCCGCTCGGGCTTCCGGGTCTACCTGGTGGAAAAAGGTCCGGCCATTGGCGGCAAAATGGCCCAGCTCGACAAAACCTTCCCCACCAACGACTGCTCGATGTGCATCCTCTCGCCCAGTTTCACCGAAGTGCAGAGGGATATCAACATCGACATACTCACTCACTGCGAGGTCATGGGTCTCGAAGGCGAACCGGGCCACTTCCGCGCCAAACTACGCCGCAAGCCGCGCTATGTCGATGAAACAAAATGTAATAACTGCGGCACATGTACCCAGTTCTGCCCCGTTCGCATCCCAGATTCGTTCAACGAGGGCCTGGCCCAGACAAGTTGCATTCACCTCCACTTTCCGCAAGCCGTGCCCGCCGTGGTGACAATCGACCCCGATTACTGCCGCTTCCTGAACGGAAAAAAGTGCCAGGTCTGCCAGCGTAAGTGCAACAACCAGGCAATTGACTTCGAGCAGCGCGAGGAGGAAATCGAGCTTGAAGTCGGGGCGGTGATCCTGGCCCCGGGTTTTGACAAGTTCGATGCCAGGGGCAAGGCGGAACTGGGCTATGGGATTGCCGACAACGTTCTCACCAGCCTTGAGTTCGAGAGGCTTCTCTCGGCCTCCGGTCCTCATCAGGGCCACATCATCCGCCCTTCAGACCACACCGGGCCGAAGCGCATCGCCTGGATACAGTGCGTAGGCTCCCGCGACTGCGGCGCCAAGCACGGATGGTGCTCGTCGGTCTGCTGCATGTATGCCACCAAAGAGGCCATAATCGCCAAGGAGCACCTGCCTGAACTTGAGGCCAGCATCTTCTACATAGACATGCGGGCCTTCGGCAAGGAGTTCGACAACTACTATCACCGGGCGGTTAATGACTACGGCGTCCGTTACATCCGTAGCATGGTCTCCTCGGTCAAGGAGCTGCAGCGGACCAAAAATCTGCTCCTCGCCTATGTTGATCAGTTGGGAACCAAGGTCGAGGAAGAGTTCGACCTGGTCGTGCTCTCGGTGGGTTTTCAGCCGCCGAAGGACGCGGCCGAGCTGGCCAGAAACCTCGACATCGAACTGAACGAGCATGGCTTCTGCCGCACGAAGCTGGACAACCCTTTGGAGACCACCCGCCCCGGGGTTTTTGTCTGCGGTGCCTTCAGTGGCCCCAAGGACATACCGGATTCAGTCGTGCAGGGCAGCGCGGCGGCCGCTTCGGCGGGCACTCTGCTCGCGGAGGCCCGAGGCACGCTGATGCGCGCCGAGGAGGTGGCGCCTGAGCGGGATGTGTCGGACCAGGAGCCAAGGCCCGGCGTTTTCATCTGCCACTGCGGGAGCAACATAGCCGGGGTGGTCAGGGTACCCGAGGTAGTGGAATATGCCAAAGGGATCGAAGGCGTGGTCCACGCCGAGAGCCTGCTCTACGCCTGCTCGCAGAACTGCCAGGCGGAGATCCGAAAGCGCATCAATGAGCACGGCCTGAACCGAATAGTGGTGGCCGCCTGCTCGCCCCGCACCCACGAACATCTCTTCCAGGAGTGCGTGGCCAAGGAGGGCCTGAATCCCTATCTGTTCGAGCAGGCCAATATTCGCGACCACTGCTCGTGGGTCCATATGCGCCAGCCCGATGCGGCCACCATCAAAGCTCAGGACCTGGTCCGCATGGCCGTGGCCAGGGCACGCCTCTTAAAACCCCTCTCTACCAGGCAGATGGCCCTCAACCACGATGCCATGGTGATAGGCGGCGGCCTGGCGGGCATGACGGCCGCCCTCGAGCTGGCCGACCAGGGCTTTGGGATCCACCTGCTCGAGTCCACCCCGCGCCTCGGCGGCGTGGCCCGCAGGCTGCACCGCACCCTGGAGGGCATGGATTTCAGCGCGCTGGTGCAAGAGAAGGCCGCCGCGGTCGAACGGCATCCCCGTATCAGCCTTCATCTCAATTCCAAGGTGATCGCGGCCGCCGGTTCCATCGGCCACTTCCGCAGCTCGGTGGCCCCGCGCGAGGGCACGGTGGCCGACGTAAAGGACATAGAACATGGGGTATTGATAATCGCCACCGGGGCGGAGGTGTTCTCCCCTGACGGCTGGCGGTATGGTCAAAGTCCCCAGGTGCTCACCCAGCTCGAGATGGAAGAGCGGCTGGCGGCGCGTGACCCCGCGCTCGGCCAGGTTCGCACGGTAGCCATGATCCAGTGCGTGGGCTCCCGCGAGGAGGGGCGCCCCTATTGCTCGCGGCTGTGTTGCTCCCAGGCGGTGAAGAACGCCCTGGCCCTCAAGGAACTCAACCCATCGGCCAACGTCTACGTCTTCTACCGCGACATGCGCACTTATGGCTTCAAGGAAGACTACTACCGGCAGGCCCGAGCCAAAGGTGTGATCTTCATCCGCTACGAGCCGGACAGGCCGCCCGAGGTCAGCCCCGGACCCGGCAACGTGGTGCGGCTCACGGTCTGGGACCCCACGCTGCGGGCCAATCTCACCCTGCGGTGCGGGCTGGTGGTGCTGGCCCCGGCCATTATTCCCGCTCCTGGGAACAAAGAACTGGCCCAGCTATATAAAGTGTCCCTCACGGCCGACGGCTTTTTCCTTGAGGCGCACATGAAACTACGACCGGTTGACTTCGCCACCGAAGGCGTGTTCATGTGCGGGTTGGCCCACGGTCCCAAGCCGCTCGAAGAGAGCCTGGCCCAGGCCAAGGCCGCCGCGGCGCGGGCCGCGGCCATATTGTCGCGCGAGACCCTGACCATCAAGGCGGCCATATCCGAGGTGCAACCGGACAACTGCGACGGTTGCGGCTACTGCATAGAACCCTGCCCCTTCGGTGCCCTGTCGCTGGTGGAGTTTTTTACGCAAGACGGCGAGGTAAAAAAGATGGCCGAGGTCAACGAGGCCAAGTGCAAGGGCTGCGGGGTATGCATGGCCACCTGCCCCAAGCAGGGCATCATGGTCCGTCATTTCAGGCTGGAACAGCTGTCGGCCCAGATAGACGCCGCCCTCGCAAGTCGTTGAAGCGGCAGGGCCGCCAGCCAAACTCCAGCGGGCGGCAGGGCCGCCAGCCAAACTCCGGCGCCCATAATACCTGGTGGCAATCGGAACACCTGAGAAGGCGCCGAAAAACACCCGTTGCCGTTGGCAACGGGGCCTGAGTTATGATTGGGTCGCCGAAGGAAGAGGATTGTGAGGGATGAGGATTCCCAAGAGATGACTGACGACGGCTTTGAACCCTTGATCATAACCTTCTGTTGCAACTGGTGTGCCTACGCCGGCGCCGACTTGGCCGGGACCTCGCGCATACAGTACCCCCCCAATATTCGCATCATTCGGGTCATGTGCTCCGGTATGGTCCACCCCAACCTGATCATCGAAGCCCTGACCAAGGGGGCCGATGGCGTCCTGGTTTGCGGTTGCCACCCCGGAGACTGCCATTACCGCGAAGGGAACCTCAAGGCCGCGGCACGCGCCGAGGCGGTGAACCTCATGCTCCAGGACTTCGGTCTGGAACCCGAACGCTTCCGGCTGGAATGGGTATCGGCCTCGGAAGGACCGCGCTTCGCGGAGGTCGTGACGGACGTGGTCGAAAGCATCAAGGCCCTGGGACCGAGTCCGTTCAGGCAGTATTAGCAACTTTCACCCCAAAGGAAGAGGGTCAACCATGGCGATTCGTATTGCGGAAGAATGGTTAAATATTTGTGGTGGCTGCGAGATGACGATGCTTGACATCGGAGAGCCCTTGCTGGACCTGCTGGAAAAGATTGAGATCGTGCATATGCCTTTCCTGATGGACAGCAAGTATCTGGATCCGTCGGGCGACCCGGACAAAATAGAAATCCCCGAGGCTGACATCGGCCTGATCTCCGGCGGGGTGCGCAACGAGAAGGAAAAGCACGTGGCCGAGGAGATGCGCAAGAAGTGCAAGAAGCTGGTGGCCCTTGGCACCTGCGCCTGCTACGGCGGCATTCCGGCCATGGCCAATATGTGGCCCAAGGCCGGTCTCATGGAAAAGGTTTTCCGGGGTTGCAAAACCACCGAGGCCGCGGCGGACCCGGCCGAAAAGAACCTGCCCCCGCTCACCGACCGTGTCATGGCGGTAGATGAGGTCGTGAAGGTAGACGCCATGATCCCCGGCTGCCCCACTTCGCCCGACTGGATCGTCGAAGCGCTGCTGGCGCTGATAGACGGCAAGCCCTGGAGCCTGCCCGACCGCAGCGTCTGCGACGTCTGCCCCTCCAAACGCGAGAAGAAGGCCGGAGGCACCCTAAAACGCACCCTGGAGCCGGTGGCGTGCGAGATACCCGGCAAGCTGGACACCATGCTCTGCCTCATGGAGCAGGGCTTCCTCTGCCTGGGGCCGGTGACCAAGGCCGGCTGCGGCGGCAACGAGAAGACGCCCCGCTGCATCAAGGGCCTGATGCCCTGTCGCGGCTGCATGGGGCCGGTACGCAAGGGGGCCAACCCGATGGTAGACATGATGGGCGCCCTTTCCTCCATCGGCCTGGACGCCAAGACGCTGCTCGACCGCCGCGCCATATTCAACCGCTACGTCGGCGGCCACAATCTTCTGCGCCCGCTGCCCCAGCCGCCGGTGAGGAGGTAAGTCAACCATGGCAAAGATCATTACCATAGCTCCAGTGACGCGCATCGAAGGTCATGCCAAGATAACCGTCAACCTGGACGACGCGGGCAACGTAGCCGACGCCCGCCTGCACGTGGTGGAGCTGCGGGGCTTCGAAAAATTCTGCGAGGGACGGCCCGCCGAGGAGATGCCCCGCATCGTGACCAGCATCTGCGGGGTATGTCCCTGGAGCCATCATCTGGCCTCCTCCAAGACGGTGGACGCCCTCTACGGAGCAAAAAATCTGCCCAGCGCGGGGCGCAAGCTGCGCGAGCTGTGCAACTCCATAGCCTTCATCGAGGAGCATACCCTCCACTTCTATTTCCTGGCAGGGCCGGACTTCATCATGGGACCCGACGCCGACCCCGCCACGCGCAATATCATGGGCATCGCCAAGGCCAACCCCGACCTGGCCCGCAAGGTGGTCAAGGCCAGGGCACTGGCCGCGCGGATGCTCCAGTACTTCACCGGCAAGTCCATTCACCCGGTGGTGTCGGTGCCCGGCGGTTTCTCCAAGCCGCTGACGGAAGCCGAAAGGACCGAGATGAAGCCCTGGGCCGACGACCTGCTGGAGTTCGCCAGGTTCAGCATGGCCCACGCCAAGGAGAATATCTTCCCCAAGTATCTCGACACCATAAAGAGCCTCGGGGTCATCAGGACCGGCTTCCTGGGCACGGTGGCCGAAGACGGCTCGCTGGACCTCTACGACGGCAAACTCCGGCTCATGAAGGCCGACGGCAGCCACACCGACTTCGCCACGGCAGACTACGACCAGCACATCGCCGAGCACGTGGAGCCCTGGAGCTACCTGAAATTCCCCTACGCCAAGGCCTGGGGGGCCTTCAGCCTCGATGCCGAAGAAAAATCGCAGGCTATTTACCGTGTCAACACCCTGGCCCGCCTGAACGTCTGCGACAAGATCCGCACCCCGCTGGCCCAGGCCGAACTGGAGGAGTTCCGCTCCCAATTCGGCCGCCCGGCCCAGGAGACCCTGCTCTACCACTACGCCCGGCTCATAGAACTCCTCTACAACGCCGAGTACGCCGTGGCCCTGCTGGCCGACCCCGAGATCACCAGCACCGAGGTCCGCGCCACCTGCGCCCCCAAGGCGGGGCGGGCGGCCGCCAGCGTGGAGGGGCCTCGCGGCACCCTGATTCACGACTACGAGTGCGACGCCCAGGGCCTCATCACCGCCGTGAACCTCATCGTGGGCACCACCCACAACAACGCCGCCATGAACATGTCGCTGCTGCGGGCGGCCCGCGAGGTCATCAAGGGCGGACAGTACGACCAGGGCGCCCTCAACCGAATAGAGATGGCCATACGGGCCTACGACCCCTGCCTGTCCTGCGCGACCCACACCATAGACGGGCGGATCAGGCTGCGGGTGGATGTCTTCGGCCCCGACGGCGCGCCCGCGGGCAGCATCAGCAACTAATTGAGCGACGAACGGAAAAAAAGGAAATCGGAGATCAGATGAAAAATGTGAGAATGGTGGTTGCCGGATTCGGCATGGTGTTCATGGGCCTTATGTTCGGCGGATGCACAACGGCCGGGCCTTTTGTCACAAATATTTCGAGTGACGGAAGGGGAAACCTCGTTATCGAGAAGAACACCGTGCATATGAATGGTTTCATGGGAACGGTTTCCTCTGGCGATCATCCCACCACGCAGACCATCCAGGTGGTTCCCGAAGAAAAGAAGCAACATGAATAGCTGATGTGGTGAAAAACTACAGAGGGCCGCTCCCACGGGCGGCTCTATTTTCCGTGGAATACATGCCAATCTTGTAAAAAGGCTCCCTCGCCCTTCGATACCTCAGGGCGAACGGATGGAGTAGGTCGTAAGTATCCGAATCTTCCGTTCGTGGTGAGGTATCGAACCACGAACGGAACGGAATAGGCTGAACCTTTTACGAAACCATCACCCATGGACAGCACCAAGGAAAACGACAATAACACATCCCCTCCCCTGCCCGCTCATCTGGCCTGCCGGGTGCTGGTGCTGGGAGTGGGCAACCGCCTCTATGGCGACGACGGTTTTGGCCCTCGGGTGGTGGAGCGGCTGAAGGAACATGCCGCCCTACCGGAGGAGGTCTGCCTCTCAGGGGACGTCTGCCTCATCGACGCCGGCACCAGCGCCGCCGGCATCCTCTTTGACTTGGCCCTGGCGGAAGAAAAAACCCGCCCCGTCCTGCTGCTCCTGATAGACGCGGTGGACCTGCCGAAGAAGAAACACCAGCCCGGTGACTTGTGGGAAATGACCCCCGCCGACCTGCCCGCCAATAAGAGAGACGACTTCAGCCTGCACCAGTTGCCCGGCTCCGACCTGCTGGCGGAGCTGGACCGGGCGGGCTGCCGGGTGCGGATCATCGCCTGCCAGATAAAGGAAATACCGGACCGGATGCGCGAGGGCCTCAGTGCTGAGGTCGATCTGGCGCTGGAGGGTGCGGCGGAGATGGTGATGAAAAGAGCCTGTGAGTAGCGGTCGTTATGGTCTCTTCAAGGACCGGGCGACATATTCCAACAAGTCGCCCCTACGAAATGTCGCGGATAGTTGCTGTAACGATATTGGCCGATCTCCGTATAGAGATTTCAATGCCTCCTTAAGCCATAGGATTGCAATTCGATACAATTCATCTTTCTCTTCTTCAAAACATGCTATAAGATCTTGGTAATTGCGGTGGCTTACTGTAGCAGATGTAAGCTTGTTCCTCACCAGCAACAAACCACCTACCAGCATGGCAACATAATTTGACGCATACGGCAGGAATTCAGGGGGATTGGGAAACTCGGGACGCTTGCGCTGGTTCTCGACATAACGAAGAATTAACACCGCCAGCATAGCCTGCGCCGCGTTAAGATCCTTGAATATCTCGTTATATAGGACGCCGAAGTGCTCCCCGCGGCGGAACTTGGCCTGGTGCGGTTTCTCCCGCCAAATGGACAGCACGGCTTCGGCAACCGTGGAACTCGTCACAACCGACTGCCCAGCGGATCCCTCTTCACGCTGTCGTTTGTAGGTATATCCTAATTCCCTGATTCCAATTTCCAACCGTTGCTGAATGTCATCATTGGAGCGCAGATCGCGCAAGTCCACGGGGTTCTGGCTGTTGGTCGCATATGTAATATCGCGTACAATCTCCTCGTCTTCCTGCGCTAGTTCATAAATACGTACCAGGACATAGACATTCTCATATTGAGAAAATAAATCAGGGTTGGCAAGCGTCTGTTGAATAGTCTTGCACGTTTGACCGCCATTGATGATTTGCAAGTTTTCCAACTTGACTTGCCAGTCTTCACCTTGTAACGCATTATGCCTGAATTGGCGGCAAATCATCGTTATGCCGTTATTGAAGAAGTAGAAACTGCTCCGCTTTCCGGGGTCAACCAGTGTTTGATGTATTGCCAGATTGACACGGTTAGAATACAGTCCCAGATAGCGGCGGATATTTCTTTCAAGCAAAAGGTCATTATGACGATTGAACAGTTCGGCGATTTCCGTTATCGGAACCTTGCCGACGAGAACTCGCCGGAACTCAAAGTCATCGACTAAAGCTTTCCCAGCGAATCGTAAGGAATCGTTGACCGCCTTTTTCCTCCGAAGGAAAGAAATAATCCGATCGTGATTCAAATGGACCCATTCGACCTGTTCTGCATCGAACCCAGTCTGATCAATCCAACTTTGCGCTTGTGAGGAC
>JAZDOA010000038.1:0-44544 GCA_043799175.1 Pseudomonadota bacterium | reverse complement strand
GGAAGGTCTGAATAAGTCATATAGCTATCCCCGTTCGTGCTGATGTATAGAAGCACGAACAAAGAATGATTCAATGATCCCAGTCACTTAATGCTCGTCCTTCGATACCTCAGGACGAACGGTTCGAGGACCTTGGAACTTATTCAGAGGTTCCCTAAACCAGCGGTTTCCTACGGATCTTCAACCTCTCATAGAAGCGCGGGGGGGCCAGCTCTGGAAAGCTCTTTCCCTCCAGCGAGGCCAGATAGCGGCGGACGTCCACGCACAGATGACACTTCGCCACGTAGCCCTCGGGCGAAAAATGGAAACCGTGGCGCTCCTCGGCAAGGCTGGCCAGCCCGTAGGGCCCCTGGTTGATCAGCACGGAGAGCATCTCCAACTCGTGAGGATCGAATTGCCGCAGGAACTCTGGCAGCCCGCCACGGGTGTCTCCCAGGGAAATGCCCCCGCAAAACGCAGGGATGTAATTGCCATAGGGGTCGAAGTGGGCGTGGCCGCTCTCGAGCAGCGCGGCGGCACAGGCCTGCCCGGCGAAGTAAGAGCCCTTGAAGCGCTGCGCCAGCCCCCCCAGCTCCAGGCCGCACCGGCCGCCCGCCATGAGGCCGTATCCGTGCCACAAGAGCTTTCCCGCCGCGTTTATGCCGTTGCGCCTCACCCAGCGCCGGAGCGGAACGGGCTTGCGCCCCTCGGGGTCTTCGCGGGCGCCGGCCAGCAGTTTGAGCCACTGGTGCTGGTGGATCAGGACGTGCGCCCTGCCGAATACCTGATTGGCCGCCTCGATAACAGCCACCGAGCGGGCCAAGGGTAGTACCTCGGCGTGGAAGGGGCTTACGCTGATGAGGATGCGCCGCAGCCCCGCTTCGTGGAGCCGGCGCAACTTATCGCGCGACTCGCCGTCATCATGAAACCAGGAGCCCGAGGTCTCGACGTATTCAATGGGCAGGCGCAGTCTGCGTGCCTCGCGTATCCCCTGGAGGAGCAGCTCGAAGCGAAGGAAGGGCTCGCCACCCGAGAAGTGAATCCCCTTGAGGTGCGCGCATGCGGCCTTGATCCCTTCCAGCAGGCTGGTAAGGACATCTGGGGGCATCGATTCCCGCCAGGCCGGGCCGCAGGCATACACGCAGTGGCGGCAGGCCAACTGGCAACGATAGGTGAGCATAACGCCGCACGAGTCCAGTGGGGAGAGTACCGACTCAGCCTCCGGCTTGCGAAATCTGCCGCTCAGCCAACTGGGCAAGGATCCACCTCCAGCAGCCTTGTCAAAAAGGCTTCAGCGTAATCTGCAATCTTGGGATCTGCCCGGCAATGTCAGGCGGGATTGGTTTCGGGGGCCAGATCGCCCTGGGGCTTGGTCAGGTGCTCCAGGCGGCGCCTCGCGAAGTCCACATCCGCACCGTTGCCGGAGGACTGCTCAAGAAAGGCCTTATATGCCTGGATCGCCTCGGAGCAGCGCCCCGCCGCCTCACAGGCGCGTCCCCTCCCCAGGTAGGCGGAGGCGCATTTGGGCTCTCGCTTCAATGCCTGGTCATAATCGGCCAGAGCCTGGTTATAGAGGCCTTGCCGCTCCAAAACACATCCGCGGCTGACCCAGACCCGAGCGTCGGCGGGGTCTATGCGTAAGGCCTCCGTGTAATCGGCGACAGCCAGATCGTCATGCCCCTGCCCTTCGTGGATCCGCGCCCGTTGCAGGTAGGCTTCCCGGCATTGGGGATCCAGGGCGATGGCCTGAGTCAGGGCCTCAATTTCACTCTTGCCGTCGGCCTCGCCGGCACAGGCCGCCCGCCCCTGGCACGACACCTCGGTCAGGACAGGCGTCGTCTGCATCGCCTTGCCGAATTCGGATCCGCACCCGTCCAGCAGGCCCCTGCCTCCGTAATAGGCGTAGCCCTGGAGCAGTTGGTCTCGGACACCGTGGTGTTGAAGATCCCTGGCCTTGGCCCAGTCAGCCGCGGCCTGAGCGCCTTGGCCTTTCAGGTAATAGACCTTGCCGCGCTGGAGCCATGCCTCGGCAAGGCACGGGTTCAGTTCCAGCGCCTTGGTATAGTCCGCGATGGCCTGGTCGTGGCAGCCGGCCGCCTTATAGGCCCCAGCCCTGGACAAATAGGCCTCGGCCTCCTTCGGCTCCAGATCTATCACCCGGCTGAGGTCCGTGAGGGCCTCCTGATGCCGGCCGGCATTCAGGTAGGCCCGTGCCCGATTCATCCAGGCGCTGGTATAGGACGGCCTGAGGCTGAGCGCCTCCGAAAAATCTCGCACGGCCTCTTCGTGCCGCCCCAGAAACAGGCAGGCCACGCCGCGCTGGTTGAGTGCTTCCGGAAACTTGGGACGCAACCGCAGCGCGCTGCCGCAATCGGCAACCGCCTCTTCGTATTGTCTCGAGGCGGTGTAGGCCATGGCCCGGTCCTGGTAGGCCGGGGCGTAAGATGCGTCGTAGCATATGGCCCGGCCATAATCCTCGATGGCCGCTTCGGTCTTCCCCATATCAAAATAGACCGTTCCGCGACAATCATAGGCGGCCGGGCAATCGGGCCGCAGGTCTATGGCCCGGTTCAGGTCGGCGAGGGCCTTTTCATGGTCTCCCGCCCGAGAGTAGACCATTCCCCGATTCTGGTAGGCCCCGGCATGGCGAGGACTCTCACTCACGGCCTGGTTCAACTCGGCCAATGCGTCGGAGTACCGGCAGGTGTCGGCAAATATGCTTCCCCGGCCAATACGCGCTTCGGTAGAATGGGGGTCTGTCTTCAGGGCCGCGTCGTAATCGGACAGGGCCTCATCGTACAGCCCGGCCTCGCGGCAGGCGTCACCTCTGTGACAATATGTCTCGGCATCCCGACCCAGTTTCAGGGCGGCGTCATAGTCGGCGATGCCTCGCGAGACATCTCCCAGCCGGCAGTAGGCCGCGGCCCGCGCAAGGTAGGCACCCCGCTGGTTTGCATCGAGGGCCAGGCATCTGCCGCAGTCCGCTATCGCGTCATCAAACCTGCCCATGCCGAAGTAGGCCGACCCTCTGTCGCAATAGGCATCGGCCTGATTCGGGTCGATCTCCAGTGCCCTGGAGTAGTCCGCGACGGCCATCTCCAAGCGACCCGCGGCCGCCGAGACGTTTCCTCGGCGCCGGTAGGCCTCGACATAGCCGGGGTCAATCTCGAGGGCGATGGTATAGTCTGAAACGGCGTCGTTGGGCCGGCCGGCCAGTACCTGGGTGATTCCTCTGTTGACATAGGCCTCGGGGAAACCCGGCCTGATGGCCAGTGCCCTGGTCAGATCGCCGACCGCCTGCTCATACTTCCCGGCGTTTCTGCACGCCACGCCGCGCGCCAGATACGCCCCCTCCGCCTGGGGAGAGAGCCTGATCGCCCGGTCAAGGTCCTCTATAGACTTATCGAACCGCCCCCAGGCGTTCAGCGCCACGCCGCGCATCCACCAGGCGAAGGCATAACCCTCGTCGAGCGCCACCGCTCGGTCGCATTCCGCAACGGCCTGCTCGAATTGCCCCGCCAGCACGAGCAGGAGGGCGCGGTTACAACAGGCTGCCTTTACGCTGGGGTCGATCCGCACGGCCGCGCCAAGGTCGTGCCGCATCTGGTCATATTGGCGGCGGCAGTCATGTATCAGGCCTCCGGCCTCCAGCACGACGTCGCGTCCATCCACCGCAAGAGGGACGGCATAGTCCGATTCGCCCTGGCGGGACTGGACGCCCCCCAAACCGGCGCGTGGACCATCCGCGGGGCAAGACAGCTCCTCGCGGCTCGCGCCCGCGTGGCTCACCCTGGGTTCCATGGCCCTGGTCAGGTCGGCGATTGTCTGGGCGGATGGTTCAGGGCACATCTTGAGGGCGGCGATGCCGCCACGCTGTAGGGAGGTACATCCGCAGATCATGGCGAATAGCGCCGCGAGTAGCGCCGGCAGTATCCGGAAGCCGCTTCCAACCGCCGTGCCGCACAAAAAACCTCCGTGCGGCCGGTCCGCTAGTCGGTTACGCAAGAATGCTTACTCCTTCCCGGCACTTCCCGCGAATAGCGGGCGCCAAAACAGGCGAGCGACGTTGCCGCCCGCCACAGTGGCGAAGGATGAGCACCGCACGGCAGATGGGCAGGCATCCAACGGCCTGCGCGAAACGCCCTTCTTCAACACGGGCTGCCACGCGACTTGCGGGTGAACTACAGTCCGCAAGTCGTCAGGTGTTGCCCTATTGGATAACGCACTGCTGCCCCGACGAGTGAGTTTAACAGAGTTGCGCCGGCCGTAACAAGAGAGAACATCGCGACGCAGCCACGGGAGGTATTACAGGCAAGAAGCGCGGCAGGCCCTCGCTATTGAAGGGCTTTGAAAAATCCCTCTATTCGCTCGCGCGAGGCCGACAACTCTTCGGTCATCGCGAGGAGTTGGGCAGGCGTGAAACCCAGCTGTCGCCCCAAGGCGGTGTCAAGGCCGGGAAGGTGACCATTCAAGCCTATCTGGGCTTCATGGGTCAGGTTGTCGGCCAACGCCACCACGGGAGCCACGCGCCGCGCCTCCCCCCCGTTCGAGGCATGGTGCAGCCGCACGCCGTCTACAATGTGCTCGGGCAGCTTCCAGCGCTCCAGCATCTGTTGGCCGACCTCGGCATGGTCCACGCCGTAGTTTTGCAGCTCCAGCTCGATAACGGGCCGGGAGGTCTCCTGGGCCTCCTCGATCACCCGGCCATAGTTGATCTCGGCATAGTGGTCGAGCACCAGTTTACCTATGTCGTGCATGAGCCCGCTGACAAAGAAGAACTCATCCCGCTCTCCCCGCCGTTCGGCAATGAGCCTGGCTGCCGTCGCCACCCCGATGCAGTGGAACCAGAAGTGCTTTTTGTCGAAAGACTGGGAGGACTTGGGCAGCTTGGCAAAAACGCCTATGCTCAACGCTATGGAGCGGACCTGCTCAAAGCCCAATACGACGATCGCCCGGTCTATGCTGTCTACCTTACGATAAGACCCATAATACGCCGAATTGGCCACCCGCAGCACTGTGGCGCATATGACCTGGTCTTTCCTGATGTAGCCGGCAAGCTGCCCGGTGGTGCTACGCTCGTCACGGACGATGGCTATTATGTTGGTGACAACCTGGGGCAGCGTGGGTAAGCTCTGGACTTTGCGGCTAATGGCATCTCTGACTTCGGTATGGGGGGTATTCATCTGGCACACCTTCGACGGTCTTGTCTCACCAGACTTATCGGGCCAGCGCAAGGCGGCCTTGAGGGGATAGGGGTTACCACCTGACAGTTTCCCTTGCTAATCTTGGCGTGAGGTTTGGCGATGGATCGCAAGCGGTTAATCGACATCGCCGCCGGGCGGCTCCCGGCGGATGTGCTGCTGAAAAACGCCCAGGTCATAGACGTCTTCGGGCACCGGGTCATTCAAACGAACGTTGCGCTCTGCGGCGGCCTGATCGCCGGCCTGGGTGGCGGCTACCTGGCCCGGGAGGTAATCGACCTCGGCGGCCGCTACCTGTCCCCAGGGCTGATAGACGCCCACATCCATATCGAAAGCAGCATGCTGACCCCACCCGGCTTTGCCTGCTCCGCCGCGCCCCACGGCACCAGCCTCTGCGTCTGCGATCCGCACGAAATCGCCAATGTTATGGGGTTAGACGGCATTCGGCTGCTGGCCGGGCTCTCGATTGGTCTGCCGGTGGAGTTTCGCTTCACGCTCCCCTCGTGCGTGCCTGCTTCGCCGCTGGAGACCTCGGGCTTTGAGCTGACGGCCGCGGACCTCTTTGTGCTGGCCGGGGAATTCTGGGTGGCGGGCCTGGGCGAGGTAATGAACTTTCCGGGCGTGGTGGCGGCGGACCCCGACCTCCTGGCCAAGCTGGGCGCCGTCCCCGCCAAGCCCGTGGACGGTCATGCGCCCGGCCTCTCCGGCCCGGCGCTGGCGGCATATCTTGCCTGCGGCATAAGCTCCGACCATGAATGCACCACCCTGCGGGAGGCCCAGGAAAAGCTCTCGGCCGGCTGCCACATAATGCTGCGCGAGGGTTCCACGGCCCGGAACCTGAGAACCCTCATGCCCCTGGCGCGCCCGGAGGTCCTGCCCCGGCTCATGCTGGTCTCCGATGACCTGGGGGCCGAAGACCTGCTTCAGAACGGTCATCTCGACCGGATCCTGCGGCGGGGCCGCGCCCTGGGAGCAGACCCCCTCAGCCTGATACGCATGGTGACCATCAACCCCGCCCTCTACTTTGGACTGGAGCGTCGAGGAGCCGTGGCCCCCGGCTGGCGGGCCGACTTCTGCGTCTTCGATAACCTCGACGACTTTGGGGTGAGTGCCACCTTCCTGGCCGGGAGGCAGACCTCGCGCGACGGCGAGCTGCTTGCCCCAGCCGGCGGCTCTGGGGAGACGCCAGAGAAAAACACCATGCGGCTGTCCTCGGTCGGCGCCGAGGCATTTCACCTGCCTCACCGCCCGCTGCCGGCCCGCATCATAGAATTATCACCCGGCCAGATCGTCACCGGACAGAGCACCGAAAAGCTGCCCGAGCGCGGCGGCGGCGCGGCCGCGGACCCCTCCCGAGACATTGTAAAGCTGGCGGTCATCGAGCGCCACGGGCGGACCAACCCGCCAAACGTCGGTCTGGCCTTCGTCCGGGGGCTGGGGCTCCGAAGGGGGGCCATCGCCTCCAGCGTGGCCCACGACTCTCATAACCTCATAGTGGCCGGAGTAGACGACGCGGACATGGCCCTGGCGGCCAACAGCATAATCAAGTGCGGAGGGGGACAGGTGGTCGTGGCCGGCGGCAGGGAGCTGGCATGCCTGCCCCTGCCCGTGGCCGGACTCATGAGCACCGCCCCGGCCTCCGAGATCGCCCGGCGGGAGCGGGCACTGGGCGAGGCGGCGGCCTCACTTGGCTGCGGCCTGGGCGCTCCCTTCATGGCCTTGAGCTTCCTGGCCCTTCCCGTCATTCCCGCCCTGAAGCTGACCGACCGGGGGCTGGTTGACACCGCCCTGTTCGAAATCGTCTCCCCCTGGGCCGGCTAGCCCAGCGGAATTGACGGCTCCGCTCCACTCCTGCTATTTTTTAGCCCATAGGCGTTTCGCGGAGGCAAGAGCAAGTGTCCAGCCCTCCAGAGCGACCTCTGGTTCGCTTTGAAGTCGGCGCCAGCCAGCAACCTCTCGAGGTGGCGCTTCAGGAAAAGGACGGAAGCCACTTCGTGGCCATCAAGGCGGCCGGGGGCGGTGTGACAATCCCCGCGGCCATGCTCCCCGAGCTCAAACGCGCCCTGAGCAGCATCGAAGACGCCCTGGCAGCCGACAGCCTCTTCGAAGGCTTCGAGAACAAGACCGCCCGCCGCGGCAGGCCCCCTGTCTTCGCCAACGACTCCGAAAGGGAGTTCGCCGCCCTGCTCGATTTCTATCAGCTGCGCTGGAGCTACGAGCCAGCCACCTTCCCCATAGTCTGGAATTCCCACGGACGCGTGACCGAAAGCTTCACTCCCGACTTCTATCTCAAGGACTTCAATCTGTTCATCGAGCTTACCACCCTGAAGCAGAGTCTGGTCACCCGGAAAAACCGAAAGGTCCGCCTCTTTCGGAAACACTACCAGGACCGCCCCATCCGCATCTTCTACGGCAAGGACTACCACGCGCTCATCACCAAATACGGGCTGGCCCCCGCGGGTGGCAGGGGTGGCAGGGCCACCAGCCAGTTTCCGGCGCCCGGTAACCACGGTGGCTACTAAGAGCTTATCCGTAATTAATTGACTTTGCTTCCGTACGTCCCTATGGTTGCCCAGGCCCATGAATTATCCTCAGACAGCGTGTTTCATGCCTTGTTCTTTGCCGGTATTATCGGTCATCCGTATCATCTCCTTGACTTACATAATTCCAAAACAGGTTTAGCCGAGCAGGGCGAGCATGTTCCGGGATCTGAGGTTGGCCTGGGCCAGCATGGCGGTGCCGGCGTCCATCAGTATCTGATTCTTGGTAAACTCGGTCATCTCGGCCGCCATGTCGGCATCACGGATGGCCGATTCCGCCGCCTGGGTGTTTTGCTCGGTGGTGGCCAGGTTGGCCGAGGCATAGCCCAGGCGGTTGATATTGGCCCCCACGTTGCCCCGGAGGGTGGCCAGGCTGGAGAGGGCGCTGTCTATGCTGCTCATGGCCGCCTCGGCCCCGGAGGTGGTGGCCAGACTGAGACCGTCCAGGTTCAACCCGTCGCTGCCCGTGGTGGCGTTGCCGATTACAAGGGATAGCTGGTCAATGGCGTGGCTGGTGGCCCCCAGTTGGAAGGTGCCGGAACCGGGAGCACCCACCGTGAAGGCTGAAAGTTGATTATTAGTTACCCCTGTTTGTATCGTCAACGTCAGGCCGTTACCAGGCAAGAACAGGTCTACTGTTCCGCCCGTGGGGGCACCACTGGCCAATGGCACGGATACATACTGCCACTCGATATCACACCTTGTATACTCCTCTTCCCCCAAATCAGTTAACATATCCGAAGGGTTATCCCAGATCCATATCTGACCGTAATGGAGTATATGATCGATCCCCACACTACAGCCGTACTGCATAAGATACGTTTTGTTTCCCTTGATGCCCACGGGAACGAAATTTGGGTCAAACCAGGCCTCGACTCCAGCCACGGCAGTCATCTCCGGCGTCCCATAATTCCCATCCAGCAGGGTGGCCCCATCATACTTCGTCGAAGTCGCGATACGGTCCGCCTCCTGGATGAGCTTCTGGGCCTCGGCGTGCAGCTTGGCCCGGTTGGTGCTGGAGACATTGGCCGAGGAGGCCTGGGTGGCCAGTTCCTTGAGGCGCACCAGAATGTTGCCTATCTGCTCCAGCCCGCCGTCAGCCGTCTGGAGGAGGGCCGTGGCCTCGGCCGCGTTGCGGCCGGCCACCCGAAGCGAGGCCATGTCAGCCCGCATGCTGGTGGACACCGCCAGACCGGCGGCATCATCAGCGGCGGAGTTTATGCGCTGGCCAGAGGAAAGCCGGGCGACGCTCTTGGTCCTGGCGCTGTCGGCGACCGAAAGCAGGCGGCAGGTGTCCACGGCGGCATTGTTATGGATGGTGCCCAGGCCCATAATATAAACCTTGTTTGTTTATGCTCTTTACCGGCACCCGCCTCTCCCCAAGATTGGGCGCTCTTGGGGAGCTTATCGGCTTTTGCTATTAATAACTTGACGCGGAGTAGGAAGCTCTGCTCCCGGGCTGTCCTGCCCAGACGCGAACAAAAAACCGGGCCCGGGACGCCTACAGTCGCGTCCCGGGCCCGTCTGAGCCCCCGCGAAGGGGGGCCGGTTAAGGAGCCAAATGCGGCATTTGCTCCGCTGGTTGAAGCCTTTCGATGGCAACAAACATCTTCTTGACCGTCTTGTCGATCCTGGATACCGAGGCCTCGACCTTGACCCCCGGCGCCAGTTCCCGCATCAGCGGCAATACCCCCTCCGAGGCCTCGGAGAAGAGGGCTGTTGCCTGTATGCCCGGCTCGATCTCCACGGCCAGTCCCTCATGATCCCCACCGGTCACCACCCCCGCCACCTTGCCGCCGACCCAGTAAGTTTCGGCAACCCGGTTCCAGGGGTTCGGCTGGAGCTGTTTTATGCCCAGCGAAAACTTTTCCCGTTCCTTGTCTATGCCCAGCACGACCGCCTGGACGGTCTCGCCCTCTTTGTAGACGTCCAGCGGGCTGACGTCTTCCGCCCAGCTTATGTCGGAGCAGTGAACCAGGCCGTCTATGCCCTCCTCGATGCGAACGAACAGCCCGAAGTTCTTGATGTCCTTGACCACCCCTTCAACGATCGAGCCCACTTTGTACTTGTCTATTATGATGTCCCACGGGTTGGGCCGCACCTGCTTGAGGCTGAGGGCTATCTTGCGCTTGGGGACGTCCATGCTGATGACCACGGCATCGATCTCCTCGGCGACCGTGAGCATCTCCTGGGGGTGAAAGTTCTTTTTGACCCAGGACATTTCCGAGATATGGATGAGACCCCGGATGCCCTCCTCGATCCGCACGAAGGCCCCGTAGTTCTCCAGGTGCTCCACCCTCACCGTAACCCGGGTACCGATGGGATATTTTTCGGCGACGTCCTCCCAGGGGTCGGCAAGAAGCTGCTTCAGGCTGAGGGACACCCGCTCCTTCTCGCGGTCATAGGTTATGACCTTGCAGCGAATGACGTCGTTTTTGTGAAGCATGTCGGAAGGGTGTTCGATTCGGTCCCACGACATCTCGGTGATGTGCAGCAGGCCGTCGAGACCGCCAAGATCCACGAAGACGCCGTAGTCGGCAATATTCTTGACCTTGCCTTCCCGCACCTGGCCCTCGGCTATCTCCTTCAGGATCTGGGCCCGCATCTTGGCCCGCTCCTCCTCGAGCAGGGCGCGGCGGGAAATGACGAAATTCCCGCGCTTCTCGTCGCGCCGCAATATGCGGTACCGGTAGCGCTTGCCGACGAATTCCTCAAAATTCTCTACTGGCTGCAGATCAACCTCCGATCCGGGCAGGAATGACAGGAAGCTCTGCAGGCCGATGTCCACGAGGAACCCGCCTTTTATCTTGGAGACTATATCGCCCTCCACGACCGAGCCGACCTCAACCGCCCCGGAGGGTTCCCGGGGGTCGAAGGTCTCACCGCGGTCGAGGGAGAGCACGATCTTGCCCTCCTCGTCTTCTTCCTTCTCGATATAGACTCTTACCTGCTCGCCAACCTTGACCCGGATGCGCCCCGAGCGGTCCGCGAACTCCTCGAGCGGAATGGTGCCTTCTGACTTGTATCCGATGTCTACGGTAACAATGCCTTTCCCTATGGCTACTATGTGGCCGTCGACCACTTGACCTGCGCGAACAGACTGGAAGCTGTCCAGGTACATCCCTGACAGCTCCTGAAATTCTTTGCCCTCGCTTTCCATGGAAACTTCCGCTCGCTCCATGAAGCCAACCTCCCCCGGGTAAAGTTTCCTTCCCCGTCGATGCGCCTCACACGGACCGACGGACTCCAGCGTAAGCAGAGTAAGGAACTTCCCGACTCTAAGGCAAGAGGCATTCCAAGCCACGTGAGCGGGCTTCAACCACATGATCTCCTTAGTCTTCTTAGGCAGAAGCGGCGCTGCCCACCCCGACCGACTGTCCTGGTTTCGACAGGTGTCGGCCTGTCACATGAACATAATCTTAAGGTTGCGCCTGTACGGTTTTAGACAGGTGTCAGGGCACCAGGGACCAGCGACATGATCAGGAGGAGCGGGGCACCCCAAGAAACGGCGGACAGTCCGGCCCTGTTTCCGGCAATCTGGCACCCACGGACCTGGAGAAACAGGAACCGGAGGGCTGACGTCCACCGCCAGCCCCCGGTAGATCAACAGCCACGTCAATAGCTTATCTCCAAGCCCTCCAGGCGGGGATCAGGCCGGATCGACGACAGTCGCGCGGGCAAGGCACCCCGTCGCCGCCAGCCAACACCCTGGGATAACGACCCCCTTCTATTTTTTTCTTGAAGGCCTCTGACCCTTGGGTTAACATTCGCGACGATTCGCTTTCCGGGAGGACGGGCGGTCCATAACGGTATCGCTCAGGGGGAGAGTTCATAAGAGTACGGTTGAATTCAGTCAGGCCCCGTGGCTTGGAGGGTGTATACCCCGTTCAGCCTGCCTCGCCATTCGCGGATCGCGAAAACATAAAGTTGCGGAAAAATTGCAGTTGAGAAAAAAATTGGGAAGAGAGGTGAATCAAGTATGCGTAAATTCATGTCCCTGATGCTGGCACTGGCTCTGTGTGGTGGATTGGTCATCTCCTTCGGATGCCAGAAGAAGGAAGAACCCGTAGCGCCTCCGGTCGAGCAGGCCGCTCCTGAGGCCGCTCCGGCTCCCGAGGCCACTCCGGCCCCCGAGGCCGCTCCGGCTCCCGAGGCCGCTCCTGAGGCCGCTCCTGGAGGCGGCAAGTAAGTAACTGACGTGGGGTGGCCCCTCTCGCGGGGGGTCGCCCCTTTCCAGGCAGTCCGTCCGACCAAGCCCGGATTTTCTTCCACCCTCCAGTTTCTGACAGGCCCCTTCAAAGAAACTCTCATCCCAGCCTGCCATCGGCCCGGGTTCTTGCCGATCTGTCTCCCGGCGGCGCTGGGGGGTCAGGCCGGTATCAGCCGCGGTAGACAAAAGGAAGTTTGACTTCGCGGCCCTAAAGAGGATAGCTTTGCAGTCGGGGCTGGTCCGGCGCGGCGAAAGGATTGTCATCGCCGCGGTGGGCGATCTCCAGGATCCCGGTGCCACCAATATGGTCAAGGTCGAAGTGTGCTAAGTGGTGGCTCTGACACCCCAAGGGAATTTCATGACGGCCATATCCACCAGAGACGTCACGTCAATGAGTCAAGATACCCAACTGTTCACCACCTGGCAGCTCACTGCCCCCGAGAGCGGAAAGGTCCGCTTCCAGACTCAAGACCAGGTTCTGCAACGCATGGCCTCGCTGGTGTCCGGCACGGGGTTTCAGGGGTTGGTCACGGACTATTTCATCACCAAGTGCGCCAAGCACGATGTCAAACTCCACGCCTGGTGCAGCGCCGCCAACAGGAACGCGCTCCTGGATACGGTACTGGACAATACCGCGTCCTGCCAGATCGTGGAGATGGAGATGAACAACGAGACCGACGTCTGCTATCCCGCCTTTGGGCAGATCCATCAAGAGACCGTCTTTCGTGTCTACCTTCGGCAGGTCAGCGAAATCACCCTGGAGATGCTGGCAGCGGACCGCGAGAGCGCCAAGCGTCACGCCATCCAGAGCAAGTACGTCGCCGACCCCGACAGGGTGCTGTCACCCTTATTGTCCCGATTAAGCCCCAAATACCGCTCTCTCGATGAACCTTCAAGGCGGCTCTTCTGGAAGCTGTTCAAGACGAGGGAGACCGATACCCCGTGGTCTTACTTCTTCTATAACCTGGTCCTAGGATTGGACTGGTCGGCCGAGCAGATGACCGAGTCCGAGGCGGCGACACTCCTTCTCACCGAATCCGCCGAGGCTCCCTCCAGGAAGGAGAAATAACATGCCCAAACTTAGAGTACTCTTCGTATCGTCCGAAATAGCGCCCTTTGCCAAGACCGGCGGGTTGGCCGACGTGGCTCAGGCATTGCCTCCGGCGCTGGCGCGCCTTGGGGCCGAGGTCAAGGTCTTCATGCCGCTCTATCGCCAGGTAAACCGCGAGGGGCTGCGCAAGATCAAGGGGGGCAGCTTCACGCTCACCGCGAGCGGCATCGAAACCGAGGTCGAGATCCTTCAGGGCAGCCTCGCCAAGGGCGTACCGGCCTACTTTATCGGCAACGACCGCTACTTCGACCGCGAGCACCTGTACGGCACCCCCCAGGGCGACTACCCCGACAACGCGGAGAGGTTCATCTTCTTCTGCCGGGCACTGCTGGACTACGTCCGCGCCAACATGGCTTCGCCGCCGGACATAATTCACTGCAACGACTGGCAGACGGGTCTCATTCCCGCCTACTTCAAGACCACCTCTGGCGACGACTTCTTCAGTGCCACCGCCACCGCCTACACCATTCATAATCTGGCCTACCAGGGACTGTTCCCCCTGGACAGGTTTCCGCTCACCGGGCTGCCGCCCGAGCTGGCCGGAATGAGCGGCATCGAGTTCTGGGGTCAGATGAATTTCATGAAGGCCGGGATCAACTTCTCGGAAGTCATCAACACCGTCTCCCCAACCTACGCCAAGGAGATCCAGACCCCGGAGTTCGGCTATGGGCTTGAAGGCGTGCTCGCCGACCGCGCCGCGGACCTCCACGGCATACTCAACGGGGCCAACTATGAGGTCTGGGATCCCAGTCATGACCCGCTGATCCCGGCCAACTACGACGCCAACAATCCGGCTGGCAAGGCCAGGTGCAAGGAGGCCCTCCTGAAGGCCTACGGCCTGCCGTCCACCAAGTCGCCGGTTATCGGCATCATCTCCCGCCTGGCCGACCAGAAAGGGTTCGACCTCCTGGCCCAGGCCATCGACCGCATCATGGCCATGGACACGATCCTGGTCCTTCTCGGCACCGGAGACCAGAAGTATCACGACATGTTCGAGGAGATCGGGCGGCGTTACCCGAAGAGGGCCGGAATCAGGATCGGCTTCGACAACAAGCTGGCCCACCTCATCGAGGCCGGCGCGGATATGTTCCTCATGCCGTCCCGCTATGAGCCGGGCGGCCTCAATCAGCTCTATAGCTTCCGCTACGGCACCCTGCCCATCGTGCGCGCCACCGGCGGGCTGGACGATACCGTCTCCGACTACGACCCCGCCACCGGCGAGGGAACCGGCTTCAAGTTTCGGGAATACTCCGCCGAGGCCATGCTGGCCAAGATACGCACGGCCCTGGACTCCTTCGCGGACAAGAAAGCGTGGGAGCGCCTGGTCAAGCGGGCCATGCAGCTCGACTTTTCCTGGGACAAGAGCGCCCGGAGCTACCTCGATCTCTACCAGACAGCCCTGAACAAGCGCAGGCAGTAGCCGGTCCCGCGGCACACGGCTGGTCCTCGCCCTGTCACCAGGCGGCCCGCACTTTTTAGTGCGGGCCGCCTTCTGTCTACCAACTCCGGCTCCGCATCTCCGGTCAAGAACACGTGGCTGGACGCAAGGCATTTCGACAGCCCGGCAAATGACCACAACCGCCAGGCCGCTGTCGGCAACGCCGACAGGTTTTTCCCGGCGCCCTCTAAGGCGATCCAGTCGTCATCAGGGTTTGCGGGCGCCGGCGTTTGGCTGGTGGCCCTGCCACCCGCTGGAGATTCAGGCCCTGCCCCCCGTTTGCAATCTTAGGAATGATCGTTAATTTTGGATTGAAGCCGAGGTCTGGAAGTGGTCTCGGCCTGGGGTAATGGCGAGGTGTTTGATCTGATTCCATACGGAGGATTAATTACAATGCGTAACATTTGGTCGGACGAAGGCGATGTTCGGGCCGACGTCCCCCTGGAGAAGATCCACGAGGCGGAGATGTGGCGTTCGGCGACCGTGGCGTCACCCGTGCCACTCGGGCTGATCGGCTTCGCCACCGCCACATTCATCTTGGGGTTCGTGATGGCGGCCGGCGGCGCGGTGGTGGCGGCAGTACCCGTGCTGCTGCTCTTCGGCGGCCTCACTCAGTGGGTCATGTCTTTCTTTGCCTTGAGGAAGGGCAGCACGTTGGCCGCCACGGTGTTCGGCACCTACGGGACATTCTACCTGGCGTACGCGATGTACGTCCTTTATGCGGCCTATTGGGCCCCGGCAGGCCAGTTGGCTAACATCGGCATGGGACTCGGGGTGTTCCTGTTCCTGATCGCGTTCATCACCCTCTACCTGATGCTCTCCGCGGTGCAGAGCAACGTGGCTCTGGCGGCGGTTCTGGGCACCCTCTTCCTGGGCTACCTGTGTCTGGGCATGGGCTATGAAACCGGCGGGATGCCCCTGGTCAGCGTATGGTTCCCCATCTCCGGGTGGATTCTGATGATCTCAGGGCTCATCGCATACTATGCCTCGTTCGCCGTCGTGTTCAACAGCGCGGGGCACAGGGCCGCCCTTCCGATAGGCGCGAGGGGCGTGGAGGAAGTACACACCGAAGCCTGAGCGCGGCTGAAAAAGTAGTCGGCCTACCTCAGAACGGCGGGGCTCCCGCGAGGGGGCTCCGCCTCGTGAACATCCACGGCGCGCATGAACTGCGCCGTTTCCTCGGGCAACGCCACGTTGATATATATGCCCGTACCCATCTCGAACCCGGCGGCGGTCGTCAGTCGCGGCAGGATCTGGATGTGCCAGTGGAAGTATTCCTCGAACTCATCCTTCACCGGAGCGGTCTGGATGATCATGTTGAAGTCGGGATTTTTCAGCCCGAAGTGAATCCGGCGTAGCGCCTGCTTGAGGACAACCGCCAGCTCACTTGCCTCCGCCACCGTAAGGAGACCGAAGCTGGCACCGTGCTTGCGAGGTACGATCCAGGTTTCAAAGGGCATGCGCGAAGCGAACGGATGAAAGACCACGAAGCCGTCCGTCTCCAGTATGAGTCGTTTGCCCAGCCGCAGCTCCTCCGCGAGCATCTGGCAATATACACAGGATCCCGTGTCGTCGTAGAAATCAAAGGCCCGCTGGAACATGGTCCGTATGTCATTGGGCACCACGGGGGTGGCTACGAGCTGGGAGTGCGGGTGCTCGAGCGAGGTGCCCGCCGAAACCCCGTGGTTCTTGAAGATAAGTATGAGCTTGAACCGCGTGTCCTCCCTCAGGGCCAGATAGCGTTCGCGGTAGGCCGCCACGACGGACTGCACCTGGGAATCATCCATCAGTGCCATATGGAGATTGTGCACCGGTGACTCCACGATGACCTCGTGCTTGCCCACGCCGTCCATCCAGCGAAAGAACTCGTTCTCGGTGCGGCGCTCGGTGGAGCCCACGGGCAGCAGGGCGGCAAACTTGTTCGGCACCGCGCGCACCCGCCAGCCGGGGGTATCCGCGGCCGTGCCGTCTCTGACGGCGAAGGTCTCGGGCGGCGTCAGCTCTTCGTTGCCTCCGCAAAATGGACACTCGGACGAGTAGGCCGGCGCGACCGGGCCGTTTTCATCAAGCCGCACGAAGGCATGGGGGCGCTTGGAACGCTCGCGGGCAATGATCACCCAGCGTTTCGAGGCGGGATCCTGTCGTAGCTCAGGCATCGGTTGTTTGTCCTGGCTGAGGTCTTGCTGTCAAAAAACGGCCTCGGATGCTTCATTATTCTGGTAAAGGTCGTGAAGCAGAATCTCACGGGTACGCCGGAACACGGGGCCGGGTCGTCCGTCGCCTATCGGCCGGCCGTCCAGCTCGACCACGGGCAGGACATCGAACGAGGTTCCCAGCAACAGCATTTCGCTGGCCTCGAAGGCCTCGGCCAGCCGCATATCCGCGAACTCCGGCTCTCCGAGACCGCCGCCCGGCGCCAGCACCGCGAGCCGCGAGACGGTTATTCCTTGCAGGATGCGCTTGAACCGAGGGAAACACAGCCGACCGGAGTCTTTTGAGACCAGCGCGAGGTTTTCGGCGGCCCCTTCGGCCAGATACCCTCGCTCGTCCACCGAGACGGCATAGTCAACGCCGCGATCCATGGCCTCCTTCTTCATGAGCACGTTGGGCAGGTAGTTACAGCTCTTGACGTTAGCGAAAAACGACGGCTTAACAGGTATCCGGCTGGTTATCACCCGCACCCCGCGCTCGAAGAGATCTTCGCCGTAAGCCGCGGCCCGGTAGGCCACCACGTACAGTTGCGGCTCCTCGCACTCGCCGGGACCCGGCGCAAAGCCACCCGGCCCCCTGGTGGCCAGGATTCTCACGTAGCAGTCCTCGCTGCCCCCGGAGCGTACCGTGGCAATCATGATGCGAGAGAGATCCTCCAGGCTGGCGGGCAGATCAAGATCTATGGCGTTGGCGGACACGATCAGCCGCTGCAGGTGGGCCCGCAACTGGTACAGACGCCCACCGGCGCACTTGGCCGTCTCGAATACTCCGTCGCCGCGATGCACGACGTGGTCGTCTATCGGCACCATCATCAATGAGGGATCGCGGATTATGCCCCCGTACAGGCTGCTGTACATGGCCAGATAGTTGGCGTGGTAGGGCCGGCGCAGGCGCTCCAAAAACGAGAGGACCTCCGGGCGGGAAAGCTCCGGCACCCGCCGCTCGGCGTCTACCCTAATGGCAGTTGGCGTGGTCATCAGTTTCCTCAAGCAGACAAGCGGAATGAAAGATGAAAAAACACAGGGTAGGCGCCTGGACACCGGCTGTCAAGGCCGGGCCAGGCGTCGCGCCCGAAAGATTACAGCGCGCGTCCCCCTGGTGAGATGAAGGCCATTGAGGTCCGCCAGGGCCACGAAGCGAGCCTCCGCCGCATCCGATGCCGCCGCTGGTTCCCCTGCCGCCAGGTGGCACAGGTAGTCCAAAAGTACATAATGATAGCGGACCCTGCCCTCCGCGTCTCGAAAGACGCGGTCCAGGACGGTCACCAGCGGCCCCACCGTCACCTCGAGGCCCACTTCCTCGGCCACCTCCCGGCGCACAGCCGCGGCAAGGGTTTCCCCCAGCTCGACCGCCCCTCCGGGAATGGACCACAACCCAGCGGAGGGCGCGTGAGCGCGTTTGACCAGCAGGACGCTATCGTCTCGGAAGATGACGGCCCCCACCCCCACGATGGGTCGGTCAGGATAATCCCGAGCGGGCACATTTACCTGCACCGCGGACAACCTCTGTTTCAAGCCAGGATCGGAATCAATACTGATAGCTGGAGCATCGAGGATAACGCCACAACCGGCCTTGACAGGACTGTTGCCTGGCGCCATCATGGCCGCAGCCTGCCAGAAACATGTTACCGCAGGCGGCGCGCGGGCGGTCCGTCAAAAGAGGTTTTTCCTTAAACAATACCCTCGCGGCGACAACGCCCTCGCGTCGTGGAAGGCAGAGAATGGCCCGTACATCTTGCGGCAAGGGGGAGCTGGCGCTCTCCACCATCTTGCATCTCATCGTGCTCAGCCTGGCGCTTGAGATCCCGGTCGCGCTGAAAGAAACTCCATCGAGCGTCCTGCGGCTGGATCTCCCCCTGCTGGAGTTTCCTTCCCTGTGCGGCGGTGGTTCCGAAACAACGCCTCGGTACTCCCTGCCGCTCTCCACGGCCTCCTGCCTCCTGGGTCGGGAACCGCGCCAGAAAAAAACCCAACGGACCCTGCCGACCCCTCCGGCGTGCAGCCGGCCAACACCGCCGTCTGCCGGCGCGGCCCAATCCTCGGTCAGCCTACCGGCGCCTCAACCACTGCCGGTCCCTCCGGTCTTGCCCGCCCCCACTGATTCGGCCGCCGCCCCCCCAGGACGTAACACAACCCACGGCGCAACCGCCGCCGACGCCCGTGGCGGCCAAGAGGCGTCAACAGCCCCGGCAACCGGGTTGAGTACCGGCGCCCACAACGCGGCGGCATCCTCGGAACACCCAGTTTACGGCTGTGGCGGTGGCAGCGGAGGAGGCCTCGGCGCCGCCCTGCGCGACTACCTCGACAGACTGAATGCCGAAATACAGCGACACAAAAGCTATCCTGCCCGCGCCCTCCACCTCGGCTTGGAAGGCGAAGTCAAGCTGGGCTTTCTGGTGGGTCGCGACGGAGTGATCAGCGGCATACAGATTGTGAGCAGCTCCGGCTGCGGTGCGCTAGATGAAGCGGCCGTCAGCACGCTCCAGCGCATCCGGCGCTTCCCACCATTGCCAGCCTCGATAGAGGCAGGCAGCCTGCGGTTGGAATTGCCCTTGGCTTACCAGCTGGAGCACTGACAAGGCGGCAGGGCCACCAGCCAGGGCGGCAGGGCCGCCGGGCCAGTCGCGGCGCCCGCTAACCACCTTGGCTACTGAAACGTGTCAGAGGGCGCCGGAAAAAACCTGTCGGCGTTGCCGACAGGGCCGTGGGTGCGGGCCGCCCTCTCTCTTAAACCGAAACGTACCTCCGAGGTGCCCGAAAGCAACATCCGCCTGGCGCGGCTCGCGCCCGACGCCCCCTCCGGCCTTTCGGTGTCGCGACAGCTAATGGATTCGCAAACCGGCTAGACCCGCTTACCCTTCTTTGCGGCGGCCCTCGTGCGTCGTGCCTCGGCCAGTTTCTCGCCCAGGCCCCTCTCTTCCGCGAGCTGACGCCTGCGCTCACTCACCGCCGTGGCAACCAGCTTTTGGGCACGAGGGATGCCGTGCTTTTCCTTGTAGGTACGCTTGTTCAGCCCGTGCTGGGCCAGGTGGCGATCGGTAAGCTGCTTGAACTCCCGGCCACATTCCAGGCATATGACACGATTGCGAAAGATGGAGCGTTTACGGACCAGCTTGCCCGGTACTGCGGCCACTTCGCCGGATGCGCCTTCTTCCTCTGTCACTTTGGCCTGCCGAAGGGCGTCGAATACCTTGGCGATAGCCTCGGACATCTCGTCGGGTGACATCTTCGTGTGAGAGGCCTGAAAGCCGACAATTTCCGCAGCCATCTCCACTAGGGCCTTGGCCATTTAAACCTCCTTGCGGCGTTTTGCCGATTGTGTAAGCAAAAACTACATAACACTAATCGATCATTCTATGAACTGTCATGGCACCTACGTCAAGAGCCATGACACGAAAAATGTCTGAATTACGCATTTTTTTGGGATCGGCGGCGGATTTCGGGCTGCGGTCGTCCGTCAGGCAAACACCACCACGCCCTGCCGCAGCCGCCAGCCGGCACGACTGGGGACTCCCGCGCTTCAGGGAATGCTTCGCTTCGCGCCCACGGACAGGTCATGCAAGGCAATAAGTATATCAGCCGTCTCCCGTACTCGCACGGCGCTGTCGTAGGCCTCGGTGGCGCTCCAGTGTGTGCCCGGACAGATGACCCCGCCGCTCTCGGGGAAGTTTTCCCCGATGCAGCAGAAGCCCGTTATTACCACCTTTCCGGCCGCGGTATTGATGATGACGGACTGCCCGCCCGGGGTATGACCCGGGGTGAGGACCACCCGGATGCCGTCTGCAATCTCGGCGTCACCTGAAAGCGGGACCACGTCCACCCCATCGAGCAGCTCCGGAAAATAACGATAATCTATAGGATGCGGCCTGGCCATGGCATCGAGCTCCAGTTGCTGAACATAGACCTTGGCGCGGCTGCACTTTTGGTCGTTGGCGCAATGGTCGTCGTGCAGATGAGTATGAATTATGATATCGATGTCGTCCGGCCGCAACCCAATTGAGGCGAGCGCCGGTTCGAATTCCAGAATTTCACAGCCATATTTCTGCCCTACCTCCGGAGGGACCATAAACTCGTCCAGCCCGGTGTCTACCAGTATCTTCCGATCTCCTCCCGCAATATAGAAAACATAGACCGGCAGCCAGATCCTCCGGCCATAGCCACTCAGATATGTCATGGCACCCCTGTCGATGTCCCGCGCGCCCACCACCAGAGGATGAATCGTGTATTGTCTCACTGCTACTTCTCCTTACCGCAGCCCCCCTGAAATGGATCCTTCAGGCGCCCGCGCGCTAGCCTGCGAAGAACCCGCCGCTGAAGCTCCGCCAGCCCCCGCGCCGCTGTCTCCTCGCAGCCAAGGCAGTTCCCACCACAACCGAAGGTCGGCGCCGGGTCTGGGCTTCCATGCCTCAAACGTCTGTACGCATCGAGATCAACTACCTTGGGGCCATGCTTGTCTTCGGCCATGCCGCGCAACTCCCTTGCTGAGAGATTTCGTTATCTGAATGAGGAGGGGCGTCAGAAAGAACGCCGCGAAATGCAGGCATAGTTATGCCCGTCCGGCGCCCTGTTTGTCAATGAGCAGCTTTGAAAGGCCGGCCAAAGGGGCGCGATGCCCTCGCCAGGCGGACCCTCGGAGGTGCGTTTTCTCGGCTGAAGAGAGAGGGCGGCCTGCAAACCATGGGTGCCCCGGCGCCCGCTCAGGTAGTGCGGCCTTCGCCGAGGCTCATGGGCGCCGAAGTTTGGCCGGCGGCCCTGCCGCCCCGCCGAAGTTTGGCTGGCGGCCCTGCCGCCCCGCCCCGCCCTACCCCAGCTTCAGCCAGTAGTCCTTGAACACATGGGCCGACAGGAAGTAGCCCAGGGGCACGTTCACCAGCACGCCCGCGGTGAAGGCCCAGAACGGCTCCCAGCCGAACCTAGCCAATGCGCGGAAGCGGGTCTCCAGGCCTATACAGAGGAAGGTGAAGACAAAGGCCCAGGTACGCAGGGTCTTTATGGGTCCTATCAACTGCCCTTTCAGGGCGTCGAGGGCCGGACCGGACTCGGCATGGTAGTAGCGCAGCACCATGGACATCAAGACCGAGGCGACGGCGAACCCAATGACGAACTTCGGGAACCTCTGCCAGATCACGCCCACGCCCACCCGTTCGGCACTCTTGCCGCGGCCACGTTCCCAGACGGCGGCCGAGACTATCGACAGGACGAAGCACCAGATTCCCACCCAGACATCGCGGCCGATGACCTTCATGAGAGTGAAGGCCTGAATGGGGGCATCATTAGGCGAGGGAATCGCCGAGGCGGCGGCAAACCCGGCGGCATCGGCGAACTCCGAGGTGCCCACCCAGGCCCCTGCCACGCCCGGAGCCAAGCCGAGGGCGCGGCTGGCCAAGGGGATGAAGAAGATCATTATTATGGCCCAGATAGTGACGATCCCGCTGGAGATGGCAATGTACTCCTTCTTGGCGTTCACCGCCGCCCCCACGGCAATGGAAGCCGAGATCCCGCAGACTGATCCGGCGGCCCCGAGAACAGCGCCGAAGGAGGGCTCCTGTTTGAAAATTCTCGTTGCAGCCAGGAAGATCGTCAGCCAGGTGCACACGGAGACGATGGTGGCCTGCAAGAAGGCCACGGGCCCCGCCGCAAGAATCAGGGTGAGGGGCAGAGTGGCCCCGAGGAGGACGATTCCCGTCTTGATGTAGTACTCGGTGCGCAGCGAGGCGCGCAGCCAGTCCGGGTAGCTGAAGACGTTGCTGTAGAGCAGGCCGAAGATCAATGCCAGGAGCGGCGCTTCCAGATTGTAGCGCCGCGCGAAGGGCGCGTTGCTCAGAACCAGAATTGCCGTCGAGGCCACAAAGAGAATCAGGAATCCGGGGGCGTACTCACTGGTCCGGTAGCCAATGAGGCGGGTGCTGAAGGTGAAGATGCCCAGAAACCCCAGCCCGAGGGCGGCATACCAGGGTCCCTTGGCCACGAAGTGTGCCCCGACGGTACCCCAGTCCTCCCATTTCGGCGGCTCGACGGCTATCGACTTCAGCAGGTCCGTCATGCCGGCGTGATAAAGGAACAGGCTGAAGAGGACTATTCCCAACCCCAACCATACGGCCCACCAGTCTTCCGTGGTAAGAAGGAGGGATCGCCGGGGGCCCATGGCCACTGGACCACGGCCTGCTTGACGAGTCGCATTCATCTCCGCGGTCTCCTGTAAAGAGATCTATGTTCCGATTGGCACCATAACACCTGGCGCTGCTCTTGCCCGGTCAGTCCGCCTGCTTTCGGAGGAAGGTCGGGTAATCGAGGTCGTCGGCCAACTCGTCTTCTATCATGCCCCGATGTATTCTGGGCCGCTGGTCGTTCTCGGGGGCCTGGAGCCTCTGGCGCAGCAACCCGCCCCGGTCGGGCGGCGGGGTGGCGGGCCGCAGCCTTTCCATGGGACGCGGTGCCCTCGGCGCGGGGGCGGGCTCGGCCACGGGATCTATCTGCTGCCGCGCGGGGGGCTCGGCCACGGGCCTGGTGGCGGCGAGGGGCATGGTCAAGGCCGGCTCTTCCTTGCGACCGATGCCGGTGGCAATGACCGTCACCCGGACCTCGTCGCCCATACTCTCGTCAAGCACGGTACCCCAAATGATGTTGGCATCCTCGTGGGCCTCCTCCTGAATGAGGGTGGAAGCCTGCTGGATTTCGTCCATCGTGATGTCGGAGGGGCAGGTGATGTTGATGAGCAGCCCCCTGGCGCCTTCGATGGAGATGTCTTCCAGCAACGGGCTGCTGATGGCCTTCCGGGCCGCCTCGATGGCACGGTTCTCGCCGCTGGCCGTACCGGTGCCCATCAGGGCCACGCCCATCTCGCCCATGACGGTGCGGACGTCGGCAAAGTCCAGGTTGATGCGACCAGGGGTCATGATCAGGTCGCTGATTCCCTTCACGGCGCACAGCAGGACGTCGTCGGCGCGCTTGAGCATGTCGAGGAAGCTGGCGTTGCGCGGGGCGAGCCCCAAGAGGCGGTCGTTGGGTATGGTGATGAGGGTATCGACCACGGCCTTGAGCTGCTCCAGGCCTTCTTCGGCCTGCCGCCGCCGACGCTTGCCTTCGAAGTGAAAAGGCTTGGTCACCACGCCCACCGTCAGGGCGCCCAACTCGCGCGCGATGGCCGCGACCACCGGTGCCCCACCGGTCCCCGTGCCACCGCCAAGCCCGGCGGTGACAAAGACCATGTCGCCCCCCGCCAGGGACTCGCGGAGAGCGTCCGCACTCTCTTGCGCGGCCTGCCGACCCACCTCGGGGTTGGCCCCCGCGCCGAGACCGCGGGTCACCCTCTCGCCCACCTGGATCTTCACCGGCGCGCTGGAGACATCTAGCGCCTGAAGGTCGGTGTTGGCAATGATGAAGTCCACCCCGCGCATCTTGGCTGCAATCATGTTGTTTACGGCATTACCGCCCGCACCACCGACCCCGATGACCCTGATTCTGGCTCCTCGGCTCTCCGTGACCACTTCGAATCCCATTGAGATCTCCCCGGCGAACGTACTTAGATGACGTCAGAAAACCAGCCCCTCATGCGGTCCATAACGCGGTTGAAGATGTTCTGATCGCGGATGCGAAACTTACGGCTGGGCTCGTTCCGGAGCCCGTAGACCACCAGCCCCACGCCCGTGGCGTAAGCTGGGCTATTGACGACGTCGGTCAGCCCCCCGACCTCGGTCGGATAGCCGACTCTCGCCGGCAGGTTGAAGATGTCCTCGGCCAGTTCCACCACGCCCGGCATCAGCGAGGAACCACCGGTCAAGACCACTCCCGAGGTAATGGCCTCGGCATAGCCGCTGCGTTCTATCTCCCGCTGTACCAGGTTGAAGATCTCTTCCACCCGCGGCTCCAGAATTTCACCCAGAATCTGGCGTGAAAGCACCTTGGGCTTGCGCCCCCCGAGACCCGGAATCTCGATGGTCTCGTCCTTCTTGATCAGCGCGCTCCGGCAGCAGCCGTGAGCCATTTTTATTTTTTCGGCCTCGGCCAGAGGGGTGCGCAGCCCCACCGCGATGTCCTGGGTCATGTTGTTGCCGCCCAGGGCCAGCACCGCGGTGTGCTTGATGTTGTCTCCGGCAAAGAGGGCCAGGTCGGTGGTACCGCCACCGAAATCGAGCAGCGCCACCCCAAGGTCGCGCTCCTCCTTGGTGAGCGTGGTCTCGGCGGAGGCCAGGGACTCCAGCACGATGTCGCAAACGTCGAGCCCGGCCCCATTGCAACACTTAATGATGTTGTGCGCGCTGGTGACCGCCCCGGTGACTATGTGAACGTGGGCCTCCAACCGCACCCCGCTCATGCCCAGCGGGTTGCTGATGCCGTCCTGGTCATCAACAATGAACTCTTGGGGAAGGGTGTGGATCACTTCGCGGTCCAGCGGAATGGCCACCGCCCGGGCCGCTTCCACGACCCGGTCTATGTCATGCTGGCAGACCTCTCGCCCCTTTATGGCAATGACCCCATGAGAATTGAAGCCCTTGATGTGCCCGCCGGCGATGCCCGCATAGACGGAGTTGATCTCGCATCCGGCCATCATCTCAGCATCCCCCACCGCCTTCTTGATGGAGTTGACCGTGCTTTCGATATTGACCACCACGCCCTTGCGCAGGCCCGCGGAGGGGCACATCCCCACCCCGATGATGTTAAGCCCGGTGTCGGTAATCTCACCGACGACGCAACAGATCTTGGTCGTGCCAATGTCCAGGCCGACTATGAGGTCATCTCGCTTCGCCAACCAACGCCTCCACTAAGCGCCGCCAACCCCACCCGCGACGCCCCCGCGGCCGGAGTTCTTCAGCTTCACGAATACCCGAGAGGGGCAGGTCGCGTCCACGGCTGAAACCTCGGCCAGCAACCCCCGCTGGCGCAGGTCCGCAACCACCCTGACAACATCATTGAGGCCACTCCGCCAGTCGCGTTCGCCGAGCTTTACATAGAGCCCCTCGGTGGTGTATAGAGTCAGGCGGTCGCCGCGGCCCATGCCGCGATCAATGTTCAACTCCGACACCTCGCCGGCACCCGCGCGCGCCACGCCACCCAGCAACGGGATCACCTTGTCAGTGAGCAATTTACGGGAATTATCGAAATCAGAAGGGACAACTCCCGTGATGATGGGAAAGTCCATCCCCTCAAAGGGTGAGAGCTTCTTTATCAGCCGAGCATTTTTATCCAGATAGTACAGGCTGTCAAGGCGAATGAGCGCAACTGGCGCCTTTTCCTGGATTTCTATGGCCAGCCCCCGAGGCCACTGCCTGCGCACCACGGCGGACCCCACCCAGGGCAGCCGGGAGAGCCTGTGCCGCAGTCGGCCGAGGTCCAGGGCCAGCATGGGCGCCCCCTCGCTCACCCCGGCGGTGACCAGAACCTCCTCGCGCCCCAGACGTTGCAGGCCGCGCACGCTGACCGCCTCCAGCCTCAGGCCGGGGGTCTCCAGCAACCACTGGTAGCCCCAGCAGCAGGCGCCACTCATGCCGCCCAAGGTGAACAGGTAGCACGTAGTCGCCAGGGCGATGTTGCGCCGCAGCCTCTTGCCGCGTATGCGCCGCGCGGCCGCCGTTTCGCGCACGTTCAGCGTCATGGCGTGTCCATCATCATGGCTCCCCCATGGCCAGGCGCCTACGGCCTACGAGCAACGCCAGGAACTCCTCGCCAATCTGCCACACGTCTCCCGCGCCGAGGGTGAGCAATAGGTCACCCTCTCTCACCAGGGAAGGCAGCTCGGCGGCCAGCCTGGATTTCTCGATGTAAACCGCGTCCTTGTGGCCGCAGGCCTTCAGCCCGCCCAAAAGCCACTCCCCGCTCACGCCATCGAGGGGCTTCTCCCCGGCCGGGTAGACGTCGGTTATCACCAGCCGGTCGGCGTCGTTGAAGGCGGTACAGAACTCCCGGTAGAGTGCCTTCAGCCGGCTGTAGCGGTGCGGCTGAAACAGCACCACCCGCTGCCGCTGAGGGTAGCCCAGGGCCAGAGCCGCCAGCGTGGCCCGCACCTCGGTGGGGTGGTGGCCGTAGTCATCGATGACCAGCACTCCGCCGGCCTCCCCCTTGACCTGAAGCCTCCGGTCCACTCCCTCGAAGGCCGCCAGGGCCGAGGCAATGGTCTCCGGGGCAATGTCCAGCTCCAGGCCCACCGCCGCCGCCGCCAGGGAGTTATAGACGTTGTGGCGGCCGAGAACGCCCAGGCGCACCTCGGCCACCGGCCTGTCCTTCCAGATCAGCCGATAGGCGCTACCGTAGGTGTCCCCCATGGGCTCGGGGCGTATGTCCTCGGCCCGCAGATCCGCCTGAGCGGTGAAACCGTAGGTGATCAGGCGTTTCTTGACGTCGGGGATAAGCTTCTGGACATTGGGGTCGTCAAGGTTGAGAACAACGACTCCGTAGAAGGGCACGCGGTTGACAAAACTCAGGAAGCTGGCCGAGATCTGCTCCAGCCCACCGTAGTAGTCGAGATGCTCGGCGTCTATGTTGGTGACGCAGGCAATGGTGGGGGTGAGCATCAGGAAGGAGCCGTCGGATTCGTCGGCCTCGGTGACCAGGAACTCACCCTGACCCAGTCTGGCATTGGAACCCAGGCTTTTCACCTTGCCCCCGATGACCGCCGTGGGGTCAAAACCGCCAGCGGCCAGGATGGCCGCCACCATGGAGGTGGTCGTGGTCTTTCCGTGGGCTCCGGCCACGGCGATGCTGTACTTGAGCCGCATGAGCTCCGCCAGCATCTCGGCGCGAGGTATTACCGGCACCCCCAGCCTGCGGGCCTCGGCCACCTCGACGTTGCCGGTCTTCACCGCCGATGATGTAACCACCACCTCGGCCCCGGCCACGTTCTCGGCCGCGTGATTCACGCTGACATGGGCCCCCAGCCGGCCCAGGCGGCGGGTGATGTCGCTCACGCGCAGGTCCGAGCCCGAGACGTGGTAGCCCAGGTTCAGGAGCAGCTCGGCAATGCCACTCATGCCGATGCCGCCTATGCCCACGAAATGAATTCTGCTTATGCCCTTGTACATCCCCGTTCCTCAGCAGGCGCCTGAAAAACCGCTCCGCGCCAATGCCCTTTCTTCAGCAGGCCGCCAAAACCCTCAGCTCCTGAACTATGGTCCTTGCGGCCTCGGGTCTGGCCAGCGCCCTGGCCGCCGTTGCCATTCTCTCCCGCCGCGGGGCGTCAGTCAGCAAGGCACGCAGGCGCCCGGCCAGGTCTCTGGGGTCCAGCGCACGGTCAAGGACGACCTCCGCCGCCCCGGCTCGCTCGAAGGCCCTGGCGTTCAGTTCCTGGTGGTTGCCCGTGGCGTGCGGATAGGGCACCAGGATGCTCGCCTTGCCCAACGCCGCCAGCTCGGCCAGGGTGGTGGCCCCGGCCCGGCAGATGACGACGTCGGCCGAGCCATAGGCCTCGGCCATGTCATGAATGAAGGACGCCACCCGCGCGCCCGAAGAAAAGCCCGCCGCCTCATAGCCGGCGCGGACCTGGGCCAGATCGCGCTCTCCGGTCTGATGCATAATGTCCAGCCCGCCCTTCAGGTCCACCAAATGCGGCAGCATAGCAGTTCCCGCTACATTTAGCGAGTGCGCGCCCAGGCTGCCCCCAAACATGAGCACCCCCAGCCGACCCGCCTGCCTCGCGGCCTGAGGCCGGAGCAGGGCGCGGCGCACCGGGTTGCCCGTCAACCGGGCCGCGCCGGCAAAGAAGCGCTCGGTCTCGGGAAAGGACACGAAGGCCCGCCGTACCAGCCGCCCCAAGAGTCTGTTGGTCAGCCCCGGCTCGGCGTTCTGCTCCTGCAGGGCGCAGGGCACGCCGAAAAAAAGCCTGGCGGCCACGATGACCGGACCCGAGCTGTAGCCTCCCACCCCCAGCACGACGTCTGGTCGGAACCGCCGGAGTATGGCCACGGACTGTTTTAGCGCCACGGGCAGCTTCAATAGCCCGGCAGCCCCTCGCAGCCCCCGGCCCCGCAGCCCTACCACGCTGATGCCGCGCCAGGGAAATCCCAGGCGGCTCAATACGTCTTTCTCCGTCTTGCGGCCGGAACCGACAAAGAGGACCTCGCCTCCCATGGCCTGCCACTCCTCGGCCACCGCCACGGCGGGGAAGAGGTGTCCTCCGGTACCGCCGCCGCACAGGAGCAGTTTTTTCATGGGCTGCGCCTCCACTGACCGGAGACGTTGAGCAAAATGCCCACCGCGGCCATGTTCAGGATGAGGGAGGTGCCGCCATAAGAGATGAAGGGCAGCGTCAAACCCTTGGTGGGCAACAGCCCCATCACCACCCCAATGTTGGTGACCGCCTGCAGCCCGACGATGAGCGTAAGCCCCAGGGCCAGATAAGAACCGAAACCTTCCTGGATTCGGGCGCTCAGCATTATGCCGCGCACTATGAAGGCCAGAAACAGCAGCACCACGCAGACGACCCCGACCAGGCCCAGTTCCTCGGCCAGGATGGAGAAAATGAAATCGGTATGAGACTGCGGCAGGTACCACAGCTTCTGCACCCCGCCGCCGGCCCCCCGCCCCAGCAGCCCTCCCGAGCCAAAGGCCAGGAAGGAATGGATGATCTGGAAGCCGTTCCCCAACGGATCTTCCCACGGCGACAGGAAGGCGCACACCCGCCTCATGCGATAGTCGGCCCCCATTATGGCCATGGCCACCAGGGGCACCCCACAGGCCGCCAGCCCCGCCAGGTGTTTCAGACGCGCCCCCGCCACGAAGAGCATCAGCCCGGCCACCATGGTAATGGTCACCGAGGTGCCCATGTCCGGCTGGCGCATAATCACCGCGACAAAGGCCCCGGCCATCAGCAGGTGCGGCAGCAGGCCCTTCTTGAAGTCGGCCAACATCTCGCCCTTGGCCGCCAGGGAGTGAGCGAAGAAGACCACCACGGCCAGCTTGGCGAACTCCGAAGGCTCGAACCTCAAACCGGGCAGGACCAGCCAGCGCTGTGCCCCGCCGGCGCTGTCTCCCACTCCGGGCAGGAGCACCGCCAGCAGGCTGCCGTAGCTGAGCACCACCAGGGGCCAGGCCAGCTTGTCCCACAGTCTGTAAGGGACGCGGGCCAGGACCAGCATCAGCGCCACGCCCCCCACCGCGAAGGCGGCCTGGCGCTTGAAGAAGTAGAGGCCGTCGTGCAAGGTGTCGCGGGCGTAGACAAAAGACGACGAATAAACCATGAGCAGCCCGACCGCCACCAGCATAAAACACAGCGACAGCAGCACGGGGTCAAGCCCGCCGAACAGGAGGCCCGCCCATTCTCCCCAACCCATTCTCCCCCGCCGCGCCGGGATCCGACGCGTCGCTCCAGCCTTGGGTAGGGTTTTCTCTCGCCCGACAGGCGGCCTTCTTACCGCGGCGGCCCTCATAGCGCCTCCACCACGCGGCGGAAGTGCTCGCCCCGCTCGGCGTAGCCCCGGTACATATCGAAGCTGGAGCAGGCCGGCGACAGCAGTACCGATCCCGGCGAGGGACACAGCCTGGCGGCCTCGGCCACCGCGGCCTCCATGGAGGCACAACGCACCAGGGGCACCAGCCCGGCCAACTCATTCTCGATGAGGGGCGCCGCCTCACCCAGAGTCACCACCGCCACCACCACGCCGCTCAGGGCCTGGGCCAGGTCGGCGTAGCCACCGCCCTTGTCGCGCCCCCCGGCTATGAGAACCACCGGCGGCCCCACCGCCCGCAGGGCACTGACCACGGCATGGACGTTAGTCCCCTTGGAGTCGTCATAGAATTTTCGCCCGCCAAGAACGCGCACCAACTGGCAGCGGTGGGCCAGGGGGGCGAAGCCCTCCAGCCCGCGCTGCAAATTTTCGGGAGTAGCGCCCAGTGACACCGCCGCCAGAAGGGCCGCCATGCAGTTCTCCAGGTTGTGGCGGCCTTGCAGCGGAAAACCCGCGACCGGGAAGCTTACGGCCGCTGCCCCGCCGCCAAGCCAGATGTTTTTTCCCTCCTCCAGCCAGGCCCCGGCGCCATCGAGCGCGTGGCTGCTGGAAAAACCCAGCCGCCTTGCCCGGAGGGAGGCGCCCAGGGCGGGCGTCCAGGGGTCGTCTTCATTTATAACCGCCACGTCGCCCTCGTCCTGATTGAGGAAGACGCGGCCCTTGGAGCGGGCGTAGGCCTCCATGCCGGGGTAGCGGTCGAGATGGTCGGGCGCCACGTTGAGCAGCACGGCCACCCGCGGTTTGAAGGTGACGCAGGTATCGAGCTGGAAGCTGCTGACCTCGGCCACGACCACGTCGGCGTCCTGGGTACCGTTCGCATAGACCGAAAGAGGGGTGCCCACGTTGCCGCCGCAGAAGACCTTCCGGCCCGCGCTCTCCAGCAGGTGGGCCAGCAGCCTAGTGGTCGTGGTCTTGCCGTTGGTGCCCGTCACCGCCGCCACGGGGGTGGAGATATGGCGACAGGCCAGCTCGAACTCCCCGATCACCTCCACTCCGGCGGCCAGGGCCGCCCGCACCAGAACTATCTCCGGGGGCACGCCGGGGCTCAGCACCAGCAGGTCGGCGCCAATCATCGTGGCCTCGCGGTGGCCGCCCGCCTCGATCGTCACTCCCAGTGCCTCCATCTCGGTGGCCAGTGCCCCCGAAAAGAAACTCTCCCGCCCCCGCGACTCGGACACCAGCACGTGGGCACCCCTTTCGACCAGCAGCCTTGCCGCCGCCGCCCCCGAGGCCCCCAGGCCGACCACCACCACTCTTGCACCACGAAGGTCCGGCATCAGATCACCTCAGCTTCAGGGTGCCGATGGACAGCAGCCCCAGGATGATGCCGATGATCCAGAAACGGACGATCACCTTGGGTTCCGGCCAGCCATTCAGCTCGAAATGGTGGTGTAGCGGCGCCATGCGAAAGATCCGCTTGCCATGACTGATCTTGAAGTAGCCCACCTGAAATATGACCGAAAGCGCCTCCACCACGAAGATGCCGCCCACCAGCACCAGCAGCATCTCCTGCTTGGTCATGATGGCCACGACCCCCAGCGCCCCTCCCAGGGAGAGCGAGCCCACGTCACCCATGAAGACCTCGGCCGGGTAGCTGTTGTACCAGAGAAACCCCATTCCCGCTCCCACCAGCGCCGCGCAGAAGATGGCCAGCTCCCCAGTGCCCGCCACGAAGGCTATCTGCAGGTACTGGGCGATCTTGGCGTGACCGGAAAAATAGGCGAACAGCAGGTAGGTGGAAAAGGCCACGGTGAGCGGCCCTATGGCCAGCCCGTCGAGGCCGTCGGTAAGGTTGACGGCGTTGGAGGCCCCCACGATGACCAGCACCGCGAAGGGGATATAGAGCAGCCCCAGATCGGGATGGACGGATTTGAAGAACGGCACCATGAGGGTGGTCCTGAAGGGCGGGTAGGCCCACAGCCACACGGCGGCCGCCAGGGCCACCGCGAACTGCAGGCCGATCTTGCCTCGCCCGGTCAGGCCGCTGTTCTGCTTGCGGGTGACGGACTGGTAGTCGTCCCAGAAGCCGATGCCCCCCATGCCCACCATAACGAAGAGCGCCACCCAGACGTAGACGGCCCGAAGGTCCATCCATGAGAGGGTGGAGACCACCGCCGCGAAGAGTATCAGCAGCCCCCCCATGGTGGGCGTGCCCTTCTTCGACAGGTGCGACTGCGGCCCGTCCTCCCGAATATATTGGCCGATCTGGTGCTCCTTGAGCTTTCCGATGAGCCAGGGGCCCAGAAACAGCGAGATGGTCAGCGCGGTCAGCGCGGCGTAGATGGTCCGAAAAGAAATATAATGGAAGACGTTGAAGCCAACGTACCTGTGGCGTAAAGCGTCTAGGACAAAGTAGAGCATCTGTTACCAGCATCCTCGGAATGTGTCTCCGGCTCTATCAGTGCCTCCACCACGCGCTCCATCCGGGTGCGCCGCGACCCCTTGACCAACAGGACGTCGTTCGGCGCGAGCAACGGACGCAGCCGGGAGGCGATTTCGGCACAGGTCTCACCCGCCAGCACCGCCGAGGGATCCATGCCGGCATCCACGGCCCCGGCGCCATACAGAGGGCCGCTACCCTCGGCCAGGAAGGCCACCGCCCGCGCGCCCAACCGAAAACACAGCCGACCTGTCTCCTTGTGGGCCTCCTCGCTCAGCGCGCCAAGCTCCAGCATCTCGCCGAGGGCGGCGAAAAGCCTTCCCTGCTGGTTTCGGGCAACCTCGGCGGCGGTCTTCAGACCCGCGGCCATGGAGGCGGGGTTGGCGTTGTAGGCGTCGTTCAGGCACCAAAAACCCCCGCCCCCCCGCACGGCCTCCAGCCTCTTGGCGCCGGCGGGCACGTGAGCCTCCAGCCCGGCGGCTATTCTCTCCAGGCCGACGCCGGCGGCGTGGGCGGCGGCCGCGGCCGCCAACGCCATGCTCAGCTTGTGGCGGCCCACCAGCCCCAGACGGGCTTTTTCGACCGTGCGTCCGGCCACGGTCAGCCTGAACTCCAGGCCCCGCAGCCCCAGGTCGCGAACGAACACCCCAAAAACGTCGGCGTCCTCGCGCTGCCCCGAGAAGGTGATCCTTTGGGCCTTGGTCTCCAGACCCCGCACCCATTCGTCGTCGAGATTCACCACCGCGCGGGCACTCGCCGGGAGCCTGGCGAAGATCTCACCCTTGGCCCTGGCCACGCCGGCGATGTCTCCCAAGCCGGCGGTATGGGCGGCGGCCACGGAGGTTATCAGGCCCACGTCCGGTTCGCAGATCCCGGTCAGCCTGGCTATCTCGCCCGGTCGGTTCATGCCCATTTCCACCACCGCCGCCTGGTGGCCCCGCTCCAGCCGGAAGAGGGTCAGCGGCACCCCGATGAGGTTGTTGAAATTGCCTTCGTTCTTCAGCACCCGGCGCCCGCCTTCGGTGAGGATGGAGTAGAGCAGCTCCTTGGTGGTGGTCTTGCCGTTGCTGCCCGTCACCGCGATGAGCGGCACCGGATGCCTCTGGCGCAGGGCGCGGGCCAGGTCTCCCAGGGCGCGAAGGGTGTCTTCCACCTCTATCAGGGCCACGCCGCCACCGAGGTCCACACCCGGCCGGCCGGCGTCGATCATCAGCCCGGCCGCCCCGGCCGCTAACGCCTGGGCCAGGAACTGGTGGCCGTCGAACCGCTCTCCCCGAATGGCCACGAACAGGCTGCCCGGCACCAGGGTACGAGTATCCGTGCAGACCCGACCAAAGTGCAGCCCGGTATCACCCCGCGCCAGCCTGCCACCCACGACCCCGGCAACATCCGCGGCACTGAGTTCGGAGATGATCATGCCGCCACCTCGAGCCCGTCAAGCACGGCCGCCGCTATCTCGGCGTCGTCGAAATGACGCCTGGTCTGACCGACTATCTGATAATCCTCGTGGCCTTTTCCGGCAATCAAAACTACCTCTCCGGGAGCGGCCTGCCTGATGGCGAGCCCGATGGCCTCGGCCCGGTCCGCCACCACAGTGTAGCCGCGTCCGCCGGCACGGTTCTCAGGCTCCCGGCGCCGGCAGCGCACGGCCTCCAGGCCCGGAGTGATGTCGGCAATTATGGCCTCGGGGTCCTCGGTGCGGGGGTTGTCGGAGGTAACCACGACAAAATCAGCCAGCTTCCCGGCCTCCCTGCCCATAAGGGGCCGCTTGCCCCGGTCCCGGTCCCCGCCGCAACCAAAAAGACAGGTCAGCCGTGTCGCGCCCGCCTGCCGCAGCGCGCCCAGGGCATGCGCCAGAGCGTCGTCGGTATGGGCGTAGTCTACCAGGACGTGTATCCCGGCCCTGTTGGGCACGGGCTGGAGGCGGCCGGGCACCAGCCGCAACCCCGCAACCCCGCGCTCAATAGTCTCTGGCTCCAGGCCGAGGGCCAGGCCCGCGCCCACGGCCGCCATGATGTTCTCCAGGTTGTGCCTGCCGATGAGCGGGGAGCGTACCGCGAGAGTGCCGGCCGGAGTGGCCAGGGTGGCCTCCATGCCCCCCAGGCCCGCGCTGAAGGTGGTGACCCGGACGTCCGCCTCGTCGGTCCCGAAGCTGATGGCGGATCCCGCCGCCTGGCGGAACCGCTCCCCCCAGGGGTCCGCGAGATTCACCACGGCCAGGCCCGCCTTCCCCTCGGAGTTTTTTTCGGTGCTCAGCATCTCGACGGCCAGCCTGCGCTTGGCGGTAAAATAGCGCTCCATGTCCTGGTGATAGTCCAGGTGGTCGCGGGTGAGGTTGGTGAATACCACGACGTCGAAGACGCAGCCGTCCACCCGCTTCAGATCCAGGGCGTGGGAGGAGACCTCCATTACCACGTGGGTCGTCCCGGCGTCGGCCATTTCCCGCAGGAGGCGTTGAAGGTCCAGCGATTCGGGCGTGGTCTGGAGGGCCGGACGGCTTGCGCCGCCGAAGCGGTAGTTTATGGTGCCGATGACCCCAACCCGTGCCCCGGCCTCCCGCAGAACAGACTCCACCAGATAAGAGGTCGTGGTCTTGCCGTTGGTGCCGGTGATGCCAACCAGCTTGAGTTCTCGGGCCGGGTGACCATGGTACGTACAGGAAAGCCTGGCCAGGGCCGCCCGACTGTCTGGCACCCGCACCAGCGCCGCCCCCGCCGCGCGCACCTCCTCGACGTCCTCCTCCGATACCACGACCACCGCCCCCCTGGAGAGCGCGGCCCCAATGTAGAGGTGGCCGTCGGTCTTCAGGCCGCGCACGGCCACGAAAAGCCCCCCGGCGGCCACCTGGCGCGAGCTGTAGGCCAGGGAGCATACCTCCGTCTCGGGGCTGCCCGCCAGGCTGTACGGACCGATCTCTGAAAGCAGTTGACTAAGCTTCACGGACAAAAAGACACCTCGGCCCCTACGACGGGCTGAAACCTATCCGGCAGCGACCGGCAAGCGGCGAACCCACCGCGGGCCATTGGGTAGCCGCGAAGCCGCTGCCCGACAGATCGGCGCCGACCTTCACCGCCCCCAGCAGGCGCAGCACCCGGCGCTGAGTCATCCCCCTGAAATCGGGCATCTTTCCGGCGGCCAGCGCGCCCATTACGTCTTCGTCCGTGACGATCATCTCGGGGCGCGCCGTGGTGCCCTGCCTGGCATCCGCGGCCAGCATGGGACCCGCCCCCCCCGGCATGTTGCCCAGGTAGGCCAGGGTCTGCTCGGCCACGCCCTTGAACACCGGCCCGGCCATAAGCCCCCCGTAGTAAGGCCATCCGGGTTCATCGAGCACGACCAGGATGAGCAGCCGGGGGTCTTCGGCCGGCAGCATGCCCACGAAGGAGGCGGTATAGCGGCCAGAACAGTAGCGTCCCGTGGCACGGTCCACCTTCTGCGCGGTTCCCGTCTTACCACAAACCCTCATCCCTGGTACAGCGGCGGCCGGCCCGGTGCCGTCGAAGTCACAGACCCCCGAGAGCACGTCCCTGATGCGGCGGGCGGTCTGGGCTGAGATCACCCGCCGCGTGATGGTCGGGGTGCCGCGTTGCAGCACCACGCCTTGTGGGCTCACCACCTGCTTCACGACATAAGGGCGCATGAGGTTGCCACCGTTGGCAATGGCCCCATAGGCGGCCGCCATCTGCATGGCCGAAACCGACAGGCCCTGGCCGAAGCTATGGGTGTAGATGTCCGGCGCGGTCCAGTTTGAGAGGGGACGGAGAATTCCGCAGGTTTCGCCGGGCAGGTCCAGACCGGTGCGGGAACCAAAACCGAACCGCGTTATGTAATCGAAGAGGCGCTGGCGGCCCACGCAGTCGGCGAGCTTGGCCGCTCCGATATTGCTGGAAAACTTCATGACCTCGGCCAGGGTCAGCCGGCCGTGCTCATGGACGTCGTGAATAGTTATCTTTCCGACGTGGTAGCTGCCGTCTTCACAGTCGATGACGTCGGTTTCCTTCGCCAGCCCCTCCTCGAGCGCCGCCGCGAGCACTACGGCCTTGAAGGTGGAGCCGGGCTCGAAGCTGTCGGATACGGCACGGTTCCGCCAGGAGGAGGAGACGCTGCGCCCGTAGGCGTTGGGATCGAACCGCGGGGCGTTGGCCAGTGCCAGAATCTCGCCCGTGCGAGGGTCCGTGACCAGGACCGTGCCAGCCTTGGCCTTGGTCTTTTCCATGGCCTCGCCGAGCGAGCGCTCGGCAATGTACTGGATGGTCTTGTCCAGAGTCAAGATCAGATTGTTGCCGCGACCCCGCGAGGGCGAAAAAACGCCGTCCGGCAACAGCAGGCGGCCCTTGGCGTCTCTCATGGCGCTGAAGCTGGTGTCCGTGCCGGCCAGCCTGTCTTCATAGCGCCGCTCCAGGCCTTCAAGCCCGTGGGCGTCCCTTCCCGCGAACCCCAGGACATGAGCGGCCAGCGTCCCATTGGGATAATGCCTCTTGCTCTCCGGCAGGGTGCCGACACCGGGCAGGCGCAGTTGCTCCACCCGCTTGGCCTCCGCCTCCGTGAGCAGCCGCTTGAGCCATACGAAGGAGGTGCCCTTGGTCAGAGAGGCCAGCACCCCTTGCTCGGGCAGTTGCAGCGCCCCCGCCAGGGCCGCCGCCGTCCTGGGGGCATCCTTCACCCGGAAGGGATCGGCGTAGAGGCTCTGGGCCGGGCAGCTCACGGCCAGGTCCTCGCCCTTGCGGTCATAAATGGTGCCCCGCCAGGGTAGCAGCGAGATGGTGCGCGCGTACTCCCGCCTGGCCAGACGCGCCAGATCCCCGCCGTCTATGACCTGAAGCTGAACGGCACGGGCCAGTATGGCCACGCAGAGTATGACAAAGACGACCAGCAGGGCCAGCAGCCGAAGGCGAACCTTCCCCCGCGGGGAAGAAACACCCCGCACCCTGGGATACCTGTGGTTGGCCATACGGCTGGCGGTACGGTTGGCGGTACGGTTGGCCCTGGGGTCGATCATGGCAGTCTCACCATTTGGTCCTGGGTGGGGAACGTCATGCCCAGCTTGCCGCTGGCTATGGCCTCGATCCGGTCAAGGGCGCCGAGGCTGGCCAACTCGAGCTGGAGTCCGCGGCTGTCTTCAATGAGCTGGGCGCGCTCCAGGCGCAGATCGGAGATGGTGTAGTTGGCCTCGATGGACTGCAACCTCACCCAGGTGCCCAGGGCCAGACATGCGCCAACCCAGGCCGCCACGGCGACTCTCATGACCACGGCGCGAGACCAGGCACTGGAGTACGGCAGGCGGCGGGCATCGGCCGTCGCGGCAATGGCACGCATCATTCTTCTAACCTCTCTGCCGCCCGCAGTCGGGCGCTGCGGGAACGCGGGTTGGCAGCCACCTCGGCATCCAACGGCCGAAGCGGCTTGGTCGTGAGAACACGCAGCAGCGCGGGCCTGTCCTCCGAGCGCTGACCCTGCTCGCGGAAGAAACCCTTCACCAGGCCATCCTCCAGGGAATGAAAGCTGACGACGACCGCCCGGCCTCCCGGCGCCAGCCGCCGTGGAAGCTGAGCCAGCAGGCGCTCCAGGCTGCCCAGCTCGTCGTTGACCGCGATACGCAGGGCCTGAAAGGTGCGGGTGGCCGGGTGGATGCGCGGCCTTCCCCCAGCCTTCTTGCCATAGGCGGCCCGCGACACCGCCCTGGCCAGCCGTGCCGTGGTGGCGAGGGGGCCTCTGGCGCGCTCGGCCACAATATAGCGGGCTATGCGGCGCGACTGCCGCTCCTGGCCATAACGGTAGATGAGGTCGGCTAGGTTCTTCTCCGGCAGGCGGTTCACCAGCTCGGAGGCGGTCAGGGTCGAGGTGGCGTCCATGCGCATGTCCAGCGGGGCGTCGATCTGGAAGCTGAAACCCCTCTCCTCGTCCAGAAGCTGATACGAGGAAAGACCCAGGTCGGCCAGCAGGGCATCTACCTTGGGTATGGCCAGCTCGTCGAGCACCTCGCCCAGAGCGGAGTAGTTGGCATGAAACAGATGAAGCGCCACGTCCAGCTCGCGGGCAGGCGCCTCCAGCCTTTCACGCGCCCGTTCAACGGCCTCCTCGTCCAGATCAAAGCCGATAAGCCGGCCGCCGGGCGAGAGGGGTTTCAGCATTTGGGCGGCATGACCCGCCCCCCCGAGCGTGGCATCGACGGCGGTCTTGCCCGGCGAGAGCGCGAGCAACCCCAGGCTCTCGGCCGCCATGACGGGCAGATGGGTATGTTCAGCATCCATCAGGGCACCAGCGGCGCCAGGGAGCTGGCGATGACGTCAAAGTTCTCCTGGCCGCGGCGTATCTCATCGTCCCACTTCGCCTTGGCCCACAGCTCGAAGTTGCTTTGCATGCCCACGACCAGGACGTCTTTCTCCAGGGCGGCATGCTCGCGCAGCGTCGGGGGGATGAGGATCCGCCCCTGCTTGTCGGGAACGCACTCCGTGGCGGCTGAGATGAAGAAGCGCTGGAAGGAACGGACATCGGGGCGCACCGAAGGCAGACCGGCCACCTTCTCCTCCACCAGAATCCATTCCTCGTGGGGATAAACCACCAGGCAGTTGGTCATGTTGGTGATGACCAAGCGGGAGTCACGGCGCTCCTTCAACATCTCACGGAAACGCAGGGGGATGCTCACCCGCCCCTTGTCGTCCATCGAATGCTGGAAGCGTCCGCGAAAAAACACCTGCACCTCCCAATGCCGACGACCAGGAGGAGCGCCCCAGGCTATGCGGGCCTCGGTGGAAAGAGGCCGAAACGGGCTCCCCTGCTGACGTCAGCCGCCTCTGGACCGGTCGGGCTTCCGCCCCACCAGACCGGGCTGCTTGCTGCACTCACTACCACCCGCTACCACCTTTCCCCACCAGGCGCCACTATAGGGACGTGCTTCGAAGGCTGTCAAGCACAAATCACCACATTCCTGCGAGGGGCTAGCCGTCTACAACTGGTGGTAGTGTTGAGGCAACAGGCTCTATATTTAGTACGATTGGGAGGTCTCGGCGGAGTTCGGCCGCCCGGCGGCGGCCTTGACGGCCGCAGCGGCCGCACGGCTGGCATTGCGCGTTATTCTACATTTCTGGAAATAGGCAACGGCCTGATTGTGTTCGGCGAGGGAGCAGGAAAACTTGTGGCTGCCGTCGTTGCGGGAGACGAAGTAAAGGTAGTCACAGTGGGCCGGGTTGAGGGCCGCCCTGATGGCCGCCTCGCCCGGGCTGGCTATGGGGCCCCGGGGCAGACCGGGGATGCAATAGGTATTGTAGGGGTGGGGGGTAAGGAGGTGGCACCGGGTAAGGTTGCCTTTGTAGTCGGTCAGGCCGTAGATGACGGTCGGGTCCGACTGCAGGCGCATGCCACAACGCAACCGGTTCGAGAAGACCGCCGCGATGAGCGGCCTCTCCTCCGGCTGCCCGGTCTCCTTTTCCACGATGGAGGCCAGGATAATGACCTGCCTCATGGAGCGGCCCCGGGTTCTGGCCTGGGCGGCGTAGTTCTTCCAGACCGCCAGGAAGCGCCTTACCATTATCCGGGCGACGTCTTCCTCGGTCATGAAGAAGGCCAGACTGTAGGTATCGGGGTAGAGGTAGCCTTCGAGGCTGTCGCCCTCGACCCCCAGCCGGTGAATGAGCGCGGGGTCGGAGCAGATTGCCAGAAAGCGCGCCGGCTCGGCCACACCGGCGGTATCGAGGACCTGGCCGATCTGGGCCATGTTGTAGCCCTCGGGGATGGTGACCTGGATCTGCCGGACCTTGCCCGAGGCCAGGGTAGTCAGGATGGCCAACGGGGTGGACGAGGCATTCAGCTCATACTCCCCGGCCTTTATGTGCGAGCCCTTGCCGCTCAGGCGAGCCAGCCAGCGAAACTTGCGCGAGCTGGTCACCACTCTTTTTTCCTCGAGCAGCTCGGCGATGCGGTTCAGGGATGTTCCAGGGCTGATGCGAACGATCACGCCTCTGGGCTCTCCGGCGGGAGTAGTCAGAAAGAGCGCCATCCGCAGCAGAAAAAAGACCAGCAGCGCGGCGGCTGCCAGCAGCGCGGCGCAGAAAAAATGCCGCCTATGGGTGATTGGGCCGAGTCGCACGATAGTCCAGGTAAGATTGCAGGATCAGGACCGCCGCAACCTTGTCTATGACCTGGCGGCGTTTTTTGCGCCGCACGTCGGCGGCGATGAGCATCTTGCCCGCTGCCACGGTGGAGAGCCGCTCATCCCAGGTCTTCACCTCGGCCGAGACCATGGCCGCCACCTTTTCGGCGAAGGCCAGCATGCTCTGGGCGGCCGGCCCCAGCGAGCCGTCCATCCGCTTCGGCAGCCCGATGATGATTTCGGAGGCACTGTAGTGCTCCACCAGGGCGCGCAAGGTGTCGAGGTCAGCCGGCTCGGTGGTGCGGCGGATGGTCTCGAGCCCTTGGGCCGTGTAGCCCATTTCATCGCTTACCGCCACGCCTATGGTCTTGCTGCCCACATCAAGGCCGATAATACGCATTACGAACCTCTAGCATTTCCGCGGGCCGGCACGCAAGTGCCAACCCCAGCCCTCCCCAAAAGAAAAGGGGCCGGCCACGCCTCTCCGGTTCTCCCCCCTCATGGTTTTCTTGACAAGAATATATCTAAAGCGTAGAATCATCATAGTTTTGTTTAGCCCTACTTTTGGTTAGCTTGCTTCCGGAGTTTTGATGCGCGAACCAACAGATTGGAGTCCTGAGTACTCTCTACCCTGCGGAAGGAAGGCTCATGAAACCCATTCAGATCAGGATACTGGCGTTGGTGCTGCTGGCCGGCATGGTTATGGCCTCTCCGGCCTTCGGCTACAGCTACTATGTCTGGGGCGACGGCGCGCCGAATTGGCACGACGCAGACAAAACCCGCGCTCACGACGACGACGACGCCATGTGTTGGGCCGGGGCGGCCGCCAATATACTTAGCTGGGGGGGCTGGGGCACCGCCGACTACCAGACGGAAGACGAAATTTTTAAGAAGATCAACCACCACATGATTAATCAAGGCAACTATCCGGTCATTGCCTGGAAATGGTGGCTGAACGGATTAGGAAAGTACACAAAATATAGCGTCGACGTTCCGGGAGGAGGCGACTACTGGCCATCATACAACTACTCTGATTACTACCTCTGGGGAGGAGAGTGTTGGAAGTCCCTGCCCTATATAAGTAGCTTTCTTCACCAGGGATATGGCGTGACGCTGGTGGTTCATAAGTATGGTGGGGGAGCGCATGCGCTCACGGTCTGGGGTTACGACTACACCGGCTCCGGTCGAGGGACCGATTATACCGGTATTTACGTAACTAACTCCGACGATTATACCAACCAGCTGGCACACTATTCACTGAGCTGGGATGACGCCAAGGACAAGTGGAATCTCGGCGGGGGCTTCTCTGGCTGGTATGCAGGCGGGGTGGAGGCCCTGGCCCCCCGGCCGACGCCGGCGCCGGCCGCTCTGCCGCTGCTGGCCTCCGGGCTGGTGGGGGTGTGGTTCCGGAAGCGGACTCCCAAGAGGGACTAAGGAACCGCGGGCGGAGGCGGGCGGCGCATGCCTGGCGCGGCTCGCGCCCTCAGACCTCGCCCCAGGCGAACTCCGAAAAGCCTTCCTCGAAGACGAGCACCCGTTCGAAGCCCGCAGCCTGAAGCCTGCCGACCACGTCCGGATAACTGACGCTCGGCCCGCAATGCACCACGATTGTCTGTCCGCGCCCCAGTCCCCTCACAGCCTCTTCCAGCCGGCCGGCCGGCACGCAGCGCACCCGGGCACCGATGGCACAATCTGCCTCGTCATCGTTCACCACGTCCAGCAAGACGACGTCCTCACCGGCTTCCTTCAACAAGGACTTCAGATCCTCTCTGCCGAGGAACAGGGAGAAGACCCTCCGGACGGCCTCGGAACGGCCCCACCCCGTGGCCAGCGGCCCCAGGTTCCGCAGGTCTCCTTTGTAGCCGAACACCCTGGTGTAGCCGACGCGCTCCAGTTCGGCCGCGGCCTTGCGGCAGCGCTCCGGCCGGTCGCAGTGCAACAGGATTGGCTCCCAGCGACGGTAGCGGTCGGCCGCCATGACCACCTCCCGTAGAGGCACGCATTCCACCCTTCCAAAGTGGGGGTGAAACGCGCAGTCAGCGCGACTCTCCACAATCTCCAGCACGTGGGTCTCCGGCGGCACCCCCTCCAACCCCTTCTCATCCAAGACGTCCATGGGCCCTCCCCCAACTCCCTTGAAAAGAACTTAAGGGCAATGCAGGGGCAAGCCATGGATAACCTCCGTAAGCTTTTATCTTGACGTGCACTTTTTTTTGACATATATTTAACCACCACATGGAGACATCATTAGTCTTGAGAGGAGATAGGTTATGTTCAAGAAGATGCTGATAGCGCTGGTGGCATGCCTGAGCCTGGCGGTTTGGGCGGGAGTATCGAAAGCGGCGTGCATCGATTTTGAAGATATCACCTTTGAAGATCCTTATAAGCTGCCGACCGAGTACAAGGGGTTCGTGTGGCAGGCGTGGCCCACGTCGGGATCCTCTGTGCAGCTCATCACCTGTTGTAACATTTTGGGCCTCCAGTGGGCCATGGGTAACTACGCCGCCCTTTCGCCGGCTCCGGTAACGACTATCGATGCCCTGAACGGTCAGGCCTTCGATCTCAAGAGCATTTACCTGGCCGGTGGTAGCGCATCCACATCCGTAACTGTCGTGGGCACTGGCAGCGGCCACGAGTATCAGGTCGATCTGGCGCCAAATATCAGCACTTCCCAATTTACCTTCGATGGCTGGAACGGCATTCAAAAGATCGAATTTCGCACTAAAGACCCTAAGGGCCTAATCGTCCTCGACAACTTCGAGTACGAGCCTGCCGCACAAACGCCCCTGCCCGCCTCGCTGCTCCTCATGGGCTCCGGGGTGCTGAGCTTTTTTGGTGTAAGACGCAAGACTTCCTGAAACCGGGAGATTACCAGACACCAGAGACAACCACGCGAGACCCTGGGGACTCCGCGGAAGGATGATCATGAAAGCCCTTAGATTGCGAGTATTGGCGCTGGCTCTGCTGACCGGCCTGATCACGGCCGCTCCAGCCTTGGCCGACAGTTACTTTCTCCGGGACGCCAACGGGGACACCACGTACTACGACGTCCAGTTGACAGGCAACGATGACAGCCTTATGAGCTGGGCGGCGGCGGCCTCCAACGTACTTCACTGGGGGGGCTGGGGCACCGCCGGGTGCCCCACGGCAGAGGCGGTCTTCCAGAAACACGTGGACCGCTGGGACAACAACTACGGCCGGTCGGTAGACTCCTGGAAGTGGTGGCTGAATGGGGATGCACAACATAGCGAGGGCAACTACTGGCCGGGCACGCCGTACCTCAGTGTATATCATGGAAGTGGATACGGAAATCCCCAAGGCGCCATGACTGACATACATTCCTTCCTCCACAGCGGCTACGGCGTCACCGTGAACGTCATGAACGGGTGGAGCGAACATGTCCTCACCGTCTGGGGTTATGACACCGACCTGGCGGGCGGATTCAATGGCCTCTGGGTAACGGACGCGGAAGACGCCGTCAACGGCCTGGCGCACTATACCGTGCAAAGGAACGGCAACGGGGAGTGGATCCTCGACGGCCGCTACAACGGGTACAAATTGTGGGCAGTCGAGGCCCTGGCCCAGACTCCGGTGCCCGCGGCCCTGCCACTGCTTGCCTCCGGGCTGGCGGGGCTGTGGCTGAGGAGACGGGTTGGATGAGGCCGACCGACCCGGCCCCACGGGGTAGTTTTCCGTGGCAGCCAGTCTCTCACCGGCTGCCACGGAAAGATGTAGTCATGAAGACTGCCGAGTAGTTCTACAATGCGCCCCACTTGGAGTGCCGCCCGCTCGATTCACCACCGATCCCCCCTCAATCTCCGGGTAATATGCCTAAGCCTCGCCAACTGCCTGATTGCCGCGCTGATTACGGACTTGGCCTTTCACCCGTTTGGTGAAAGGAGCAACAGGTTCGAACTGCTTGGGCGTTTTTTGAGAGCCAAGCGAGGTCG
>JAZDOA010000036.1:0-2790 GCA_043799175.1 Pseudomonadota bacterium | reverse complement strand
AGCACCCCCGCATGTACCGGCTGGTGACCAATGGGGGGTTCGGCTACCACATCCTCAAGCTGCACACCGTCTCCGAGATCTTCCGCCTGCACGCCTTCACCTTCGGGGGCTATGAGCTCAGACGCCAGGAGCCGCTGGTGGCCTCATTGGCCGACTGACTCAGGCGGCTCGTCACGCGGCCGCTCGCATCCGTGCCCGAGGCCTCAGGCAAGCAAGACGGCAATGATGCCCGTAAGGAAAACGCCATCGAACGTACCAGCGCCGCCTATGCTGGCCACCGGGGCCCCCAATCCGGCAACGTGCGACAGGTTGAGCAGGTCGGCGCCGATCAATACCCCCAGGGTACCGCAGGCATAGGCCAGCGGCGGCGCGTGACGGCTGTCGAGGGCCATGGCAATGACCGCCGCCAGAATAGGCGGCACGAGGGTGGGAACGGCGATGCCCACGCCAGGGACCGGAGTGGCCAGACCGTACATCGCCCCCGTCATGATGAGAATGCCCACCACGGCCTTGGGCACTAGGTAAGGCAACTTCCAGAGCAGATAAATCGAAACCACGGTCGGCACCAAGGCGCCGCCGACGTTAACGGCCAGGAGGGTGCCCGAGACATGCTTGACGATGGGGACGAGATACTCCGTGCCCATGTGGCGCACCACCTCGTGACCCACGACTATGTCCTGGCCGCCGATGCGCGCCAGGGGAATGTTTACGACGCTGCCCCCGAGACTGAGCACGAGAACCGCCAGGACATAGCGATGCGATATGCCGGCCTTCTCGTAGGCATAAGACACGGCCTTGACTTCAATGAGAAAGATGAGGATCCCGAGCGCTATCAGCCCGATGAGGAGGAATATGTTTGAGACGGGCCAAGAGAACATGGGCTCGCGGGTTGTTGGCGGATTAAGATTCATCCTATGCCGCGGGGCCTTCGAGTGTCAAAGACTTTGGGGCGGCAGGGCCACCTGCAGCGTAAGCCTTCAGCCAAGAGGAAGATAAGATGAGAAGAGTAACACTTGTTAGGGTGACCGCGCTGGCCGTGGCGGGGGGCTTCGGCCTGGGACTTCTGGCTGGCTGTGCCCCGCTGACCTCCGAGGTGCAAAAACGGCCCGCGACTGCCACCGGGGCCGTCCTTGGGGGCGCCGGGGGGGCCACGGTGGGTGGGTTGATCGGCGGCACCCAAGGCGCGGTAATCGGCGGCCTGCTCGGCGCGCTGGGAGGCGGGGTGATCGGCAACTATCAGGAGAAGCAGCAGGCCCCTCGGGGGCAGGCGTTGGCTGATACCGGGGTTCAGCCGGGCCAGCAGGCACTTAGCCTCCAGAAGGTCACGGCCCGGCCCCAGACCGTGGCACCCGGCGGCCAGGTGGACATCGCCATGACCTACTCCCTGGTGACACCGCAGCCAAACGAGACGGCGACGGTCCGCGAGGTGCGGGATCTGACCTATAACGGCCAGACCGTCGGCCGCATGGCGGTCGATCGCCAGCGCGCCAGCGGCACCTGGAGCACCGAGGTCCCGGTGACGCTGCCCGAGACGGCCGCCCCCGGCACCTATACCGTCGTGGCCTCCGTGAACGCGGAGGGGATGACCGACAGCCAGACCTCCACCTTTGTCGTAAGATAAGGGCGGGCGGCAGGTGGCCCCGCCACCCGCGCCCGAAGATAGATGTTTGTCAAGCTTTCAAGGTTGGCTCAAATGTTGTAAGGTACGGAGGGGTGGCTATTTTGCCGCGGAGGGCATTCGTCAATGCACACGTTTAAGAAGGTAGCGCTTCTGTTGGGTGTGGGAGCGGCGGTGCTCGGCCTCATGTTGTGGCTGTCCTGGACGGGTGAGCGTGTTTCCGAGACCCCGGCGAGAGTGCTCGAGTTCGGCCAGGGCCAGGGGGGACTCTGGCGGCTTCCTTCCGATGTCGTGGCCGTGGCGGCCGGCAAACCCTACGTGGTCCGGCTGAACGGGCAGTTACAGGCCGAGATGGTAAACATCGACGTGGCGGATTCCACCGCGGAAGGCTGGCAATTGCGTAGCGCGGTGCTGAAACCGGGGGATCTGCTCGTCACGCGGCCCGAGAAGTATACGGCGGGGGAGGCGGTGGCGCCGGTGGCCGGGGCCGATGAAACCCGGCTGGTGCGGGCCGCGCTGGAGGCGGGCTCGGCGGCCGTGGCCTCTGAAGGGCTTTCCCAGTGCGTGCGCTTCATCTCGCCCGGCTACAAAGACGGCTGCGGCTACAACATAGCGCTGCTGCGGCAGTTGCTCAAGAGGGCCTTCAAGGAGTTCGACCACCCCCAGCTCCAGTTTGTGGGGCCTTCGGTTATTCGGGTGCGGGGCCGGGAGGCGAAGGTGGCCGCCGATGTCCGCCTCAGCGTCCTCTACCGTGGGCGGCGGGGCTACCTGCTGGGCGACGATACGGCCGCGAACCATGTCCTGGTGCAACTGAACAAGGCGGCCTATGGCTGGAAGCTGTCGCGGATCGACGGCCTGAGGCCCCTGGGGCTGGCTGAGAGGTCCTTTCGCCTCATCGGGGGGGAGGTGGGTATGCCGCTGATGGATACCGAACGCCAGGAGAAAGAGGCTATCCGCGCCCAATGCCGGGAGCGGATGAACGTACGCTTCGGGGTGAGCACATCACGTTGACAGGTGGATCTTAGGACACACCTCAATCTCCGGGTAATATGCCTAAGCCTCGCCAACTGCCTGATTGCCGCGCTGATTACGGACTTGGCCTTTCACCCGTTTGGTGAAAGGAGCAACAGGTTCGAACTGCTTGGGCGTTTTTTGAGAGCCAAGCGAGGTCG
>JAZDOA010000017.1:0-2737 GCA_043799175.1 Pseudomonadota bacterium | reverse complement strand
GCCCAGGCGGTTGGCGTCGCCCCAGAAGCGCTGCCACTTCGCCCCCTCATACTTTGGCTTTCCCCCGCTATCTCCACCACGTGGCTTGTCGGGGTCAAACATGGTGCGGAGCACGGACGAAACGCCCGGCAGGGCCTCGGCGGCATCCACCTCGGCTCTTTTCGAGGCCTGTTTGACCAGGGTGTTGAGCAGGCCGCCGCGGTCTGGGTTCTCCATGCGCCACTTACCGATGTGGTTCTTGTTGGTCCGTAGCTTCTTTTCAGCCTTCAGGGTGGCGATCTCCTCCTTGGTGTAGCCGTAGTCGTTGATCATCTCCTCCTCGGTCTTCCAGAGGCTGGAGTGCTTGGCCTCGAGAGTGGAAGCGGCGCCGATCCCGCTGCCGACTTCCAGGCCGCTCTGCCGGCTGACTAGCGGCACCTCAACAATGACGGATATCTTGTTGTCCTCGTCCACCAGGCTGAGAATGCGGCGCTGGCCGGCGTAGCAGTTGAAGCCGGCGATGATAAGGCTGGCGCCGGGATCCCACAAGCCATCGCTCTGGGTGCCGGGAGTGCGGCCGTAGTCACGGCCGCGGACCAGCAGCTTGGCCGTCATGTCCTGCAGGTTGTGGATGGAGGATAGCGTCTGCGCCACGTAGCCGGTCGATACCGTGAGCGCCTCGGGAGGACCGCTCCGCGCTGCGAGTTCCTGCGGGCTACGGGTAGTAGTCATACCTCGTTCTTGTACCATATGTACCTCCTTTTTTGTGTCAGAATTGAGTTTATTTTTGTGATAAAATAAGGGGCCGGTGAGCGTCAGCGCCCCCTTCACAGTGTTGCGCCTTATCTCGCCGCAAAGCCTATGCGGAAGACACACCCCGTAGTCGCTAGTTACCCCTGCCGCTAGCATGCTGCATGAAGGCCGGTGGCAACTTCTGCGACGAGAGCAGTATCTTGGTGAAGTAGAGCGACTTGCACTTGGCGCAGCCTTCGATGCAGACGGTCAGCACCGGGATCTCGTTGGTGAGATTAAGCGGCCCTTTGAGAGCAGCCAGGATTGGGACGGTTATGGTCACTCCTCCCTCGAGCGACCCCTTCGGCACCTTGCCCTGGTGCTCCAGCTGCTCGAAGTAGGGCAGCAGCGCCTTGTCCTTCGACTTGCAGTGAGGGCATTCGTCAGTGCCCTGAATGGGGAATTTTATGTCCTCGGGTTGCTTCGACATTTTGCCTCCTTCTCTCTTTTTAGACGTAGTACCTCTCGCATGGGAATGAAGACAATGCCGCCGAACTTGAATGCGGCAATTTTGTCGGCGTTGATCTGCCGGTACAGAGTAGTGTGGTGAACCCCGATTATCTTGGCGGCCGCCAGGACAGTGATGGCGTCATCCTTGGTGTGCGCTGGTTTACCTTCTTCTGCAATCATGCACATATATTAGTCCTCTCGGTGGGGGCATGTCAAGTGGTTCCTGTCCTAGTTCCACGGCGGCTCCATGAAGTCTTCGCCCAGCAGCTTCGCCGCCTTCTCACAAATCACCATGCCGGCAATCTGGTTGCCTCCCCAGGGACCTCGCCATCGCTTAGAACAGAATCGAGCCACTGCTCGCCAGGAATAGCTTTTATCAACTCTTAGTCGCCGGATCAGGCTAGCGGTCTCCTGGTTCACCTCGATATGCTGTCGAAAAGACTGGTAGGTTTTGTTGCCGGCCTCCGCCAGGACCGTGAGCTCGCCAGGTTTGAGCGTGTGTAAACGGGAGACTTCAGCCCGTGCCTCATTAGTCCCTTTACCTTCGACTATGGCCTTCTCGAGCACCTCATGCGGTGTCATCCCACCGGCCGCTACTCGTAGCACGCGGTCCGTAGTGACCAATATGGCCCCGCCGTTCTTAGCCTCTTTTAAGATCTGCTTATCATCACGGTCTAACATTATCTTCGCTGCCTGCCTTTAGGGCTCGTACACCCCGCCGCGGACCTCGATGTTCAGCCGCTTGGCCGCCTCTTCAAGCTGGGCATGCACCAGGGTGGCCTTCTTTACTATCTCCTCGTCTCGACCGACGCCCCACAGGTCGCCGACGAAGTGAAACAGCTTGATGATGTCGCCCTTCTTGTTAGGGATGGTGGCCAGTACCACCAGGTGCGTGATGTTGGGCGATACCTCCGTCTGCCGGTGCTCGTTGGTCAGGCGGAGCGTGGGGCGCACCTCGCCGGGCACCCCCAGAGTGAGCACGTCCTTGCCGTACTCTTGGTCCAGCTCTTCGATGAACTCGCCGGGTTGGTTGAACTTGATTATCACGAAATCACCTCCAATTTTGATACTGAAATGATACTGATTTTAGTACGATTTTAGTACGATTTTAGTACGCGCTAATCTGGTGATTGTCGGTAGTGTCGGCAGTCTTTACGATGCGCTAGAATGACCTTGTTGACCTTCTCTTGAAGCTGCTCCGGCAGGTCAGCGGTATCAACCTTAAAATCGCCCAGGTACTTGCCATCTTGCTCACAGTAGATCTTTAATCGTGCCTGCATAACACCTCCTCGTCGCATATTCGGACCGTCTCGAGACGGCCGTTGACCATTGTTCGCCTCAGGCCATGGCGCCGGTAATAATCGCCCAGGTCTGAGGGGTGTGTCTTCCAGGTATCCTTCGGCGCCGTCAGGATCTGCTGGGCTGCCGGTGTCAGGTCGGCCAGGTCGACCTGCCAGCGGTTCCTGGTCTTGTCGAACTTACCCTTGATGCGCCCGGCCGCAAGCGCCTCCCGGAC
>JAZDOA010000004.1:0-50876 GCA_043799175.1 Pseudomonadota bacterium | reverse complement strand
GGGGCGGCGTCTCCGCGGCTCCTAAGCCGCGGCCCCATTGAAGCCAGCAGCCTGGGCAGCAGCCGGGGCAGCCGAGGCGTCTCCGCGGCTCCTAAGCCGCGGCCCCATTGAAGCCCCTCCGCCGTGAACGTGCCGTTGACGAACAACTTTGTCTCCGCGGCTCCTAAGCCGCGGCCCCATTGAAGCCAGTAACCGCGACCCCCGTTGTACGCGGCCAAGGGTCTCCGCGGCTCCTAAGCCGCGGCCCCATTGAAGCCCCAGACTGCGTCTATGGCTGCGTCGTCTATGGCTGTCTCCGCGGCTCCTAAGCCGCGGCCCCATTGAAGCGTGCATAGCGTATCTGATGCCTTATCCACCAGCGCGTCTCCGCGGCTCCTAAGCCGCGGCCCCATTGAAGCATATGCAAAGATCGAGGCCCTCGCATTTGTCCGATGTCTCCGCGGCTCCTAAGCCGCGGCCCCAGTGAAGCTTCCAGTGCGTGGGCCAGGAGGTCCACGTCCTCGACGTCTCCGCGGCTCAGACGCCGCGGCCCCATTGAAGCTGGATTGATAAATGTCCGTCCAACATAAGGGTTTCGCCTCCGCGGCTCCTAAGCCGCGGCCCCATTACTGTCCGCCAAGCGACGTTTGTGCCTTCCCCTTGAACACCGCCTCGCCACAGTTTAAGCTTCACCCCAAGGTAGCCGATTCTATAGGACATCCTCTACGGGGCCTGTCCGCGCCAGGTGAAGAGCGGCAGGGGGGCGAAGATGACTGACGAATCCCTTTGGCCAACCAGGAATGTGGCGGAATACGCCTACTGCCCGCGCCTCTTTTATTACATGGCGGTGGAAGGGGTATTCCTCCCCAGCAGCGACACGGAGAAAGGGCTTGCTGTCCATCGCAGAGTCGACAAGCCCAGTACTGTCCTGGACGGCTCCAACGGAGAGTCATCGGACCCTGACCGCCCGAAGGCTGTGCGAAGCCTGGCGTTGACGAGCAAGGCGCTCCGCCTCACGGCAACGCTCGACTTAGCCGAAATTTCCGGCCAGAAGGCAGTCCCGGTGGAATATCGGAAGGGCAAACCGAAGCGCGCCGTCATGGCTCCGCCTCCCGATGATCCTGGAGAAGCCGACGAGCCTCCTCTCTCAAGCGCTGAGGCCTGGCCTACCGATCGTGTCCAGGTCGGGCTTCAAGCTGTCCTCTTGGAGGAAGCGGGATACTCAGTCACGGAAGCCGTTATCTATTACGCTGGGGAGAAGTTCCGGTTGAAGCTTCCAATGGATTCTGCTCTCAAGGCCGAATCCCTGGCTGTCCTGGAAGCAGCCAAGAAGTGCGCGGACGGCCCGCGCCCCCTCCCGCTCGTCAACGATCCTCGATGCCTGCGTTGTTCGCTTCAGCCAATCTGTCTGCCGGACGAGGTCAACAACCAGCGCGCCTCAGTGCCGACCGACGAACTGACGCCCAGAAAAATCTGGCCGCCGCGGGACGATGGCATCCATGTCGTGGCGCAGAAGAACGGCGTACGAGTCGGCATCAGGGGAATGGGGTTGAAGGTGACCGACAAGAACGGCGCAATGGTCAAGGAGATGCCGCTTGCCAACATCGAGAGCCTGTCGCTCCTGGGCTCGGTGCAGATCTCCACGCAGGCTATCCATACTCTTGCTGATCGGGGCATTCCGATCGCATTCCTGTCCGCGGCCGGCCGGCTGGTAGCGATGGTCGATCCGCTCGACTCGGTCAGCGCGGAGATCCGGAGGGCGCAGATTCGAAGGTTTGATGACCCGGAAGCATGCCTGGAACTGACTCGCGCGCTTATCACCGCAAAGATTGCGAATCAGCGGACCCTGCTCATGAGGAATCACGCCTCGTTGCCGGAGAGTCTGCCAGGCGATCTGACCAAGGAGGCCGAACAAGCCCAAGCGGCGACGTCTCTCGGTACTTTGAGGGGGCACGAAGGTCAGGCGGCGGCCCTCTACTTCGGTCACTTTGCTGGAATGTTCAAAGGGCCTCTGGCAGCGGAATTCGACGCCAACGGCAGGCAGCGCCGTCCGCCTCCGGATCCCATCAACGCCTGCTTGTCGCTGGCCTACGCGATGCTGACGCACGAATGCGTTGCCGCCTTGCGCCTGGCGAGGCTAGAACCCTCAATCGGTGGGTTCCACGTATCCCGGCCGGGACGCCCCGCCTTCGCGCTGGACCTGATGGAGCCGTTTCGGCCGCTGATCGCGGATTCGGTCGCTATTTCAGCGTTCAATCGCGGAGAGCTGACGGAGGGGCATTTCATGAGGTCTGCCGCGGGATGCGCCCTCACGGATTGGGGACGACGCGCGTTCTTCAACGCCTACGGCAGAAGGATGGACACGGAAGTGACCCACCCGGTCTTCAAGTATCATCTCAGCTACCGGCGGATGCTGGTCCTGCACGCTCGGATGATCGCAGCGTGGCTGGTGGGAGAGGTGCCTTCCCTGGCCTTCCTGACCACGCGCTGAGCTTTCTGGAGGACCGCATGCGCCGCTGCTACTTAGTCTGCTACGACATTCGAAACCCCAAACGGTTACGGCACGTCCACAAAGTCCTCAAGGGATACGGTGAGGGCTGGCAGTTTTCGGTATTCTTTTGCGTGCTCAAGGAAATTGATCGCGTCCGGCTGCAGACGGACCTCGAAGCAGAGATGAATCTGAAAGAAGATCAGGCCATGATCATCGATCTCGGTGCCGACGAGAAGAAGTCGCGCGAGGCCGCGAGCGTGATCGGGCAGCCGCTCCCAGCACAGGAGTACGGTACCGTGGTTGTCTGACCACTCCCACCTACCCATGTGGCACTTACGCGAACAACTGGCGCAGATCTCGTCGACAGACATGATGTGGACCAGGGTATCAAGCTGCACCTCCGCACCTAGGCCAAGTGAAAAGGGAAAGAGAAAAGCCCTAAAGAAGAGAGTGGGAAGAGCGAAGAGGGACTGCTCTGACTCGTATGCATCGCCGAAGTTGTCTGTCCAGGTGAAAGGGCAGCAGAGCCAGGATCTTGGACTAGTTGCTGGTGGGTATAGTGGTGGGTATCAGTTTTGATAGGGCAAAAACAAAAGGCTCAGGATTTCTCCCAAGCCTTCGATTATACTTTTTGGTAGCGGGGACAGGATTCGAACCTGCGACCTTCGGGTTATGAGCCCGACGAGCTACCGGACTGCTCCACCCCGCGTCAATGAAATCAACATATGCGATAGGCGGGCACTTGTCAAGCGCACCCCTCAGCATTTCTGCGGGCGCCGAGGCATTAGGGACCGGCGGCCTGGCCGCCGGGGGTGGTAAAGCCGAAGGGGCCAACCTCGCCGATTCCGCCCAGGCTGAAGCGCAGCAGGACTTCGTGGTCGAAGGGGTCCTGCCGGTAACTGAAATCCACGCCCCAGCATTGGGCATGGTAGCGGACACCGAAGAGGCTCTCAATCAGGCGGCCGGCACGAAGGGAATTGCGCTGAGATGTATAAAAATCGAGGTACCGCACCCGCAGCGTGCCGGCGAGATCTATCTCCTCGGCCACGCCTCGGAGGTATTGATAGTCGAGGCTCACGGAGTGCCCGGCTGGGTGAGTCCAGCTTCCCAGCACGCCGTATCTGGTGAGTACCGCCTGGTCCCAGTCCCACTCGGCCTCGCCGTCAAAGTAGAGGTTCCCGCAGGTAATCTGGGTCTCCGCCAGGAAGGGCGCCAGGGGCGCGTCGGTGGTCAGCCCGGTGTCGCGGTGGTCGAAGTCGTAGCCCTGCGCCAGGCGCAGCCGCGCCAGGTGGGGATAGGAGTTGTCGCCACCGGTGGTTATCTTGCCAATCAGGTCGTTGGTCACGGACAGCGTGAGCAGGTTGCGGGGCGCCAGGAAGTCAAGAGGATCGAACTGGAGCAGGCCGCTCTGGTCCAGGCGCGGCCGATATATATATGTCAGCTCCGGCCGCACGATGTGTTTTACGGCGGAAAGCCCGGCGATGGGGGCGTTGAAGACCCGGCTGAGCTGGGTGGAAAGCGAGCCGCCGACGCTGTAGTCCTCACGGCTGGTCAGCCCGTCGAGGTTCCGGCCATCCTGCCGGCCCTCGATGATGTAGGCCGTCTCGCGCAAAGATACGTTGGGAATGGCCGTGAGATACCGGCCGCAATGGAGCGGCAGGCGCAGGGTAGGCTCCAGGTCCAGCCGCTGGCCGCGCGGCGCCACCGTGGGTGAGGCCGCGCGATAGAAGTCGTCGTAGCGGGCGGAGACTTGCCCATAGAGCGGGCCACCCAGGAGCGCGTGCTCGGTGAGGTTGTAGCGAAGGGTAGGGAGGCGCTGCAAGGCGAGGTTGTCGCGGCCGGGGAGCAGATCCTGGTAGTAGTGGACCTCTCCGGACACGTACTGGACTCCCTGGCCCTGAAAGACCAGCAGCGAAGACTCCCGAACGGGGTCGGTCCGCTCCTGAAGGCTGCGGCCGAAGACGCGGGAAAAGTACTCGTTACTGGCGCTGAACCCCTGATAGCCGCGAACGAACTCCCGCAGGTAGTTTTCGTCGCTGACCGCATCGAGGCTGGCGCGAAGGAAGAAGTCGCGCGGCAGGGCCTGGTCTGCCATGCCCCGCAGCCACCAGCGGTCTTTGTTGGCGCGGAGGGTGTGATCGACCTCGCGGAAGTTTTCGTCTGTCTTCCCGTCGCGCAGATAACTCGCCTGAATGGTGCCCAGGCTTCCGGGCGAAAACACGTAGCGGTACTCCGCCCCCTCCATAACGCCACGGCTGGTCTTGAGGCTGGTATGGAGGGTGGCGTCCATGTTGTCGGTCATGGCCCAGAAGAAGGGGGCGTCCAGGGTGAAACCGTCGCGCGAGGAGGCCCCCGGCAACGGCACCAGAAAGCCCGTCTGGCGCTTCAGCTTGGCGGGCAACACGAAGAACGGGCTGTAAAGAACCGGCACGTCCTTGACCCGGAAGGCGCTGCCGTAGATCGTGGCGTAGCCCTCCACCCTGAGGTTGATCGTTCCGGCGGTAAGGGACCAGGCGGGGGTATCCCCCTGGCAGGTGGTAATCTTCGCGTCCTTGGCCCTGAAAAAACAGTCGGGGCCGATCTTCTCCAGGGTGCCCGCGGTTATGAAGTAGTTGGCCTGGGGGATGAAAATGCGCGCCCGCTCGATGAATGCGGCGCTGGCGTCAAGGTTCAGCGTGGCGCGGTCCGCCCAGATCTCGTTGCCGTCCATGATGGCGTGGATGCCCCCGGTGGCCTCCACGACGCCGGTATCGCGGCCATAGGTCAGGCTGTCGGCCCGCAGCCACAGTCCCTTTCCGGGGGCAATGGTTACATTGCCCGTGGCGGAATAGATCGCGGTCTCCGGGTTGAACTGAACGGAATCGGCCTCCAGCCGGATTGGACCCTGGCGCACCGCCTCCGCCCCCCAGGCCGGAGTTGCCGCCAGGAGCGGACACAGTGACAGCCACCATACGGCGGCCGCGATAACGGACTGAAGGCGAAGTGGCAGAAAAAATCTCTTCACAAGTCCCAGTACCTAAGCCTTCATTCTCCGGGTTGGCCCGAACAGCCCGGCGCGGCTCACGTCCGCGCGGGCGAGCAGACTATCCCTCGCCTCTCCCACCACGAAGAGGGAACCACAGACGCAGACGGTATCGTCCGGCCCGGCGAGTTGCAGCCCCCGTGCGACAGCCGCCGCAACCTGGGGGACGACCTCCACGGTTAGCTGTCCCCGAAGAAGCACCCTCGCGACCTCGGCCAGATCCTCAGGATTCAGCGCTCGCTCCGAGGCGGCGGCGCAAGTCACAAAAACCTCCGCCAGCGGCAACAGGGGCCGCAGAATACCCCTTGCGTCCTTGTCCTTGCACACCCCCGTGACCAGAATCAGCCGGCCTCGCGCGTGCCGCGCCAGCCAGGCGGCCAGCGCCCTGGCCCCCGCCGGGTTGTGCGCCCCGTCGAGCAGTATCAGCGGCGAGTCTCCCAATCTCTCCAGCCGTCCCGGCCAGGAAACACGGCTCAACCCCGCGCGGATAGCCTCCTCGGGCACTACCCGCCCCAGGGCCTTTTCGGCGGTCTCGACCGCCGCCAGGACCAACGAGGCGTTGCAGGCCTGGTGTTCTCCGGCCAGGCCCAGCTTGAGATGCGAGAGTCGGCGGGTACGCCCTTCGTAAGAAAACCCCCGCTTTTCGCCGCCTCTTAGCCTGAAATGTCGCCCCAGTTCAAGCAGGGGTGCCCCGACCTCCCGGCAGCGCTCCCGCACGACCGCCAGGGCAGGTCCACGGGCCGCGGTCACGGCCGGCACGCCAGGTTTGACGATGCCCGCCTTCTCGCCCGCCACCTGGGCCAGGGTGCGGCCCAGATACTCGGTGTGATCTCGCGACACATTGGTTATGACGCTGACCAGGGGGCTGACCACGTTAGTGGCATCCAGCCTCCCGCCCATGCCCACCTCAATTATGGCCACCTCCACGCCGTGGCTGGCAAACTCCAGCAGCGCCATGGCAGTGGCAAACTCGAAGAAGGTCAGGGAGATGTTTTTTCGCGCGGCCGCGGCATCGCGAACCAAGTCCACCAGGCTGTCCAGTCGTTCCGGGGACAGCCGCCGCCCGTCCGTCTGGATGCGCTCCCCAAAATCCGAGAGGTGAGGGGAGGTGTACAGCCCCACCCTGAACCCCGCCTGGCGGAAGATCTCCGAGAGCATGGCGCAGACCGAACCCTTGCCATTGGTGCCGCCAACGTGAATACAAGGCAGGGCGAGCTGGGGGTCACCGAGGGTGGCCAGAACCGAGCGCACGTTCTCCAGGCCCAGCTTTATGCCGGAGCACCGCAGGCTGTAGAGATAGTTCAGCGCGCTGCCTTCGACCATTGCTCCGCCGGCTGCCGGCTCGCCCTGGAGGCAAAGGCGGCAATATCTGGCTTGTCTTGATTGCGGCTTGGAACGACTTGTCAGTATGGCGCCGTGGCGGGATGTGTCAAGAAAATGTAGGCCGCGCTGGTGGCGGGCGCGAGGCCAGGGGCTTGAAGGGCCTGTAATGCCCGCCCAAAGGGTGTTATAGTAATATGCTAAACTGAAGGAGGTACTTGACCTTGAGAGAGCGAGTACAGGCAGCCCTGGAGAAAGTCCGCCCCCACCTGCAGGCCGACGGTGGGGACGTGGAGCTTGTCGATATTACCGAAGACAAGGTGGCCCGCGTGAGGCTCAAGGGGGCCTGCCACGGCTGCCCCATGAGCCAGATGACGCTGAAAATGGGCATCGAGCGCTTCCTGAAGAAGGAAGTACCGGAGTTGGCCGGCGTCGAGGCCGTAACGAGCTAGCGGCGGGGAATGCCGAAACGGCCTTGTGTCAGGTGCGGTGGTAAGGTTCCCCGGCGCGAATGCTCAGGGCGCGGTATACCTGCTCTATAATGACCAGCCGGCTCATTTCGTGGGTCAGGGTCATCTTTCCCAAAGATAGCAGGCGGTGAGCCGCGCCTTTTGTACCGGCCGAAAGCCCGCCCGAGCCTCCCACCACAAAAGCCGTCCGCTTGACCGCGTGCAGCATAAGGCCGTCCAGCAGATGGGCCAGCTCAACAGAGGTTGACTGCCTGCCCGCTTCGTCGAGGCAAATGACGTGGTCGCAGTCGGCCAGCGCTGAGGCCAGCCTTTCGGCCTCCTTGGCCAGCGCCTTGGCCTCATCTACCCCTCGGTGGCGTTGTTCGGCCGCCACCAGCCTGATTTCCGCCCGCGCGTAACGACGGATGCGGCCCAGATAGTCCGCCACGCCCTGCTCCATATAGTTTTCCCCCTGGCGCGTCTTGCCCACAAAGACGAATACAATCTTCATCGACCTACAATACGCTCCACCACCGTCCTGTTGCCAACGACAAAGGTAGCCGGCGCCCTCCCGGACGGTCCGGTTGCCACCAGCGCTCATGGGTGCCGGAGTCTGGGAGGCGGCCCTGCCGCCCCGGAGTCTGGGAGGCGGCTCTGCCGCCCCGGAAAGCTGTTGCGGGCGCGGCCCTTATGTAGTATCCCCTTTGCGGGGGAGGGGGAAGGTTCTTGAATAAATCAGTCATGCTGAGGTCTCTGCCCCAGGTTGACGAACTTCTCCGGCGCCCCGAGATGGCAGCCCTTCTGGCCGAGCAGCCCCGGTTGCTGGTGGTTGCGGCCGTTCGCGCGGCGGTCGAGGCCAAGAGGCAGGCCATTATGGCGGACAGTGCGCAGGGCGACGATATTCTGCACGATGCCGTGGCCAGGGTCGGGCGGGCCGCCTTGCCCCGACTGCGGCCGGTCATCAACGCCACCGGCGTGGTGATTCACACCAACCTCGGCCGCTCCATTCTGCCTGATGCCGCCGTGGCGGCGGTAGTGGCGGCCGCGTCATCATATACAAATCTTGAATTCGATCTCGATCGGGGAGAGCGGGGCAGCCGCAACAGCATCCTGGAAGATCTGCTGTGTACAATCACCGGGGCCGAGGCGGCCATGGTGGTCAACAACAACGCCGCCGCCGTTGTCCTGGTGCTGGCGGCGCTGGCCGCGGGCCGCGAGGTCATCGTCTCGCGCGGGGAGCTGGTGGAGATCGGCGGCTCCTTCCGCATGCCCGAGGTAATGGCGGCCAGCGGGGCGCGGCTGCGCGAGGTCGGTACCACCAACCGCACTCATCTGGCCGACTACGCCCAGGCCATAGGTTCTGACACGGCCATGCTGCTCAAGGTGCATCAGAGCAATTTCGCGCAGGTGGGTTTTACGGCGGAGGTCGGCGTGGCGGATCTGTCCCTCCTGGCCAAGGAACACGACCTTCCGCTGTTCGAGGACCTGGGAAGCGGCAGCCTGGTGGATCTCTCCCGCCACGGCCTCACGCCCGAGCCCACGGTGCAGGCCTCCGTGGCGGCGGGGGCTGGCGTGGTCAGCTTCAGCGGCGACAAGATTTTGGGAGGCCCGCAGGCGGGGATCATCGTGGGCCGGAAGGACTGCCTCGCCACCCTCAAGCGCCACCCCCTGGCCAGGGCACTGAGGGTTGGCAAAATGACCCTGGCCGCTCTCGAGGCCACCCTGCGGCTCTATCTTGACGAGGCCAGGGCGGTGGTGGAGGTGCCGACCCTCGGCATGATCCTCGCCTCCGAGGCACTGCTGGAGCGCCGGGCCAGAAAACTCGCGCGGCTCATCCGCCGGAAGGCTCCCCACATACAGGCCAAGGTAGTCCGCAGCGTCGCCAAAACAGGCGGTGGGGCGCTCCCTCTCCAGGACCTCACTAGCAGGGCGGTCGTGGTCCGGCACCCCCAACTGAGCGCCGGGGAACTCAGCGCCCGCCTCAGAAACCACGAGCCTCCCATAGTCGCCCGCATAGGACAGGATGATCTGATGCTCGACGTCCGTACTCTGAGGGATAACGGCAACGAACTGGCCGTGGTGGCCAGCGCGGTGGCGGCGCAATGAGCACCGAGCCCGAAAAGAAACCCCGCCTGATAGACGACGTCCTGGCCTCCCGCCTCGAGCGCCGGCTTCGGACGGTTATCTCCTTCGGGAGTCTGCACTTTCACCCTCCGGCTTTCGGCAGCGAGTTCTTCTTCGACGGCCGCAGCCTGAGCTTCCCGCTCAAGCGGGCCGGCACCGACATAGCCCTGGTGGTGCTGGAAGGGGTGGACGAATCACCGGATCCCGAGCGGCTGCTGGCGGTCTGTACCGAGCTGTTTTCGGCCGACGTGCCCGCCGGGGCCAGAAGGAGACCGCCGGGCGGCGAGGATCCGCCCCACGTGCTCTCGGTGCTGCCACTGGGCAAGCTGGTGCTCGCCCTGAGGGGGGAGGTCTGGCCCGGCCAAAGGGTGCTTATCTGGGAGCGCAACAACCTGGGCCAGCCGGTCTGCAAGGCGGAGGCCCAGATCGTCTCCGTGGAGGCGGGCGAGGCACTCGCCCAGATAATCTCGCGGGGAGAGCCTTTTGTCCGGGTGCGCCCTGGGGACGTTGTCGCCCCGGTGGTCACCGAAGGCGAGAGGCCGCTGGAGCCCGCCGGTCGCGGTATCGAGGCCTTCAAGGCGGCCCTGGCAAGGGAGTGGTCCGCCTGGGACGGCCTGGCCGTGCTGATGGCGCGCCTGGACGGCGCAGGTACCATACGCAACAGACTCGGGACCTCGCGTCTGGAAAAACTTCTGTCAGACATGAGCGGAATCCTGCTCTCCTTCGGAGGGCCGGGTTGCGTGGTGGGGCGCGAGGGCATCGAACTCCTCCTGGCCGGCTTCCCCGGCAAGACGGCGGAGCAGGCCCTTGAGGTCCACCCCCGCCTGGCGGACCTCGGAAGGGCGCTTTCCGCCACCGTGACCGCCGGTTCGGCGGCATATCCCGGCTGGGACTTCCCGAAGGACGAACTGGTCGGGAACGCCGCCAAAGCCCTGGAGCACGCCCGGCTGCTCGGGGCCGGGCAGACCGCCTGCTTCAACGCGGTCTCGCTCAATGTATCGGGCGACGTACTCTATGAGCGTGGCGACCTGGAAGGGGCCGCCAAAGAGTACCTCCGCGCGCTCGAAGAAATAGACCCCGACGACACCAACCTGCTGAACAGCCTGGGAGTATGCTACGCCGATCTGGGAGACTTCGAGGCGGCCAAAATCCAGTTCAACAAGGCCGTGGCCGCGCGGCCCGAGGAGGTCATGGCCCACTACAACGTGGGTTTTGCCCACCTGCGGCAGGGCGAGCGCCAGGAGGCCCTTGCCAGCTTCCAGGCCGCCATGAGGCTCGATCCCGCCAACTTCGAGGTCCGGTTTCAGTTGGGCAAACTCATGCTGGAAGAGGGCCGGGCCGCCGAGGCCAAGGAGCACCTGCTGGCCGCCGCCCGGGTGGAAAGCCGGCCCTACATACATCGTCATTTGGGAGACTGCCTGCTGCTGCTCGGAGAGACCGCGGACGCGGCAAGCCACTACAAGCGGGCCGTGCGGGCCAACCCCGAAGACGCCCATTCCTTGAGCCAGTTGGCGGCGGTCTGCCTGGAACAGGGGACGGACCTGGATGTGGCCATATCGCTGCTCAAGAAGGCCATGGAGATCCAACCCGGCAGCCCAATCCACCATGAACGGCTGGAATCCGTCCTGGCCCGCCTGCCCAAAAAAGAGCAACTCAAGCTTTCGCTGGATACGCCGGAAGGCTGAATGGTCTCGATTCCTGATGGAGGGTGGCTCTTTGGGCTGGCCTTCATCGCCCCTCAATTGTCCCTCGCTTCAGAATACTAATTGACAAGTCACATGCGGTTTGAGATGCTGGGTCTACTTAGTGAGAAATTGCACATGCACCCATCTCTTGACCTATTGCTGAACCTGTTGGAAGGAGGAGAGAATGACCCGGAGTTTTTTCGTAGCCACCCTGACTCTGACCCTGGCCCTGTCGCTCTGGCTTCCCGGATTCGCCTCGGCCGAGTCGAACCCCCTCATCGACACCCTGAAGCAGAAAGGGATTGTAACTGATCAGGAAGCAGGCAGGCTAGAGCAGCAGCTGAACGACTATTACCAGAAGAAGCTTGCCGCGCCCCCACCGGGGCCAGCGCCGGTCCGGCCCGCCGAAGCCGCCGTCCCCAAGGAAGCCCCCGCCGCCACCAACGTTACGGAGCAGATCAAACAGCTCGAGGAAAAGGCCAAGCGCAACCGGGTCAACTGGGGCGGGGAGCTACGCGTGCGAATCATGGACGAGTTCGCGGATGCTCCAGCCGACTGGGCCGGGGAGCGCCTCAGCCTGGAAACCTCGGCGACGGACGATGAAACCTCGGCGACGGACAGTGTATTCGAGATCAAGGACGCGACGAAGCAAATCGTCGAGGCCGACAGGCACGACCGTGCCATTTCCTTCCCATTGCGATTGCGTCTCAACTGGGACGCCCAGGTAGTCCCTGACTGGATCGACGTCTACGGGCGCTTCACCATTAATAAGCGTTGGGGTACCTTCGCCGCCACCCCTGAGAACGACCCCTTCAACGACCCCAACAGCTTCAACGCCAGCATAGGGTCGGAAATCGCCCTGAGGGCCGAGCAGATCTATGCCACCCTCAAGGTTCCTTATATCCCATGGGACGTCACCTGGTACGTCGGCCGCCTGCCCGGCCTCGACGGTCCACCATCGAGATCAGCGCGCAGTATATTCCCTCGGCTGTTCATAGACTCCGAGATCGACGGCACCCTGCTGCGGGTGGCCCTGCCCAAACTGCCCACGAACGACATCTGCCTGGGCTTTGGACAGTGCCCTCTGCCCAGCCTCGATGGCAAGAAGTTCCGCGGTGGCCCCATGGGTCAATATGAAGCGAAGGTGAAGGATGAGAACGCCATTTACGTGGGTTACCTGAACTACCTGGAGACGAAGCTTACCGGTCCCAGCGGCAAGGACAGCATAGATATCGCCAGTGTGGTTCCCATCGTAGGGCATGGACCGAGCTCCGACGTCCTTCTGGGGCAGGTGCAGTTAAAGCTTTTGAAAGACACCGAAATCATTCTGGACGCCCTGTGGATGCCCGACTGGTATATGCCCAGAGCGGACTTTGGCAAGGACAACGCCACTGTCGCCCAGGCCATCAATCCGGTCTGGAACCCCATCGGCGGTTCCTCCAGCACCGGATCCTGGACGCCTGGGCTGGATGTTCCGTTCTTCACCAGTGACTACCTCCTTTATGGCGGGTACTTCGATACCCAACTGCTGGGCTTACAGCTTTACGGTTCTCTTTACTTCAACCATCTGGACGTGCCCCCCTTTGCCTATCAAACGCTACTGCCCAAAGACGACGGGACCGTTCATCGCGCCGCCACGGTAACCTTTCCGGGCAACGAGTTCGAGGGTTACATCTGGCATGTGGGTTTCAATACCGGCGCGTGGTTGGCCAAGTGGAACATGTCCTTCTGCACTGAGTACGCCAAGGGTTCGGACGCCTGGATAAATCCATTCAACTACCGTGGTTACAGGCGCAAGGGCACGGTCAGCTATCCCGAAAAGAATTCCTTCTTCGGCGGAAACCAGGTGATAGGTTTCTAACCCTTCAATGCCGGGGTCCTCGACAGCTATCTCGACTACTACTGGGGCAAGGCCAAGTTCCGTCTGGGGGCGATGTACTTTGCCTATGAGCAACATGCCCTGCCTACCTTGACCCCGACCGGCCCGGATTCATTCACGGTGACCGGCGACCCCAGCTGCATCTTCGGCTGGTCGAAATACGAAACCAACTGGTGGCCCTACCTGGAGTTCAACGTCAGCTTCTAGTACCTACTTGCGTAAGTCATTAACCTGACTTCAAAACCGTTCGCCCTGAGGTATCGAAGGGCGAACGGTGTCACCGGTGTTCGTGCTTCTATACATCAGCACGAACGGAAATGCCCAGGACCGGCGTTAGGAATTACTGCAACCAGCTTCTAGCTGACCGGATTACGTGAAGGCCAAAAGAGGGGCGGGGTCTGCCCGGCGCGGCTCGCGCTCTATGGTGTCCAGAGGTACATGAAGTGCACCCCTGGGGTGAAGGAGGAAAGCCACTGGGTATCGAACCCCAGCATGGTCGGTTCCTTCGGCGGCCCGGTGACGGAGTAGATGTTGTTCCGGTACTGGCCGGGGCGGGCGTAGGTGACGACCCTGGCATCTTCGATCTTCGCCAGGTCCTTGGCCTCTTCGATGGCATCGTCCATATAACCGAGCTTGTCCACCAGGCCCAGCTTCAGGGCCATTGCGGCATCCAGAATGCGGGCGTCGCTGAAGGTGGCTATTTGGTCGGGCCGCGGCTTGCGGGCCAGCCGGACGACCTCCAGGAAGCGCGCGTCGAGGTCGTCTATTATGCCCTTGAAGATGACGCGCTCCTCCGCGGTAAGGGGCCGCAGCGGGGAAACCATGTCTTTCTTGTCGCCGGCGGTGATGGTTTCGTTGGCCACGCCTATCTTGTTCAGCAGATCGGCGGCCGAGATCTTGAGGGCCAGGACCCCGATGGACCCGGTGATGGTCGTGGGGTGGGCGATTATGCGGTCGGCGGCGCAGGAGACATAATAGCCGCCCGAGGCCGCCAGGCCGGTCATGACCACCACGAGGGGTTTTGAGGTACGCCTCTTGAAGGAGATCAGCTCGTGGTAGATGATGTCGGAGGCAGTCACGGCCCCGCCCGGCGAATTGACCTTCAGCACCACCGCCTTGACCGCGTCATCCTTCGCCGCCTTGTCCAGCTCTTCCGTAAGGAGGGGAATCATTCCCACTTCTTCCTTCAGGGAGAGCGGCCCGGACTTTTCCCGCTCCTCCGAGATGACCCCTTCGATGGCGATGAGCAGTACCTTGGCCCCTCCCTTGCCGCCAGAAAGCACCTTTTCCTCGAGAGGCTCCAGCCCTGGGCGCACGTTGACCGTGATCAGAGAGCAGCCTGGCATGACGAGTGCCAGCACCAGAATCAGAAGAACAAACCTGCGCATTTCTCTCTCCTTGTGGTTGCCAAGACGTCAAACTAAGCACAGCGTAAGGCCGGTGGGGGCGGGCTGTCAAAGGGAAGCGGTGACGCCGGCTCGCCTTGAGCGCACCCGCCGTGCTAGACTGAAAAACCATGCGCGCGAGAATTAAGAAACTCCTCCAGCTCGCCCTGGGTTGGGGGCTGCTCTTCCTCGGGGTCATTGGGCTGTTTCTGCCCATACTCCAGGGGGTTCTGTTCATCATGCTCGGCCTGATGGTGCTCTCCTACCACATGCCCTGGGCCGAATGCGCCCTGCGGCGGCTACGCGAGCGCTTCCCCAAGGTTCACGCGGCCATGCATGAATGGGCCAAGTGGGGTCTCGCGAAGCTGCGGGCCTGGGGTTTTTTGTGCAGGTCGCGAACTGGCGGCGACGACGGCTAAGGGCAAACCGCCCTTAGCCCACCGGATCTCTCGGGTTATTTCTCCTCGAACTCGGCCTCGATGGTTTCATCCGCGCCGGGGCGGCGTTCGGCCCCCGGCGGCGGCTGTTCTGGTCCGGGGCCGGCCTGCTGGTATGCCCTGGAGCTTATTTCGTGGAGCAGTCGGTTCACGGATTCCATCCGCGAGCGCATGAAGTCGACGTTCTGTCCCTTCATGGTCTCCCGCAGCTCCGCCAGACGACCGTTCATATTGCGCCTGTCGGCCTCGTTCACCTTGTCGCCCAGATCGCGCAGGGTCTTCTCGGCCAGGTAGACCAGGCTGTCGGCCTGGTTCTGGACCACCACCCGCTCCTTGGTGGCGCGGTCTTCGGCGGTGTAGCGGTCCGCCTCCTTGACCATGCGGTCCAGCTCCTCGGGGGGCAGCTTGGTGGTGGCCGTAATGGTTATCTTGTGGCTGCGTCCGGTGCCCATGTCCTTGGCGCTGACGTTGAGAATGCCGTTGGCGTCGATATCGAAGCCTACCTCTATCTGCGGCACCCCCCTCGGGGCCGGAGGAATGTTGTTCAGGTGGAAACGCCCCAGGGTGACGTTATCGCGCGCCATGGCCCGCTCGCCTTGCAGCACGTGGACCTCCACCGCCGTCTGGTTGTCTTCGGCGGTGGTGAAGACCTGGCTGGCGCGGGTGGGTATGGTAGTGTTGCGCTCGATCAGCTTGGTGGAGACCCCTCCCAGGGTCTCGATACCCAAGGAAAGAGGGGTGACATCGAGCAGAACCACCTCCTTGACCTCGCCGGCCAGAACCCCGGCCTGTATGGCCGCGCCGATGGCCACGCACTCCATGGGGTCTATGCCGCGCTCGATCTTCTTGCCCACCAGATCTTCCACAAAACGCTGCACCGCGGGCATGCGGGTAGGGCCGCCCACCATAATGATCCGGTCTATTCGGGCCGCGGTTAGTTTGGCGTCGCCGAGCGCGCGCTCCACGGGGCCGCGGCACTGGTCTATGATCGGCTGCGCCAGTTGCTCCAGCCTGGCCCGGCTGAGGGTGTGAGTGAAATGCTTCGGGCCGGCGGCATCGGCCGTAAGGTAGGGCAGGTTAACCTCGGTGCTCAGGGTGGAGGAGAGCTCTATCTTGGCCTTCTCGGCGGCCTCCCGGAGCCGCTGGATGGCCATGCGGTCTCCCCGGATGTTCATGCCGAACTCCCGGTTGAACTCATCCGCCAGAAAGTCCACCAGGCGGTCGTCCATGTCCGTGCCGCCAAGCCGGGTATCGCCGCTGGTGGAGAGGACCTCGAATACCCCGCCGCCGAACTCCATGAGGGTCACGTCCAGGGTGCCGCCTCCCAGGTCGAACACCATGATCTTCTGTTCGGTCTCCGCTTTGTCTATGCCGAAGGCCAGGGCGGCCGCCGTCGGCTCGTTGATGATGCGCACCACCTCCAGCCCGGCGATGGTGCCGGCGTCCTTGGTGGCCTGACGCTGATTATCGTTGAAGTAGGCCGGCACGGTAATCACGGTCTCGTCCACCGTCTCGCCCAGGAAGGACTCGGAGTCGGCCTTGACCTTCTGCAGGATGAAGGCTGAAATCTGCTGTGGGGTGAAGGTGCGGCCATGAAGGGTGACCGTCTGGTTGGTACCCATCAGGCGCTTGATGGCGGTCACCGTGCCCTCGGGGTTGCTGACCGTCTGGCGCCTGGCCGGCTCGCCCACCAGCCGCTCTCCCTGTTTGGTGAAGGCCACGTACGAGGGAAAGGCCTTGCCCCCGAGGGTGGTTCCCTCCGCGCTGGGGATTATGGTCGGCGTGCCGTGGAGCACGACCGCCGCCGCCGAGTTGCTGGTGCCCAGGTCGATTCCGATAATCCTCGCCATATTTTTTTTGGGGCCTCCCTTGTCACTGGGGGGTAGCCTGCCGCGCGGCGGACAGAAAGACAGGGAGCGAGGGGGGGAGCAGCCGAAGAAAGAGGATCGCCCGCGGACTCTGAGCTAATTTCATTTTAGCGCAGGCGGCGGCTGTGTTAAAAAATAAAGCTTTCCCGAATTCCTGGCGGAGCAAACCACTATGAGACTACTGCTTGACACCGGCTACCTGCCGGAGACCGTCCGCCCCCGGGCGGCCGAGGCCGTCTATGGGCTGACCAGAGCCAACGAGGATTTCGTCAGGGCGCTGCTCAGCCACGGCAGCTTCACCGAGTATCACTTCCTGTTGCGGGAGACCATGGAGCCCGAGGAACAGGCGGAGATGAAGAGGCTTCTCTACTCCTTCCTCCCTGGGCCGCGCCTGGTGCGGCTGATTACCCCCGCCGAGCTGCGGGACCAGCTCCTGGCGGAGCCTTACGACGTCTGGCATCGCGGAGACCCGGCCATCGCCGAGGGCATCTATCTGCGCGACTGGATCTCCCCCCAAAAACCCTTCCCGGTCACGGGCGTGACCCATGCCCTGAGCAGCATGCAGATGAAGAGGACGATGCTCGACCTGCTGCTGAGCGGCACGGCAAACTGGGACGGCATGGTCTGCACCTCCCTGGCCGGCCGTCAGGCGATGGAGCGGCTGAGCGAGACCGCGGCAAAACACCTTGAATTGGGCGGCCGCCGGCTGGAGCTTGATCTGCGCCAGATACCGCTGGGGGTGGATACCGACGTCTTCCGGCCGGGACGTGACGAGGCCCGCCAGAGGCTCGGCTGGCCGGCGGAGCGCTTCATCTTCACCTGCCTGGGGCGCCTGTCGCCCCACAACAAAATGGAGCTGGTGCCTTTGCTCAAGGCCTACGGCATGGCGGCCGCCGGCTCGGCCAGAGGCCGCTATTCCCGGCTTAATATCATCGGGCGGGAGCAGGTCCCCGGCTACGCGGGCATCCTGATGGAAATGGCCAGGCTGTGCGGGGTGGCCAAGCAGGTCAACATCATCTCCGACTACGACGGCGCCGACATTCCGCTCCTCCACGCCGCATCGGACTGCTTCCTCTCCCCCTCCGACCACGTTCAGGAGACCTTCGGCTTAACACCTCTCGAGGCCATGGCCTGCGGGGTGCCGCCCATAGTCTCGGACTGGGACGGCTACCGCGAGACGGTCATCCACGGCCAATGCGGCCTCACCGTGCCCACCTACTGGGCCGACGGCTGCCGGACGGCGGCCTTGCGGGTGCCCGCCTCCACCCAGAGCGAGTACTTCTACCGCCTGGCCCAGACGGTGGCGGTAGACGTCCCCGCGCTGGCCAGTGCCATGACCAGCCTGATAGAGAACGAGGATTATCGGCGCTCGTTGGGGGAAGCGGGCCGCAAGTGGGTGCTGGAGCATTACCGCTGGCCGAAGATCATCTCCCAATATGAGGAATGGTGGGCAGAGCTAAGGGGGCGCCTGGAGCGCGACAGGGGCGGGCGGGCGGGCCGCAACCTCCTGAGCTTCTCCCACTTCGAGGTTTTCGGCCACTATGCCACCCGGCTGGTGGACGACGACGCCGAGGTGAGGGTTTCCGACCGCGCGGCCTCCATATATCCTCAGGTGCTCGAGCTGATGAACACCGACTTGTGCCGCCACCTGACCGAGCTTTGCCCGGAATGGATCCCGGTTGGCGAGCTCTTCGGCCGGCTGGAGCTGCCCCCCCACCCCCAGGCCAGGGAGGAGTTCGACTTCAACCTGATGGTGCTGCTGAAGTACGACGTGCTGGCGCTGAAGGGTAAGGGTGCCTGATAAGCTGCGGCGGGGGCGGGGACCGGGCGGCCCGGCCAGCGGAGATTTTTCAGCGTTCTTTTGAAGTACCGGCGGCGGGCGGAGGAAGCAGAACCTCGACGTCTTCCGGACCGACGCCGGTGATCTTTATCAGTTTGCGGCGGGAGGTGTGCCCCCGCTCCAGGCTCAAACGGGACTTGGGTAGTTTCAGCGCGCGGCTTAGCACCCTCAGGACGGCGTCGTTGGCCGCGCCGTCAACCGGGGCGGCGGTGACGTATATGCGCAGGCCGCCGTCAGCGCCCCTGAAAAGGCCCTCGCGGCTGGACCTGGGTTGGACGCTGACCTCCAGCAAAGTGCTCGGGCTGCTGTCGCCGGCGGGCCGCTCAGGCCCCGCCAACGGCGGCCGCCGCCAGCCTCGGCCTGGACGCACCGGGCACCTCGCCGCTCGAGGTCTTCGCAGAATCTTCCGGTCCCGGAGAGAGTTGGACGGCTCTCTCTTGGGGGGCGGTCAGATACTCCTGCCGACCCGCGTCCAGAAGCCGCAAATGGGTCTCCACCGCGGAGCGGATCTGGATCTCGAACTGGGCGTACTGCCGCCTGAGCCCGTTGAGTTCTTCGTAGAGGCGGGCCAGCTGCTGGTTGCCTTCGGTGACGGACTTTTCAGCCCGCAGCCTGGCCTCGGAGACGAGGATCTCGGCCTCGCGACGCGCTTCTTCCTTGAGGGTTTCCGCCATCCGTTGCGCGCTGAAGAGGGTGTCCTGCAGGGTCTTTTCGCGCCGGCGATACTCGGCGAGCTGCTGCTCCAGCCTCGCCACTTCGGCCTTGACGGCTTCGTTGTCGCTCACGAGGTCCTTGAATTCTTCGGCGACGGCGGTGAGGAAGGCATCCACCTCGCGGACATCGAAGCCCCGAAAACTAAGGCGGAACTGCTGCTTTTGAATGTCAAGCGGTGTAATTCTCACATCCACCTCACAGGTTGCCCGCCGCCCGCGGAAGGAGATCATTCCAGCCGGGAGGCGAGTTCAAGTAGCGTGGGCACCAACGCTTCCATCAGGAAGAGGATGGCGAGGAGGACTATCATGGGGCTGAAGTCGATCCCGCCGAAGGTCGTGGGTATCAGGCGCCGCACTCGGTAAAAAACGGGTTGCGTGACCGAATAGAGGAACCGGACAATGGGGTTGTAAGGGTCCGGGTTCACCCAGGAAAGGACCGCCTGGGCGATGACGACATACATGTAGGAGTAGAGGGCATAGCTCAGTACTGTGGCAACCCCCCGGATTATATTAGCCAGAACGAACATTTATTACTCCCTCGCGGGAGCCGCGAGTGCCATGATTATAGCGCAACCGGGTGGCTGAATTCAAGCTCCGGCTTGCCTGCGCTCCCGCAGAAAAGAAATCATGCCATGAGCGGCCACGGCGCCGTCACCCACGGCCGTCGCCACTTGCAGAAAACGCCCGGTACAGTCACCCGCCGCCCAAATACCAGGAATGTTTGTCTCCTGGCGTGAGTTCACGATAATGTAACTGCGGTTCATTTCAAGCCCGAGACTTCGGGCGAAGTCAGCCGAGGAGGCCTCCCCCAAGGCCACGAAGACGCCCTCCACGGCCAGAGGCTCGTTTTCGCTGAACTCGAGCCGGGCCACCGTCTCGCCCCCGACCACGGCAGCCACCTTTTCCAGTCGCACCGCTATGCCTTCCCTGGCCATTCGGGCGCGGAAGGGCTCGGAGAAGGTCTGGGGCCTGGCGTCGGTGCAAAGGGTTACGGATGGCGTATAGTCCAGTAGCTCCAGCGCCTTGGAGGCGGCATAGTCTCCTTCGCCGAGCACGGCCACCGGCTTGCCGCGGAAGAAGAAACCATCGCAGCTGACGCAATAGGAAACGCCGCGTCCATCGAAGGCATCGAGCCCAGGCACCTTGGCCTTGCGCCGTGACATGCCCGTGGCCAGGAGCAGGGCAGGGGCCTCAAACTCGGCGGTGGCGGTGGCGAGGGTGAACCGATCCGCCCACCTGACGCCCAGAACCAACCCGTCGTGGATGACCGCGCCGAAGTGACAGGCCTGAGCCATGCCAGCGTCAAACAGATCCTGGCCCTTTATGCCCTCGGGGAAACCAAAATAGTTATCGATACGGTGTTCAGTCCATGCCTTCGGCTCAACTCCCAGGACTATCGTGGAAAAGCCGGCACGGGCGGTATAAATCGCCGCCGAAAGACCGCCGGGGCCTCTGCCCACAATGGCCACGTCGTAATTGTGAAGCATCATCGCCTCCCAAGCAATGTTCGCACCAGCCGACGCTGACTCGCCTCAACCTATCAAGGTGGCTGGGGAATCGTCAACAGCCCAGTGAGGTCCGACTGCTTGAATTTCAGACATTCCGCTGGCCTTTTGGTATTTTTTGTGCTAGTTTCCAACTGCTGGGGCGGCGGATAGCCCGCGCTTCTTCAAGGTAGTGGGGTTAAAAGCCAGAAAGAGGTTTTTTCAGCCATGAAAACATGGTGTCTGATCTGCATCTCGCTGGCCATTCTTTCCGCGGCCGAGGCCCGGGCCGAGTTCTACAAATGGACCGACGCTCAAGGCGAGATACACGTTACCGACAGTTACGACAAAGTCCCGCCACGCTATCGCCCCAAGGTCAAGATCCGGAAGTTCCGCCCTCGGCCGGCCGATGCGCCCCCCCCTTCCGACCCCGAGGACTCCAGGGGTATCTCTGACGATACCTGGAACGGCTCCGGCTCCGCCGCCGCGCCAAGTCAGGGAGAGGTCAACGAATGGTCTGACTGGAATGGCCATGGCGGCGAGTACTGGAGCGGCAAACAGCGCGACTTGCAGGCAAAGACCCACGTCCTGGAGCAGCGGCTGGAAATCAACCGGCAGGCCGTTGAGACCTTGAGATCGAGTCGTGCCGTCGCCGTTGGCAGCCGTGCTCAGCGAGGCCAGATAGAGCAGGACAACAAACAAGTGCGGGCGGAGTTGCAGCAGACCAAGGATCTGCTGAAATCCGGGCTGGCGGACGAAGCCACTCAATACGGCGTACCCATGGACGAAGCGGACGGCTTCAGGGGCAGTAACTGATGAGACGCTGCCTCGGCTTGCGGGCGCTCTTGCCGACCTCTGCAAGCAGGCTGGCGAAGGGAATCGTGGATCCGAGACTCAAGGCGGCCCACTTGGTGTTCGGGCTGTTCCTCTCCTTTAGCCTTGTCAGCCCCGGCTGGGCGGGGGCGCGGGAAGCCGTCACTCCAGCTGAACGCAACGCCGCGGATGGGCAGCAGCTTGAGGGCGCCTGCCCGGCCCCCACAGGCCCCTTGACCCTTGCCGAGGCCTACCGTCGGGCACTACAGACCCACGAACAGGTTCAAATAGCCCGAACAGAAGTGGAAAAGGCCCGGCTCCAGCCGCTCAAGGCATGGACGTTGCTACTGCCGCGCATAGACCTTCTGGGCAGCTATACCCACTACGGCACCACGGAGACAGCTGGCACGCCCGGTACCCCGGGAGCATCCGAAAAAATCTTCCCGGCGGACCTTTACCAGGCTAATCTCCAGGTCGTCCAGCCCTTGTTCGACCGGACCTTCCTGAGCAGAAGGGAGGCGGCCGGCAGTACCATCAAAGTCAGTCGCTACACCCTGACCCAAACGGGAAGAGAGATTCTTTTTCGGGTGGCGAGCGCCTGCTACAACCTGCTTAAGGCCCAGAGCCTGATCACCGTGGCCTCCGAGACCCTCGACCTCGCCAGAGAGGAAGTGAGGGTCGCCGATGCCAGGTTCCGGGTCGGCGAGGAGACCAAGACCGCCGTGCTGCGGGCCGAGGTTGACGTCGCCCGCGCCGAGCGGAACCTGACCCAGGCACGCAATAACCAGAAGCTGCAGGCGGCCATACTGGGTAACCTCATCGCCACCGGGCCGGTATCTTCCGTGGATGCGCCCGAACCGCGGCCGACTGTCCAGGAACCCCTTGATGTCTATCAGAAGCTGGCCGGAGACAACCGCGAGGACCTCAAGGCGCAGTGCGAAAACCTGAAGCTGACCCAATACAATCGCGACATGGTTCAGGAAGAGCTGTACCCAGTTGCCAACGCCACCCTGAATTACGCTCGGGTCACGCCCCAGACGCTGATCGCGCTCGACAATTTATGGACCCTGATGTTCTCCGTGGACGTCCCGATTTTCGAAGGCGGGCTTACCTACGTAAACCTGAGGGAGGCGGACAAAAACATCCAGCAGGCGCGGTTGCGGGTGGGAGATCTGCGAAAACAGATAATGATCGAGGTGGAAGACGCCTACCTCCAGGTACAGACCCTCGCCGGAACCCTGGCCACCCTGCAAAAGCAGGCCGAACTGGCCGCCGAGAACTATAACATCGTCTTCAAGCAGTTCCAGGTGGGGGTAGCCACCAGCCTCGATGTCACCGATGCCCTCACCTCACTCAGCTCCGCCCGCGTGGACCTGGCCAACGAGCGCTACAATTACCAGGTCGCCTTGCTCAATCTCGACAGAGTCACCGGGGTTTTTGGGCAAGACTACCTCTCCGACCTCGCCCCCGAGCCGGCCAAGGGCTGGTTGGGCCTTTTTTAGGTGGCAGGGGTAAGAACGGTGTGGGTCAGCTGTCGTAGGCCCCGTGCTTGATGACGCGGCCCTCTACCATATAGACCACGTTTTCGGCGATGTTGGTGGAGTGGTCGGCGACCCGCTCCAGACAGCGGGCGATGATGATATAGTGAATGGCCCTCCGCATGGCGGGGGTATGGGTGGCCATGAAGTCCAGCACCTGGCGCAGAATGATCTCGTTGAGGGCATCGACCTCGTCGTCCTTCTGACAGACCTCAATGGCCAACTGGACGTCCTGGTTGACGAAGGCGTCGATGCTCTTGAGGATCATGCCGTAGGTCATCTCGGCCATATCGGGCAGGTCGAGGCAGCAGTTTATGAACGGGCGTTTGGTCAGTTCCTCGGCACGCTCAGCGATGTTAACCGCCTGGTCGCCAATGCGCTCCAGGTCGGTGTTGATTTTCATGGCGGAGGTGATAAAGCGCAGATCCCTGGCCATGGGCTGCTGGAGGGCCAGCAGGCGCAGGCACTGCTGATCTATAACCATCTCCAGGGAGTTGATGGCGCCATCGCCGGCGATGACCTTCTTGGCCAGCGGCGCGTCCCGCTTGATGAGGGCGGTCATGCTGTCTTCGACCGACTTCTCGGCCAAGGTGGCCATCTTGAGGAGGTTGAGCTTGAGCTCGTTCAACTCCTTGTGAAAGGGCCTCTCCCGCAACCATGTCTCCATTAACCAAAGCGCCCCGTAATGTAGTCTTCGGTCTGTCTTTTGGCCGGCCGAGTGAAGATGTTACCCGTGACGTCGAATTCTACCAACTGCCCCAGGTAAAAGAAAGCAGTTAAATCTGACACCCGCGCGGCCTGCTGCATGTTGTGGGTGACGATCACGATAGTGTACTGGCTCTTGAGGCGCTGGATGAGCTCTTCGATCTTCAGGGTGGCGATCGGGTCGAGGGCCGAGGCCGGTTCGTCCATCAGCACGATTTCCGGCTCCACCGCCAGCGCCCGGGCGATGCACAGGCGCTGCTGCTGTCCGCCCGAAAGGCTCAGGGCCGACTCCCGCAGCCGGTCCTTGACCTCCGCCCAGAGGGCCGCGTTCATCAGGCTCTCTTCCACCTTGGCGGTCAGGCGCCCCCGGTCCCTTTCGCCCCCGATGCGCAGCCCATAGGCAACGTTATCGAAGATAGATTTGGGGAAGGGGTTGGACTTCTGAAATACCATTCCCACCCGCCGCCGCACCGAGACGACGTCCACGGCCGGGGCGTAGATGTCCTCTCCGTCGAGCAGCACGCTTCCTTGCACCCGCGTGCCCGGAATAGTCTCGTTCATGCGGTTGAGGCAACGCAGGAAGGTGCTCTTCCCGCACCCCGAAGGCCCTATGAGGGCGGTGATGCGGTTAGCGGGAATGTCCATGTTAATGGAACTGAGAGCGCGCGACCCGCCGTAGAAGAAATCCAGGTCGCGGACGCATACCTTGGGCTCGGTGCCATTAGCCTGCATTATTGCCTCATTGCCTCAACCTGATAAGCGCCCAGTTTCCCCCTGTTATGTGACGGCCAGGTTACACGACCATGACAGGTATCACACCGTTGGCACCGTGAAGCTGAAGGTGGACCCCTTGCCGGGCCGGCTTTCCACCCAGATGCGGCCCTTGTGGGCAGCAATGATATTTTTGGCGATGGCCAGGCCGAGGCCGGTGCCTTCAACCTTACGGGAGCGGTCCTTGGCCACGCGGTAGAAGCGCTCGAAGACCCGGTCGAGGTCCTCGGGGGGGATGCCGATGCCGGTGTCCGTGACATCGACCCGCACCGTGCCGTCGTCGGTCGAGGAAACACGCACCTCCACCGAGGCCCCCGGCGGGCTGTACTTTATGGCGTTGTCAATGAGGTTGACCAGCACCTGGTCTATGAATTCCCGGCTGCCCATGACCGGCAGGGTTTTTTCGGCCGTGACGTGGGCGGCCACGCGGATGGTCTTTTCCTCGGCCTTTCCCCGGAGTTGATCGAGCACCTCGCCCACGGCCTGGACCATGTCGAACTCCCGCCGCTTGAGTACGGCTTCGCCGGATTCGATCCGCGACAGGTTGAGGATGTCGGTCAGGAGGTTCGCGAGCCGCTCGGCATGGCGCCGGATTATCCCCGCAAACCGCGCGGTCCGCTGCCGGTCGGACAGATCACCTTCCAGGGTCTCGGCGTAGCCGCGGATGGAGCTGAGCGGCGTGCGCAGCTCGTGGGAGATGTTGGCCACGAAATCCTTGCGGACCTGCTCCAGGCGTTTCAGCTCCGTGATGTCGTGAAAGACTATCACGGCCCCGCTGGTGGCGCCCCCGCCGGGCAGTGAGACCACGCTGCCCGCCAGGTGCAGCCTGGCGGGGTGCTGCATCATGAACTCAAAGGTGGCGCTCCCTCCGCCTTCGCGCAGGATTCGCTCCAGCTTCTCCTGGAACTCCGCCACCCGCACCAGTCCGAAGGCATCTTTGCCCACAAAATCCTCCCCCAACTGGAAGGTGCGCCTGAAGGCGTCGTTGACCAGGACGATACGGGCACGGTCATCCGTGACCATTACCGCCTCGGCCATGCCGCGCAGGATGGTCTCCAGCCGTTCTTTTTCCTCCCGCAGCCGGAGAAGCTCGCGCTCCAGCCGCCCGGCGACGTTCTCCAGCGCGCGGCCCACGCGGGAGAACTCGTCCTCGGAGCGCGGTCTGGCCGCCTGGTTCAGGTCACGCTGCTCGATGCCGGCGGCCAGGGCCACCAGACCCCGCAGCGGCCGGGTAATCAGGTGGGTGAAGCTCAGGCTGAGGATGATAAGGGTCGCCGCGCTGATCAGGACGGAGCGCAGCAGGTTTGCGGTCAGGGGGGCCACGCTCTCGGCCACGGCGCTTCGGGTTATGCCCAGGCGCACCAGCCCGGTGCCGCGGTGCCCCATGTCCATCCTGGCGGCGGCATAGAAAACCTCCTGGCGGAGCACGGAGCTGAAACGCTGTCCTTCGCCGAAACCATTCCTGGCCGCCGCGCCCAGCTCGGGGCGTCCGGCATGGACCTCGAAGAAACCCAGACGCTTCCCGGCACCGACCGCCGAATCCCCCAGCACCCGACCATCCAGAGCCAGGATGGTAACGCGCCCCTTGAGCTGCGTCGCCAGGCTCAGGGCCAGCCGTTGGGGGTCGGCCGGAGGATTTTCCCGGAGGCGTTCACCGGCCAGTTGCGCGGCCACGACAACCTCGCGGCGCAGCCGCTCCCTGGCAATGTCGCCCGCCAGGCTCTGGGCACGGTGGTCTACCTGGAGGTATAGGCCGCTGAGGACCAGGACGACGAGGCTGGAGAAGACGAGGGCGATTTTGAGACGAAAGTCGTGCTTCACCTGGAAGAGTCGTTTCCCCTCAGGCGGTAGCCGATGCCGCGCACGGTTTCGATTATCTCGCCTTGGGCACCGAGCTTCTTGCGGACCCGGCGGATGTGGGTATCGACGGTGCGGCCGTAGCCTTCAAAGGTGTAGCCCCATACGCGGTCGAGCAGGCGTTCACGAGTGAGGACCCTCCCCCGGTTTTCGGCCAGCTCCCGGAGGAGTTTGAACTCAGTTACGGTAAGCGCCAGCTCCTGGCCGCCCACCCATACCCGGTGGCCGTCGAGATCCATGCGCAGCGACCCGATCTCCATGAGGCGGAGAACTTCCTCCTGGCCGCCCTTGGCCCGGCGCAGGATGGCCTTGATGCGCAAAAGCAGTTCCCGAATGGAAAAGGGCTTGATGACGTAGTCTTCCGCGCCTATCTCGAAACCCACCACGCGGTCGATTTCCTCGCCCTTTGCCGTGAGCATCAGCACCGGGATGGCCTTGGTGGCCTCACCGCGTTTGAGGCTGCGGCATACGTCCAGCCCATTCATGATGGGGAGCATGACGTCCAGGATGATGAGGTCGGGGATTTGATCTCGGGCCAGGTTGAGGCCGCTCAGCCCGTCGCCGGCGGAAAACACCCGGTAGCCCGAGTTTTCGAGATTGTACGTGAGAAGCTCCAGGAGGTCTTGATCGTCTTCGACTGCCAGAATCTTCGCCGTCATATTGACCGCCCGGCGGCCCCCCAAGAAGAGACTTTCGCGGGTGCGTGATTGATCTTCCCTGCGCCGAAAGCGCATAATGAGGCAGGCATGACACGGCCGGTCGAAGAAAAATACCGAACGGCCGATACTGGTGCCGAGACGCAGAGTCGAACTGCGGACACGGGGATTTTCAGTCCCCTGCTCTACCTACTGAGCTATCTCGGCACCGCCGCTGAAGACCTGCTTAAATTACCCGTGGGGAATGAGGCTTGTCAAGCCCCCAGGTGGAGACCAGGCTGATGAAACGCGTCCTTTACCCCGAACGGGCGGCCACGCCGGCAATCATGCCGGTAATCATGTTGATACTATTGGGGCTGCTGGCCGCCTGTATCAGCGGCAGCGCGAGCGTCTATCCTGGACCGCACCATGCCCCAACCAACCCGGCCGAGGTGCAGGTTTACCGATTCTTCCCCAATGCCCCGGCCGAGCGCATCGGCGAGGTGGAGGTCATCGGCCCCACGGGAAGCGCCTGGGACCGCTTCCAGAACGAGCTGAAGGAGAAGGCGGCCTCCATCGGCGGCCAGGCGGTGGTGGTGGTGGGAGAGCGCAGCCAGCTCCTGAGCATATATGAGAGCCCCGCGCGGTTGCAGACCTTCCAGACACCTGGGGCCAGGCAGGCGTTTCTGGCTCCCGGCGAGGTATATCCTCAGGAGGAAAGCCACATCCTGGGCATCGTGCTGCGTTTCCCGGAAGGTCAGGCCCCGGTGCCACCCAAAAAACCCTAGCATCCCGTCACCTGGGAGTGGGCCAGCCTGTCATGCCAGGCAAGGCGCCTCTTGCCCGCCGCCCACAGAAAACCCAACACAAAAGGAAGGGCCGAGACCATATAGCCCACGCAACGCAGGAAGGCGGGCCCGCAGCCCAGGCGCTCGCCACTCTCGTCACACACCCGCAGCCCGAGGAGCATCTTTCCGGGCGTGCTGCCCGAAAGCCCGTGGAAACAGGTAAAGTAGGTCACCACCAGGCCTACCGCGGCTACCGGCAGGCCCACGGGAACGAGAACCAGGATCAGGCGCAGCAGGGCCGGTAGGCCAGCAGGGTCCAGCGGCCGGGTCGCCCACGCGAAAGCGGTGGCGCTCAGGGCCACCACGGCGGCAAGCAGCGTGGTCAGCACAAGGGCGTCCACCGTCAGGGCCAACCCGCGCAGGGTGAATGATGCCCGTCTGGTCTTGTCTGGGGAGTTGTCCCCGCCGCCGGGTTGGTCTTCGGCGCGCAGGGGCCTGATGTCGTCGTCGGCCGATCCGCCGCCGCCCGGCCCGGATGGGGGGTCGTCATCGGCGTCGTCATCTTGTTGCTCTTCCGCCGCTAGTTCCTCCAGACTGGTGCCTTCCTGTTCCAGGAAACGCCTCAGTTCTTCATCGAGCCCAATTTCCAGGTCGATTTCCAGATCGCCGGAGGCATCGTTGCGGTCCTGGGCATCCACCAACTCGAGGGGTTTGGTCTCGGTGGGGCCATCGGCCTCCTCGGTCAGCAGCAGGGGAACCTCGCCGTCTTCTCCCCGGTCGGGCTGAAGCGACCCTCTTGCCCCTCCCGCATCATCGTCTTCGGGGAAGAGTTCGTCCACCAGATCGGCGGCGTTCAGCAGCGCCAGGCGCAGATCTTCATCCAGCTCGGCCAGGCTGATGTCGTCAGCGGAGGCCGCGTCTTCTTCCAGTGGCTCCATGCCCAGCCCGGCCAAGGGGTCGGCATCGGCCTCCAGTCCCGAGACATCCATCTCTGGGGTATCTTCATCAGTATCAGTGGTGCCGTCCGGAAGGCCGGAATGGTCCGCCTCGGCCTGCCAACCAGCCAGGATACCGGCTCCCTCCGAAGCCAGGTCCTCGCCGGCGGGCAGGTCTCCCAGCGAGAACCTCTCCACCTGGGCCAGCAGGTCGTTGTCCCCCCGCGTCAGGAAGCCGGGGAGTGACCACTCTTCGTGCGCGCCACCGCTGCCGGCATCCCCCAATTGGTTTTCCTTCGAAGGTTGCCCCGCGCCCCTCTCGCTCAGGCTTATGACCTCGTCGAGCGCCAAGGGGTCGAGGGTCATCCCTGGGTCGATACCCTCCGGGGAGGCTCCGAAAGCAACATCTTCAAGCGACACGGAGAGGTAGCGGTCTTCAGGCCCGTCGGTATCCGGAGGTCGCGCCGCCACCGACGGCTCGGGGCAGACGTCGAAGTCCAACAGGCCAAGGGATCGCCGGACGGGGGAGAGGTCGATTTTGCACTTCTGGCACGAGCCAAGATAATCAAAACTGATAAAACCGCACTTAGGACACTTCATGCGGAACCTCCTTGGCCCTCGGGCCATTGTTAATCATATGCGGAAGCAACAGCCATGCCTTTTTTTGCGCTGTTCGCTCAGCCAAGCTCCCCCGCCGCGTACATCAGGGCGGCACAGGCCGCCAGCGCGGCCGTCTCGGCCCGGAGTACTCTCGGGCCCAGCCGCACGGCTGTAAAGCCCGCGGCGGCGGCCAGATCGACCTCTGGAGAGGAAAAACCGCCCTCCGGTCCCACCAGGAGTTGCACGCGCTCCGGCATGCCCGCCCGGGTCAGGATCTGGCTGAGCCCCATTTCGGCGGACTCGTGCAAAATGAGCCGGAGGCCGTCGGAAAGACCCTCGGCCGCCACCTCCGGCAGCGCGCGCGGAGGGTCTATTTGCGGCAGGACCGTTCCTCCACACTGCTTGAGGGCACCCGCGGCTATGCGGTTCCAGCGCTCCAGGCGGCCCTGCCCGCCATCGGCCTCGCGGAGCCGGGGCACGGCCCGCTGGGTAAGGACGAAGCTGATGCGCCTCACGCCCAATTCGCAGGCCTTCTGGAGCAGCCAGTCGGCCTTCGGCGGTTTTCTGAGCAGCGCGACGCAAAGCCATACGTGCAGCCGCGGTTCGGCGCTGGCCTCCACGGGGGAGAGGACGGTCAGCCGGGCCGAGTCGGAGTCGATGCCCGCGACCTCGGCCAACCACTGGCGGCCTTGGCCATCCAGAAGCAGGACCTGCTCACCCACGCCCAGCCGCAGCACCCTGGCCAGATGGTCGCGCTCCTGGCCGGTGAGCACGGCCTCGCCTCCCTGGGGCCCGGAGGGCAGATAGAACCGCCTCATCGCCCGCCTTGCGCCCCCGCGGCCTGAAGGACCAGGGCCGCCCACCCGCCGGATTGCAGTCTCTCACGCAGCCGGAAGCCCGCCTCGAGGTAGGCCGCCTCGACCTCGGCCACCTGCTCGTCCAGCAGGCCCGAGAGGATGAGTGCTTTGCGCGCGAGCCGGGTAAGGTCGGCGACCATCTTGAGGTGCTCGGTCCGGGAAATATTGGCCGCGACCAGCCCGAAATCCTCCTCGGCGACATCCTCGGGCGCGGCCAGGCCGAGGCTGACGGCATCCGCCACCCCGTTGCGCTCCAGGTTGAGTCGCGCCGCGTCGATGGTTTCAGGATCTATGTCTATGGCCACCACCCGCGGCCAGCCCAGGCGCACCATGGCGATGGCCAGTATGCCCGTGCCGGTGCCGACATCAAGCCCAGCTTTCTTATCGGCAATCTCCGAATATTTCTCTATGGCCTCCAGTGCCAGGGCCGTGCTGGCATGGGCGCCGGTGCCGAAGGCCTGACCAGGGTCGATCTCGATCAAAACATCTCCCCGGCGGAGGCGGGTCTTTTCGCGCCAACTGGGCCGCACCAGCAGTCTTTGGCCGATCCTGAGGCTCTTGAACCGCCTCTTCCAGCCGGAGGCCCAGTCCTTCGGCGCAACCAGGCGGCGACGCAGCCGCACAGGCTCTCCCGCCGGAAAGACCGCGCGAACCGAGGCCAGGTACTCTTTCAGTGTCCGCCCCTTCTCCTCGGCCTCCGGTTCCGGGAAGTAGGCCACCACGGCCTCCTCCCGAAAGACTACCCCTGACGCGCCCAGGCTGGCCATGAAGAAGTCCGCCACCGCCTCGCGCACGCCGGGGCCGCAGGCCACGCGAAATTCCACCCAGCGCATGCCACTGGTCGTCTTCATTTCCGTCATGTTCATCATCCCCGTTGGCAGGCATATCACAGCCACCGGCGCGGTGGAAGCCGTCCGTGGTCCCAAAACATCCGGGTAATGGAAGGAATGCGGGCGAGTTGGCAGCTATTCAGGTTGACGCAACCTGTCGCGGCTGGCTAAGGTAGACTATTTCCTCGTGGAGGCACGATCCCTGAGTGCAAGCTGATGCCCTGATCCGGCAGGTCCAGTATAATTGCGACATCTGCAACGCCCGCCACGCCGGTACGTATTCCGTATGCGGCCTTCTGTTGCGGCTGCGCAACCTCTATAAGTCCCAGCTTGGGCTGCCCCCTTGGGAGGAGCCCGACCCCCGGCAGGCGCTGGACTGGGTCTCCGAGCAGGAGAAAGTCTGGGAGCGGCTTGCCGGTGAGGAGTTCCGCCCGCTGGTTTTTTTGGGCCGCGTCCGCATAGACCCCCTGGATGCCGAGGCCGTCAACGCCCGGCTTCGGGGCAGCGGCCTGATTTATGGCGCGGGGTTTGGTTGGGGGCTCAGGCCGTCTTTCTTCCTGGGACGGATCGAAGCGCGCCGCAGAGTACATGGGCAGACGGTGCGGATCGTCGGGCGGGAGCTGGCTCGAGACCTCGCCTCCACGCCCGCCCAGCTTTTGGGCAGCCGCGCGGTGGCCCGCGCCGAGTCCGCCGGCTATTATTTGTGGGACCGCATCCACGACGTCCGCAAGAGCGGGCAACCCGCCCTGTTGTATGCCCTTCGGGCTCACGGAATCGCGGCCGAGGATCTCGGCGAGGGTTTTTTTCTGCGCCTGGCCTTCCCCCGCATGCTGAAAGAGGAGATGGAGTCGTACATACGCCACGAGATAGGCGAAAAGCTGGATGACAGCTTCCCGAGGGACGTGTGGCGGGCCATCATCGCCAGGTTCCCCGGTGAACGCATCGAGATCGTCGCCAGGGCGCTCAAGGACGTCGCCGCCGATACCTGCGACAAGGGTCCGCTGGCGTATATCATCAGAAAGAAACGGGGGGGCAGCCTCGGCTTCTACGTTGCCTTCCTCGATGGGGCGCGCAGGCTGCTGCTCCCCAATATTGCGTCCGCCTTCGAGGCCTTCACCAGCAGCGGCGACTGGGCCGCCCTCGATGCCGCCAGGCGTGAGGCCCACCAGGCGGCCAAGGAATCGGCGCTGAAACTCATCGCCATATTCTCGCGGCTCGCGCGGGACGGCGAGGAAAAGGTCAAGGCAGCGATAGCCGGGCGGATCACCGACCCGCTGGGGTTGTAGACTCATGGAAGAAGACAGACTGAGACACTTACTGGACCGGGTGCGGGAAGGGAAGACCGGCACCGACGAGGCACTGGACCAGCTTCGCGATCTGCCCTTCCAAGACCTGGGGTTCGCCAGAGTAGACCACCACCGCAGCCTCAGGCGCGGGTTCCCCGAGGTCCTCTTCGGGCAGGGGAAAACGGCCGAACAATTGGTGGCCATCGCCGAGAGCATCGCCGGTCGTGGCCAGAGCGTGCTTATCACCCGCCTCGACCCCGCCAAGGCCGACGCCCTGAAGCAGAGATTTCCCGAGGCCGTCTACCACCCGCTCTCTCTCGCCTTCACCATCGGGCGACCCGCGGAGTTGAAGGGCAAGGGGCTAATCCTGGTCATGTGCGCCGGCACGTCGGACATTCCCGTGGCCGAGGAGGCCGCCGTTACCGCCAGGAGCTTGGGCAACGAGGTGGCCGAGGTCCACGACGTCGGGGTGGCGGGGATACACCGCCTCCTGGATGCCCGCGACCTCATGGCCACGGCGAGGGTTTTCGTCGTCGTGGCGGGCATGGAAGGGGCGCTGCCCAGCGTGGTCGCCGGTCTGGTGGACAAACCGGTCATAGCCGTGCCCACCAGCGCGGGCTACGGCACCAGCTTCGGCGGGCTTTCGGCCCTCATGGCCATGCTCAACTCCTGTGCCTCGGGCATCGCGGTGGTGAATATAGACAACGGTTTTGGCGCGGGCTACATGGCCGGGGTCATCAACCGTCTTCCCTGATCGGCGTCCTCCAGGCGCGCTCTGCTCCAGAGGGTAAGCCGCGCCCGGGTGCGGGAGGCGGGTGGCAGAGCCACCCGCCAAACTCGGCGCCCATAAGCGCTAGTGACAACCGGGCTGCCTGAGAGGGCGCCGGATGACTGACCAAGTTCACCCGCCCATCGCGCGACTTGGTCACTGGACAAGTCCAGGGAAGAGAAGGCTTGCGCTGCCACAAACCAAGCTTGAGATGAGGCAGATGATGCCTCATCCGTCACACATTTAGCCATGTTCGGGGCGCACGCGGATGTCCCGGAACGCAGATAAGCTCAGCAACCCGAGGTGATCATAATGTTGATACGCAGTCTTCAAATGCGGAATTTCCTTTCATACGGGCCAGATAGTGCCGCGATCCCTCTCAAATCGCTGAACCTGCTCATTGGCCCGAATGGCTCGGGAAAATCCAATCTGCTGGAGGGGATTGCCTTTATACAGTCCGCTCCAGGCCAACTCAACGCGCCAATACGCGAAGGTGGTGGAAGTGTCCGTGATTGGCTGTGGAAAGGAACAGACAAGTCGGTCATAGCCAGCCTGGAAATCATCGTTGAGCCCCTCTTTCCGAATGCGACTATTCCCCTTCGCTATTGCTTCGATTTCACCGAGTCGGGCAAGCGCTTTGAAGTCGTGGATGAGCGCATTGAAAATGTGGACCCTTATCCAGGTCATCTTGAGCCTTACTTCTACTACCACTACGAGAACAATCATCCTGTCCTGAACACCAAAATGGACGATAAAGACGGCTTCAAAAGGAATCTCCGGCGCGAGGACGTTGACCCGGAGAAATCCATTATGGCTCAACGCCGCGATCCGGACATTTATCCCGAGATCACCCGCTTAGCGGAACAACTCTCTCGCATTCGCATCTATCGAGACTGGTCCTTCGGTCGCTATACTCCACCCCGCTTGCCCCAACCCACAGACCTGCAGAACCAATGGCTGGAAGAGAAGAACGCTTGCAACTTGGGTCTGGTATTGAATCGTCTAAAGCGGCATGCGGACACCAAGGCCAGGCTTCGTGAGATGTTCAAAGCAGTCTATGCTGAGGTCCAGGACTTCGATGTCATGGTCGAGGGAGGAAGCGTCCAAGTTTTCGTACAAGAGGACAGGTTCAACGTTCCCGCCACCCGTCTTTCCGACGGTACATTGCACTATCTCTGTCTGCTTGCGATTCTTTTCGATCCTACGCCCCCGCCGCTCATCTGCATCGACGAGCCGGAACTGGGCCTGCATCCCGACCTCATCAATAACATCGCCGATGCCCTGCGGTTCGCCAGCGAGAAGACCCAACTCATCGTCACGACCCATTCGACTGCCCTGGTGGACGCTTTCACCGAAGATCCCGAATCGATTCTAGTCTGTGAGAAAGTGAATGGGTGTTCCAGCATGCGCCGTCTCGATGTCCAACAACTGAAGCCCTGGCTCGAGAAGTACCGCCTCGGCGCCCTTTGGACCAGCGGCGAGATCGGAGGCACCCGATGGTAAGTGTCAAACTCTATGTGGAAGGTGGTGGCGATTCGGGGGTGCTGCGTACCCAATGCCGCAGAGGTTTTTGTGGCTTTCTGGAGAAGGCGGGATTCAAAGGGCGCATGCCCCGCATTGTCGCTTGTGGAGGCAGGCAAGACGCGTATGACCGATTCAAAACGGCCTGCGAATCGGGACAAACCGCCTTGCTATTGATCGACAGCGAGGATTGCGTTTCAGCCACTTCGCCTTGGCAACATCTGGCCACCCGTCAAGGGGATGGATTCGCCAAACCGCAGAACGCTACCGACGACCATTGCCATCTCATGGTGGTCTGCATGGAATCCTGGTTCCTCGCCGACAAGGACGCTCTCACCAGATTCTTCGGCCAAGGTTTCAATGTGAATGCCTTGCCTCAACACACCAATATCGAAGCGGTATCCAAAACTGACACCTATGATGGAATGCGGAAGGCCACAGCCTACTGCAAGGCGAAACCACCTTATCGGAAAGGCGATCATTCCTTCGTGATTCTTCTCGAGATTGCGCCAGACAAAGTCCGCAATGCAAGTTTGTGGGCGAGGCGCTTTTTCGAATATCTCGACACATTTATGACGATATAAGGGATGGACTATCTTTTCGGCAACCAGGGATTAGACAGTACAAACCAGGAACCCGTCGAGTGCTTGGGAATGACCTTCCCCGATGACAACGAGGCTGTGTCACAATATGGTTTTCCGGCTCACTATCTACAATATGTTCGGTAGCCACTATGAGTCGCCGGCGCCGGAGTCCGGCGGGCGGCCCTGCCACCCTACTACTTTATCTCTTCCAGCCTGGCATAGCCCAAGTGAATCCTCTTCAGCCCGAAGCGGTCGAAGATCACCTCGGCCCGCTCACTGCCTTGGAGGCGGCTGACCGTGCCGGGGCCGAAGATGGCATGCCGCACCCTGGCGCCGACCCTCAGGCCCGTGCCTCCGGGGGCGGCGGGATGCGTCTTGGGCGGCAGGGCCACCTTTACCGTTTCCGGTTGGTAGGCGGGCTTCGGTTTCTCTTCGCGCAGAATCAATTGCTCCAGCAGGCCGGGCGGCAGGTCCGCCACGAAGCGGGAGGGTTTGGACAGGGCCATCCCGCTGGCCCAGTCAAACATCTCAATGGGATATATGATGTAAAGGTTGTCCTTGGCCCGGGTGGTGGCGACGTACATCAGCCTCCGTTCCTCTTCGAGGTCGCGGGGGCGGCCGAAGCTCTGGGACGAGGGGAAGCGGCCCTCGACCGCCGAAATTATAAAAACGGTGTGCCACTCCAGCCCCTTGGCGCTATGGACCGTCGAGAGCACCAGTTGCTCCGTCTCGCCCTCCGGGGTCAGGATGCCCGCCGCGCTCACAGTGGGAGGCTCCAGGGTGATTTCCGCCAGAAAGCGCTCCACGGAGGCGTAGCGGGCGCACATGGTGCGCAGATGCTCCAGATCCTTGATCCTCTTGGGGTAGTCGTCGTACTTGCGCTTGATCTGGGGAAAGTAGTAGGCGAAGAGCGGCGCCAGCGCCTCGGCCGGGGCGTTCTGGAGCTCACTGATTTTGGTCAGGGTCTCGACCAGCTCTGAAAGTCCCTCGGAATAGGCCCTCCGGGCCGGGAAGCGCCCCAGGGCCGACAGGCTCCCTCCGGCCGCAGAAACCCAGGCGGTGATGTCCTGCGCCGCCTTGGGGCCGAGGTGTTCGATCAGGAGCAGGACGCGGTTCCAGGAGACGGCATCGAGAGGGTTGTGGACTACCTTCAGGTAGGCGAGCACGTCGCGCACGTGAGCCGTCTCCATGAATTTCATCCCGCCGTACTTCACGAAAGGAATGCCCCGCTTGCTCAGCTCCAGCTCGAGGTCAAAGGAGAGGTAGCCCGCCCGGAACAGCACGGCCATGTCGCTCAGCGCCACCCCTTCTTCGCGCAGATCTTCCACCCGTTGGGCCACGAAGCGGCTCTGGTCGTTGTCGTTCAGCGCCCGCACCAGGGTGGGCTTGCCCTTGCTGGGGCGGCGGCTGTAGAGGTGCTTTTCGTATTTCTCCTCGGCCTCGGCCACGATGGCGTTGGTGAGGTCGAGAATGGGCTGGGTGCTGCGAAAATTCTCCTCCAGCTTTATTACCTTGGTCCCGGAGAACATCTTGGGAAACTCGATGATATTCTCGAAGCGCGCCCCCCGAAAGCTGTAGATGCTCTGGGAGTCGTCGCCAACCGCCATGACGTTGTCGTGGGCGGAGGCCAGCAGCCGGACGATTTCGGCCTGGATGCGGTTGGTGTCCTGGTACTCGTCAACCATGATGAACCGATAACACATCCCAAGACTCTCCCGGACGGAGGCGTCGTCGGCCAGCAGGCGGCGCAGGTTGATCAGCAGGTCGTCGTAGTCCATGAGGTTGCGCTCGCGCTTGTAGTCCCGGTAGCGGCCATCCAGGTCGGTGAGCCAACCGAGGTGCTGGCGCAGGTGGGGGTAGTCATCGAGGACGACCTCCTCCACCGTGACCCGCTTGTTGACCGCCTTGCTGAGAATGTCTCCGACGGTATCTTTTCGGGGCATCCCGCCGTCGCGCTTACCACCCACGCCCAGACTGGAGCGGAGCATGAAGATTATGTCCTCGCTGTCCGGCCGGTCGAGGATGGTGAAGGAGGAGGAGAAGCCGATTCGGCTGGCGTAGCGGCGCAGCACCATGTTGGCGAAGTGGTGAAAGGTGCCGCCTGATACCCGGCGGCAACGGTCGTCGGTCATTGTTACGGCGCGCCGCAGCATCTCCTCGGAGGCCTTGCGGGTGAAGGTCAGCAGCAGGATCGACTCAGCGGGGATACCCAGCTCTATGAGGCGGGCCATCCGGTAGACCAGGGTGCGCGTCTTGCCGCTTCCGGCCCCGGCGATAATCAGTACCGGCCCTTCCACGGTTTCGACCGCCGCCAACTGGGCGCCGTTCAGCTCGGCGGCGTAGTCGATGGCAAACTTATTGCTTTCAGCATCTCTGAGTAGATATTCGGTCATTGGATCCAGTATGCCACTTAGGCCCGTCGTTAATCTGGGCGGGCGCGCGGGGGGGCGAAGGCCCGCGGCCGGCCGCGGATTGACAGCCCCAATGAAGAGGAGTATCGTCAGGCAACTATTTAATAGGATTGCGCTGCCATGCCGCCCGCCAAAGTGTACCGCATAGATCACCTCAAGCCCAAGGGCTATTTGTCGCAAATTGATGATCTCAGCGACAATGAGCAGGCACTCCTCGAAGAGCAGCGGGAGACCAGCCGCCGTTTGTTCAGGCTCATGCTCTCGGAGGAGGAAGCGGCCGCCGACGAGCTTTCCGGCCGCCGTCTGGCGCGCGAGGAAGAATCTTTGCGCAGGAGGGTGCAGGAGCTTTCCCAGGCTGTCGAGGCCATGTTCGCCTCGCGGGGTCGGCAGGCCTACATGGACATCACCGGCTACACGGAGCGCGCCCTGCTGCTCGAGGCCCGCGGCGAGCATCCCACCGGGCACACCAGCCGGTTCTGCTATCTGTGCGAGCCCATGCGGACCCTGGGCTGGAGCCGGCGGCGGGCGCTGGGCGAGGCCACCTTCTCGCTGTTTCTGGGCATCCATGGCTCGAAGCTGCAAGGCGGGCTGCTCGATGTAGTCAAGCGCTGCTGGAAAGAGGCCAAGCTTGGGCCGTTCAACCCCGAGGTCCTGGCCAAAGACGGCTTCCCCGTCCTGCTCGGGGTCGTGAGAGAGTCCGTCACCGCCCTGGTGAAAGACGTGTTTACCCCCCACCTCGCCTCCTGGCGGGGCATCAGCCTCACCAATTGGGCCATGGGAAGCGGAGAGCGCTACCTGATGGCCGAATCCATCGCCCGTCTGCTGCTCAAGAACAGCGGCTCCAATAAGGGTTAAGGGCGGCACGGCCGAGGTCGAAATCAGACCGACTGCCTTGCCGTCGCCTTTCAATTCCACACGAACGAAAAGAGGCCTGTCGGCAACGCCGACAGGAGCCGGCGCCCACTTCGGCGGTGCGGTCTTCGCCGGGCTGCAAGGGTGCCGGAGTCTGGCCGGCGGCCCTGCCGCCCAATCTGTCACATTCCCGCCACGGCAAAGTCACGTCCGCGACATCCGCGCGTAACAGCCCCAGGGCAGCATGCGGAACATAAATTCTCCACAGCCTGCTACCAAGACGCCGTAGGCGCAAAGCTGCCACAAAAGACCTCGGGAGTGGAATATGAAAAAACACCTTCAGTTGTTTGGCCTGATTCTCTGCGCGATCTGCCTGCTGGGACGCCCCGCGGTGGCCGCCGAGGAAACCGGAATACAGCTTCCGCCTGGTCTGTCAGGCATCAAGATAGACTTTCAGGGCTACGTGGACTACTCCGCCGGCCACTTCCAGAACATCGCGGGGATTAAGCCCGGCAACCTGGCCACCGCCGCCAGATTCACGGACAATATCAAGGGAGAAGACTGGAAGGGCAGGAACTTCTTCGAGCTTACCCGGGGCTACATCAACATCACTAAAGACATTCTGCCCTGGCTCAGCGCGCGGGTGACACCCGATGTCACCAGGGTCGCCAGCACCAACAGCGCAGGCGATCCCGAGGCCGAGGCGGGCGACATCGACCTCCGTATCAAGTATTATTACCTGCAGATCCAGGTGCCCGATTTCGGCCCCTTCACCTTCAACGCGGTTAAGATCGGCCAGCAGCAGTTCCCGTATCTGGATTTCCTGGAGCAGATCAACCCCTACCGGATGCAGGGCACCATGTTCCAGGAGCGCTTCAACGAGTTCGATTCCGCCGACATGGGCCTGGGAATCCAGGGCCTCTTCGGCGGCAAGGTCTCCGAAGAGTACCAGGCCGAGGTCAACAGGCAGTACCCCGGCCGCCACGGCAGCTATCAGGTGGCCCTCGTGAACGGCGGCGGCTACCACGCCTCCGAGAAGAACAACAACAAGCCGCTGGAGTATCGCCTCACCGCAAGGCCCTTGCCCGACGTCCTGCCGGGCCTGCAGGTGACCTGGTTCGGCATCTGGGGAAAGGGCAACACCGCCGCGGCTCCCGACTGGCGGGTTAACACCGGTCTGCTCAGCTATCAGCACAAGCTGGGCACGGTGACCTTCGAGTTTGCCCGCAACAAGGGCCAGCAGGATGGAGCCGACGAGTTCTGGCGCACGGGCTACGCCGCCTTCGCCATGTTCAGGCCGCCCATGTTGCCGCGCCTGCGCCTTAGCGGCCAATACGGCGTCTGGCGCTACAACACCGGCATCAGGAACAACGACCTCACCCTGTGGCGCGGTGGGCTTGACTGGAGCCTCACCAAGCCCAAGGACGTGGGCGGCACCTTCATCTACGCCGGCTACGAGCAGCTTTGCTACGGCTCCCACTACGACACGGTCGCGGACACCAGGGTGCCCGACGAGTGGCGCGGCCAGATCGTGGCCCAGATCAACTGGTAAGGCGCGAACCGCGCCAGGCAGACTCAAAAACCCCTCAGGTATCTTGACGGTATCTTGGCTGCTGAAGAGAGGGCGGCCTGGAACCACGGCCTGTCGGCAACGCCGACAGAGTGCCGGCGCCCACTTCGGCAGTGCGGTCTTCGCCGGGCTGCAAGGGCGCCGGAGTCTGGCCGGTGGCCCTGCCGCCCACCCATGAAGTGTTTGACAAAGCCGCTCGCCCAGGGGTATTATCATTTCGCTGGTAAGTACGAGGGTGTGCTTGCGGCAGGGTTACGAAGCGGTAACTGCTTAAATGACGATGGCGTCATTGACTCGCGCAACTGACTCGGGTGAATGACGCCCTTTTTTTGCGCCAGGCACGTGCCATGGCGCTGTGGTGACGAAGGGGTCTCCGAGGGGGGATCCTTTTTTTGTTTTAATGAGACGGCCGAAGAGGCAAGATACCCGGAGAATTTCTTCGGGAAGGAGAATACCGCATGCTCTGCCGCGACGCAAAAGACGTACTGAATATAGTCAAGGACCGGAACGTCAGCTTCATTCAGTTCTGGTTCACCGATGTCCTGGGGCTCCTGAAGAGCTTTCAGATAACCCCGTCGGAGCTCGAGGAAGGCATCTACGAGGGCATGGGCTTCGACGGCTCCTCCATAGAGGGGTTCGCGCGCATCGAAGAAAGCGACATGATCGCCAAGCCCGACCCCACCACCTTCCAGTTCGTGCCGTGGCGGCCCACCGACAGGCCGGTGGCCAGGGTCTTTTGCGACATCCTGCAGCCCGACGGCAGCCCCTACGAGGGTGATTCCCGCTACATCCTCAAGAAAATGCTCAAGAAGGTGGCCGACCAGGGCATGACCATGTTCGTGGGCCCCGAGCTGGAGTTCTTCTACTTCGAGAACGACAAGTGCCCCACGCCGCTGGATCAGGCCGGCTATTTTGACACCTCGCCCGCCGACCGTGGCTCCGCGCTGCGGCGGGAGACCATCTTCGCCCTCCAGTCCATGGACATCCGCATAGAGTACAGCCACCACGAGGTCGCCCCCAGCCAGCACGAGATAGACCTGCGCTACGACGAGGCACTCAGGATGGCCGACAAGACCCAGACCTACCGCATCGCGGTAAAAGAGATAGCGCGGCAACTGGGTTTCTACGCCACCTTTATGCCAAAACCCATGTTCGGGGTGAACGGCAGCGGCATGCATACCCACCAGTCTCTGTTCAAGGGCGAGCGCAACGCCTTCTACAACGGCGCCGACAAGTATCACCTGAGCGAGATGGCCAAGTCCTACATCGCTGGCATCATGACCCACGCCCGCGAGATAGCCCTGGTCACCAACCAGTGGGTGAACTCTTACAAGCGGCTGGTGCCCGGCTACGAGGCCCCGGTGTATATCTCCTGGGCCCGCCGCAACCGCTCCGCGATGGTACGCGTCCCCATGTACAAGCCGGGCAAGGAGCAGGCCACCCGCATAGAGTTCCGGGCGCCCGATCCGGCCTGCAACCCCTACCTGGCCTTCGCCGTCATGCTGGCCGCGGGGCTTGAAGGGGTGGAGAAGGGCTACAAGCTGCCCGAACCCATCGAGGAAGACATTTATCATCTCAGCGCCGACAGGAAGAAGGAGCTGGGCATCGAGACCCTTCCCGGCAACCTCTACGAGGCCATTCTGGCGTTCGAGAAGTCCGAAATCTGCCGGAATGCCCTCGGTGACCACATCTTCAACAAACTGTTGGAGAACAAGAAGATCGAATGGGACCGCTACCGCATTCAGGTGACCCCGTTCGAAATGGACCGCTATCTGCCGGTACTGTAGCGGAACGACCCGCGCGGGCTGTTTTTTCGGGAACGTGCCGGACGCAGGGAAAGAGAGCGTCGCGGATGGGCGTTTCTGAAAAAACAGCCCGCCAGTCGCGCCGCAAGGGGGGAAGACTCTCGGCAAATGCTTCATAAACCATTTGAAGTGGCCTACCACGACTTCGAAATAGCCCGTGATGAGGCTCGGTGCATCCAGTGCCGGGTCTGTGAGCGGCAGTGCTCCTATGGGGCCCACGTCTACGACGAGGCGCTGCGGGAGGTCTGCTCCCTGAGCGAGAAGTGCGTGGGGTGCCACCGTTGTGAGGCCTACTGTCCGACGGGTGCGATCCGCATCCGGCGCAACCATTCGGACTTCCAGGAAAACGCCCTCTGGCGCCCGCAGTTCCTGAAGAACATCTACAAACAGGGGTCAACGGGCGGCGTCCTCCTGACGGGCATGGGTAACTCCTGTCCCTATCCCGTCTATTGGGACCATATCCTGCTCGATGCCTCTCAGGTGACCAACCCCTCCATAGACCCCTTGCGCGAGCCCATGGAGCTGCGCACCTTCCTCGGCTCCAAGCCTGACATGCTGGAGTTTTCGGCGGAAGGCAGGCCCACGACCAGCCTGGCGCCGCAGATCCAGATCGAATACCCGATACTGTTCTCGGGGATGTCCTACGGCTCGATCAACCTGAGGGTCCACGCGGGGCTGGCGAGGGCGGCGACCAACCTCCACATCCTCTACAACACCGGCGAGGGCGGGCTGCATACCTCGCTCTACGGCTACACGGCCAACACCATCGTACAGGTGGCCTCGGGCCGCTTCGGGGTTGACGCCGGCTATCTCAAGGCCGCCCGCATGATCGAAATCAAGATCGGACAGGGCGCCAAGCCGGGTATCGGGGGGCACCTGCCCGGAGAGAAGGTCTCGGAGCAGATAAGCATCACCCGCATGATTCCCGAGGGCACCGATGCCCTATCCCCGGCTCCTCATCACGACATTTACTCCATCGAGGATCTGCGCCAGCTCATATACGCCCTCAAGGAAGCCACGGACTACCAAACGCCGGTCGCGGTTAAGATCGCCGCGGTACACAACAGCGCGGCCATCGCCAGCGGCATCGCCCGCGCCGGGGCCGATGTCATCACCCTGGACGGCTTCCGGGGAGGCACCGGGGCGGCCCCGACCATGATCCGCGACAACGTCGGCATCCCCATAGAGCTGGCCCTGGCGGCGGTTGACGAGCGCCTGCGGGAAGAGGGGATCCGCAACCGGGTTTCCGTCATCGCCGCAGGCGGCATCAGGTGCTCGGCTGATGTAGTCAAGGCCATAGCCCTGGGGGCGGACGCCTGCTACATCGCCACGGCCGCGCTCGTCTCATTGGGCTGCACCCTGTGCCAGCGCTGCTACACCGGCAAGTGCCCGTGGGGCATCGCCACCAATGATCCCTATCTGGCCAAGCGGATCAACCCTGACATCGCCGCCGAAAGACTCTCCAACTTGGTGCATGCCTGGGGACACGAGATCAAGGAAATGATGGGCGGCATGGGAATAAACGCCATCGAAAGCCTCCGCGGCAATCGAGAGAAACTCCGGGGGGTCGGGCTGAACCAGGTCGAGCTCGACATCCTGAAGATCAAGGCGGCGGGGAGCTGAAAAAACATGAAGCGGGTATATCCCATAGAGGACTACTGCATAGGCTGTCACCTGTGCGAGGTCGCCTGCGCCGTGGCTCATTCCCGGAGCGGCGATATCATCCGGGCCTATAAGGTCGAGGGCACCCGGCCGCGCAACGTGGTCGAGGAGGCACTGCCGGTCACCCTCAGCGTCAATTGCCGCCATTGCGACGAGCCATCCTGCGTGGCCGCCTGCATCTCCGGCGCCCTGCGCAAGCAGCCTTCCGGGCCTGTCACCTACGACGAGGTCAAATGCGTGGGCTGCTGGAGCTGTGTCATGGCCTGCCCGCACGGGGCGGTGAGGCCGGACGCCGGCCGGATGAAAATCATCAAGTGCGATCTCTGTCCGGGGCGCGAGACTCCGGCCTGTGTGTCCGCCTGCCCCAATCGGGCACTGGTCTACGAGGAGAGAAAATAAGATGTACGTCATTGTCGGTGGCGGCGTGGCGGCGATAGGGGCCATAGAGGGCATCCGCTCCCGTGATGTTCGCACGCCCATCACCCTGATATGCAGAGAAAATCACCCGGTCTACGGGCGGCCTCTCATCGCCGAGTACCTCAAGGGGGAGCGAAGTGAGGAAGAGATCGCCTACCGGGAGCCGACCTTCTATGAGCAGATGAAGGTCAACCTCTTGCTCGACGAGGAGGCCGAGGGGGTGGACACCGCCGCCAGGACGGTGCTGCTGGCCATGGGAGAGCGGCTGGGCTATAAGCGGCTTCTCCTGGCCACGGGGGGGAAGCCCTTCATGCCGCCGGTAGATGGCCTTCGGGGGCCAGACGTCTATACCTTCACCACCCTCGACGACGCCAAGCGCCTGGTCGCGGCGGCACCGAACATCAGTCGGGCGGTGGTCATGGGCGGCGGGCTCATCGGGCTCAAGGTGGCCGAGGGGCTGCACGCCCGAGGGGTGGCAATCACCATCGTGGAGCTGGCCCCCCGCATTCTGTCGGTGGCCTTTGACGACACCGCGGGCGCGATTGTCCTAAAACGCCTCGAGACGGCGGGCATCGAGGTCCACTGCAACTGCTCGGTGGCCGCCGTGTTGCGCGAGGCAGGCGGCGCGGTGCGCGCCGTGCGGCTCAACGACGGCCGGGAGCTACCCTGCAACGCGGTGGTGGTGGCCATCGGCGTGGTACCCGACAAGCGCCTGGCCGAGCTGGGCGGCCTGACAATGAACCGGGGAATCGTCGTGGACGCCTACCTGCGCACCAGTGCCGCCAGAATCTACGCGGCCGGTGATGTCGCCGAGGCCTACGACCTGAGCATCAAGGGCAAGCGGGTCATGCCCATCTGGCCCAATGCCTACCTGCAGGGCAGGGTGGCCGGCAAGAACATGGCCGGGGCGCGGGAGAGGTTTTTGGGCGGTCTGCCGATGAATTCCATCGCCTTCCACGGAGTGTCGACCATCTCGGCGGGGGTGAGCAATCCGCAGGGCAACGGGTACGAAATCCTGCAACACACAGACCCGGAGCGCGGCAGCTACAAGAAAATGGTACTCAAGCGGGGGCGGCTGGTTGGCTACGTGCTCGTCGGGGATGTGGCCAGGGCCGGCCTCCTGACCGGCCTCATCAGGGAAGGTGTGGACGTGGCGTCCCTCAAGGACAGGCTGCTGTCCGCCACCTTCGGCTATGCCCATCTTCCCGAGGAATTGAGGAGGGCCAGGCTGGCATGAGCGGCTACCAATGGCAGAAAGACATCAGCGGCTGCGGGCTGGCCGGTTTCATAAACCGCAAGGGTGAGCGCGTTGGCGGAGAAATGATAACCAAGGCCATCGTCTGCCAGGACGAGCGGGGCAACGGGCTGGGGGCGGGCTTCGCCGCCTACGGCATCTACCCCGAGTTCCGGGACCTGTACGCCCTGCACGTCATGTACGACTCCCGCCAGGCCCAGGTGGAGTGCGAGAACTACTTCAAGGACACCATCCACGTGGTCCACGCCGAGGAGATACCCACCCGGCCCACCAAGGGCATGGAGCGCCACCCCATTCTGCGGCGCTACTTCGGCCGCTCCCCCAAGGAGGTCTCGGCGGAGTGCGTGGGCGCCTTCGACGAAGACGACTACATCGTCCGGCTGGTAATGGACGTCAACCGCAGGATTTCGGGTGCCTTCATCTTCTCCAGCGGCAAGAACATGGGCGCCTTCAAGGGCGTGGGCTATGCCTCCCAGGTCGCCGAGTTCTTCCGCATAGACGAATACGAGGGCCACATCTGGACGGCCCATACCCGCTTCCCAACTAACACTCCTGGTTGGTGGGGTGGGGCGCACCCCTTCACTCTGCTGGACTGGTCCATCGTCCACAACGGCGAAATCAGCTCCTACGGCATCAACAAGCGCTATCTGGAGATGTTCGGCTACCACTGCACGCTCTTCACCGATACCGAGGTGGTGGCCTACCTGCTCGACCTGCTCATCAGAAAGCACGGTCTCAGCAAAAGAATGGCCTGCCATGTCCTGGCACCTCCCTTCTGGACAGATATAGACCGCATGAACGAAGAGGACCAGCGCAGCTTCACGGCACTGCGTTCCGTCTATGGCAGCGGCGTCCTTAACGGCCCGTTCGCCATACTGTTCGCCTACAACGGAGGCATCGTCGGCCTCAACGACCGCATCAAGCTTCGCCCCCTGGTGGTGGCCACCAAGGACGACTGGACATTCATGGCCTCCGAGGAGTGCGCCATCCGGGCCGTGTGCCCGGACCCCACCCGGGTGTGGGCGCCGCGTGCCGGCGAACCTGTAATTGCCGAGCTGGAAATCGAGGATACGGCCGGCAAGGAGTCGAAAGATGACTATCGCAGTAGCGGCAAGAGACGAAACCTGCTTGGATCTGGACGCTGACGGCATTCCTTACCGGGAGCTCAACCACCGGATCCGCCGGGCGGTCGAGCAGGGGATCCGGCGGGTGCGCCTTCGCAACATAAACGGCCAGCGCTACCTGGCCACCGGGCTGGAATGTTCTCTGGAGATGGACGTCTATGGCGTGCCGGGGCAGGATCTCTGCGCCTTCATGAAGGGCCCCCGGGTGCGGGTCTTTAATAATGCCCAGGACGGCGTGGGCAACACCATGGACAGCGGGAAGATCACCATCTGGGGCATGGCCGGCGACGTCATCGGCTACGGCATGCGCGGCGGCAGGATTCATGTCCTGGGCGACGTCGGCTACCGCGTGGGTATCCACATGAAGGCCTACAAGGAAAAGCTGCCGGCCATAATCATCGGGGGGCGGGCCGGAGATTTTCTGGGTGAGTACATGGCGGGCGGGGCCATTGTCGTGCTGGGGCTCGACGACGACCACAGCAGGCCCCTGGTCGGTAACTTCCTCGGCACCGGGATGCACGGCGGAGTGATTTATCTGCGCGGTTTGGTGGAGCCCCACCGGCTGGGAGAGGGGTTGACCACCCGGCCCCTGGCGGTCGAGGACCGGCAGTTCCTGTCCGAAATAGTCGCCAGCTTCGCCAGCGATTTCAACCTGGATCTCGACACCATACTGACCGGCAGCTTCTCCAAGGTGATGCCTGCCTCCAGCCGCCCCTATAGCGGCATGTACGCCTACTGACCGGCCCGCCCCGACTCCTCCCCCGGCTGGCGCAACCCGCCCGCCGTCGGCAGGCTTGGTTTGGCTTCCGGCGAGGGGGGGGTAGCGTAAGGTGCTGGTAGTGGCCGTGCCACTTCCGCACACTTCTCCGCACTTCCGGGCTCGCTGGTTTCAACCTTGAAACCAGCGGCCTCTTTTTATTGGCCGCGCCGGTAACGAGCCATACTTCCCTTACCATCTAACCCCTTTTGATCTTTGCTGTTTTAGGCCCAAGAGACCTTTTTGCCGCAGGGCATCGCAATTGCAATGAAGCTGGGCACACAGAAAGGAGGGAGCATGGCAGAGAGAATGTTGGATGTTTGTTTGGGGTCTGCCGTGGCGGATCACGTGGGCGAATTCGTCGCGTCGGCCATGTTGGATCTCAGCCGGAACACGATCTCGAAGCTGGTCGTGGCTGGGATCCTGGGCCTTGTCTTGGCATTGCTGCGGCGAAGCAGGCCCAAAAGGAGGGTGATTTTCAATTTCTAGTGCCGGGGGGGGGCGTTGGAATGAGCTTGACGCGCTCCCCCTTCCGGGGCTAGCCAAGCCCTAGGGTGGAATCCCCCTGGCTCGTCCCGGCGCCGCTTGCGCCAACCCTACTGAAGCAGGACCCTCTGGATGCGGACCACGTTTGACTGCTCCAGGATCCCGAGGACGAGGTCGAGGCTGGATTCATCCAAGGGGGCATCCGGCCATCCGCGTTCGCTTAGCAGGATGTTCACCATGGCGCAGGTGACATAACGACTGTCGATCATCACCCTGGCCACGTCCCTGAGAAAGGCGGGGATGGTCTGCGGCACCAGGCCCCGGCCGATCAGGCATACCACGAGTTGCTCGAAATTGTCTTCCATTCCCCGAAAACCTCCCAGACAGGTCACGCCCAGAGCGAAAGCAAGGAAGCTGCCCGGACGGCAAGGCGGCGGCCGGTCTTTCCTGTTCCGAGGGCAGGAATCAGCCCCCGGCTGCAAAAAAAGCCGTTCCCCGCCAGCTAAGCCGCCATAGCCCTTGGCTTCACGCTGACCGGGAACCTAACACTATCGTTGGGGGAGCGTCTATCGGGGCAAGACTTCATTTTGGGGCTAGGGGTGGGACCTCAAAGGGCAGGGGGTAGGACTGCCCAGCCTGATCGGCTTTGACGAGGCCCAGGCGGTAAGCCGCCTTGACCAGGGCGACCCGGTTGTGGACCTGCATCTTGCGCATGATATTGGCGCGGTGATTCTCGATGGTCTTGTTGCTGAGGCACAACTTGGCGGCAATCTCGCGGCTGGAGGCGCCTTCCACAATGAGGATCAGCACTTCCTGCTCCCGTGACGAGAGCAGTTCGCACTCTGACGCAGCCCGTTTCCCCTCTCGGAGAAGGTAGTCTTGTATGAGGGTACGCGATATGCGCGGACTGAGATAGTACTCGCCGGCGGCAACGGCGTGGATCGCGGCCATGATGTCGGAAATTCCGGAGTCCTTGAGCAGGTAGCCGGACGCCCCGGCCTTCAGTGCCCGAAAGACGTATTCTTCCCGGCTGTGCAGCGTGAGGATGATCACCTTGGTGTCGGGAAGCCGTTCGGTTATCAGCCTTGCCGCCGCCAGGCCGTCCACGTTGGACATGGCGACGTCGAGCAGGACGATATCGGGCTTCAGTTCCTCCGCCTTTTGTACGGCGTCCTCGCCGTCAGAGGCCTCGGCAACGACCTCGAAGCCGTCGGTTCCGTGGAGAAGCAGCTTCAGCCCTTCCCGGAGTACCGCATGATCGTCAGCTATGAGTAGCCTCACCGGTCCGCTCTCTCTGGGGATGAGCCTTCGAGCCAGTGTGCGGCCCAGCTCCTGAAAAAACCCCAAGGGCAGGCTGCCTTGGACAACAATTCAGTTGCATGTCTCTTGTCATGCCCCGGCGGGGTTGTCAAGGGCTGCTTTCTTGCCGCGTATTGTCTTATCTTGGCCGGGCGGGGCTGGCACCGTGCCTTTGGGCAGGCGGACGTCGGCCTCAGGCGGCCTTGGAGCGGGCCGCCAGCATCTCGCTTCGGAGCCAGGTCAGGGCCTCCAGGACACGCGTCGCTTCGGCCTCGGAGAGCAGGCCCATGCCGCAGGAAGGCGTGAGGATGGACCGGCATCTGAGCAGCCCGTCATTTACGCCCGCCTGTTCGAGTCTCTCCAGCCCTTGGTGTAGCCGCTGAGCCAGTACGGAGAGGTCTTCCGGCAGCGGGCTGGCGGTGGGCACCGCGCCCCAGGCCAGATAGCCCCCACCGCGCAGGAAGGCGTCAATTTCCCTGGGGAAGAGGCAGAAGTTGTCCAGGAACGACCAGGAATCGAAGCTGATGACGTCGGCCCCGCAGCTCAAGAGCATGGGCCAGTCGCTGTTGCCGCAGCAGTGCACGCCAAGGACGGCGTCAGGCCTGACCTGGCGCGTGGTGGCCAAGAGGCTGGAGAAAAGGCCGAGCACGGCCTCCCGCTCCAGAGCCATGAAGGCCGAGCCGAAGCCGGCGAGGGATGGCTCATCGAAAAAGATGACCGCTTCGGCCCCCGCTCCGCGCAACTGGGATATTTGCCACGCCGCCTTCATGGCCAACCCCTGGCAGCAGGCATCCATGAGCTCCCGATCATGGATGATGGCCCGTCCGGACTCGTCCTTTACAGACGTGCCAAAGGTCACGGGGCCGACGACCTGGCCCTTAAGCAGGCGTGGACAGGGTTTTTGGGGCAGGCCCGCCAGCAGCGCATCGAGACCCCGGGCGGTGGGAGGGGCAAAGTAGTCTACGTCTTCCGCGAGCAAACGCTCATAGAAGCGGAGCAGTTCACCTTCCCTGTCGTGCGAAAGGGCCAGAGCCCTTCTGGCGCCCAGATCTACCTTGAGGCAGGGTAGGGCGCTGGCACATTGCAGGACCATGTCTTCTTCCGGCCCGAGATTGACGGGCTGGGGCGCAAAGGGGATCGTGGTCTGGGCCAGGATAAGCTCGGCCGCCGACCGCGCATCCGCGTGGGGCATGCTTCCAATGCCAGTTGTATCCCAGGGAGACAGCCGAACCTCGGCGGACAAGGGATTCCCTCCAAAGCACAAGCTACCGGACTATTGCCGCGACGCGTTCAGCCGAAGGTGGCGGACCATCTGGCGCGGAAACGTGCGCCAACCTAACAGAGGCCAAGCGAGGCTGTCAACTTAAGGAGTTTCCGGGTGCAGCCTCAGGTTGTCCGGCCCTCGTTGCCCACCGGGTACAAATATCCCGTCGAAGTCCTCCACCCGGACATCTCTTGCCGCCTTCGTGACCTCAGCCAGGTAGCCGTGCTCGCCCTTGTACTTGCCCGGTTCGGCGCCGATCGGCATTACCTCCGCCCCTTCCTCACGCAGCCGCGGCACCGGGATGCGTGTTAACATGAATTCCATCATCAGTACTCCCCAGGTTTCCGGATGCGCAATGACTTACACCACAGCCGCCAGAGAGGAGAGAATCCGTGGCCTTGGCCCTGTGGATAATTCCTGTTATTTTAGCAGGTTCGCAACCTGTCGCCGGGTGGGATTCTTGCCCGCGGGAGGTTCTCGGTCAGGCCCTTCGTGATTCGGCACAGGTTGTGCTTCACCAAGGATCGGTACTCCTGGATGCCACACAGCCCATGGACCCCGAAGCTGCCAGCCTGCATGAGGCCGGCACCCGGCTCGTCGAGCAAGCGGAGATGATGATGGCTCTTGCCGCCGATCTTTCCACCCAGGTAGAGCAGGCTGCCCGTGCGCTACGCCAGGAGACAGCCTCCTTGCGGACCCTGGCTGGCGATCTGCGGCTGAACTGCGGGCGGCATCCCGAGGTGACGCGCAGCCTCCTGGCGGAGGCGCGGAAACTCGACTCCCTGGTGTCCAGATCGCCCGCCGAGGTA
>JAZDOA010000224.1:0-4008 GCA_043799175.1 Pseudomonadota bacterium | reverse complement strand
CATGGCGAGCATCCCCTTGATGAGCGCGACTTCGTGCAGAAGGTCTTTGACGCCGGGCTGGACGCCTACTTCACCCGCCACGGTCAGAACCCGAGAGAGATAGCGGCGCTGCTGAAAGAGTATCACGCCACCCCGGAAGCGCAGCAGGTGGCCCCCGGCCTGGGGGAGAAGGCGAGGGGGTGGCTGGAGATTCGGGCCGAGGAACGGGCGGCCATGCCGGGGAAGGTCATGTCGCCCAAGGAGGAGCTGTCAGCCTTCCGGGCGGCAGGGAGACAGGCCAAGGGCAAGGCTGGTGCGGCTCCCGTGCAGCAGATGGCCGCTGCGGTTGCAGCACCGGCCCCGGCACCACAGGCCGTGAAGCAATACGCCGAGCCGATTGAACAGATGGTCAAGGCTGGCCTTCAGCCCGCTCCGAGACCCGTGCCCCCGTCCCCCGACGTGGCCGGTGCCCGTGCCCTGGCAGCCGCCCGTGGGCAGGGACAGCAGACTATCGAGCGGGACGTTATGTCCCCCGAGCAGAGGGAGGCCGCTGTCCTGGGCCGGTCACCGACTGAGGTCGCCCGTCAAGCTGCACTCGCCGCAGAGGAAGAGGGAGTGAGCCGGGTTGCTCCTGCGCCTATCCCCCAGGAGGTCCCCGTTGAACCGACCCCGCAAGTCAGCCCTGCGCCGCCTGCGCCAGCGCCAAGGCCGAGCCTGGCGGCGGGAGGAGAGCGGCCAGTTGCCGCCGTTGCCACGGCGAAGGGGGCAGCCAAGTCCGACCCAATGGCCGCACTCTTCGACTATATCGGCAAGACCCCAAAGACCAATGCTGTTGAAGCCATAGGGGTGATGCTTGGGCGGCCAGCGGAGAGTATGAAGGATGTGAAAGAGGCCCAGCGCACACTCAGGGCCAACGGCTACCGCGACTTCTCCGATGTTAGGCGGGCCATAGAGACCCCCGACAGGGAGATTAAGCGTGTCGAGGCAATGCCTTACAACTTCGTCCTCACGGCAGACGGCAAAGTGCGCGTGTCCGTTCCGTCGGCGGGGCCACAATTCGCGGTTCAGCAGAATCCACCGCCGCAGGTAATGACTGAGGCCAAGAAAGCCCTTGGCCTTCCTCAGAACTGGGAACAGATTCGCCGCCAACCGCCGGGGACGAAGCCCCTCACCCTCCAGCCCACGCCGCAGGGTGAGCCCCCGAGACCGGCCCCGAAGGCGGCTGTCTCCCCCGCCATTCGGCAGGCCATGAGCGACTGGAATGAAGGCCGCGCCTATATCGACAACCGGGGTAATTATCACGTCAAGGACCAGCCTGGCCCTACCGGACGCGGACCTGTCGCACCCTGGAACAAGGCAGTCAAGGGGGCGTTCCCCGATGTCAGCGCCTTCCACAAAGCTACGGAGGCTGAGCTGGGGCCGAGCAGGTCTGCACGCCGCCTGGGGACAATGACCGCCACCGAACCTGCCGAGCCCCCCATCCCCCGCGCCGCCAAGGGCGAGGGCGGGCCGGAGTTCGGCATGGGCCTGGGCGGGGCAGGGGAGGCCGCTAGGAAGACCGTCGAGGACGTGAAGGGGGCCTGGGAGTTCCTCACCGAATCGAGGGTGCCTCAGCCCGAAGACGTGCCCGCTCACCAGCGCCCGCTGGAGACAGCCGCCGCCCAGCACACCGAGAAGGCCAGCGAGGCCGTCAAGCTCTTTTATTCCCCCATCGAGAACAATCCCGCAGACCGGGCGGCCACCGCCTATGCCAAGCCAGGGGGCGACTTCAAGCAGTTCATCGCCGAGATGCCCGAGTTCAAGCAACTGACCCCAGCCGAAGCTCACGAGATGAAGGTCGCGCTCCGCAAGACAAGGGGCGGCAAGATAACCCCGGCCATGCGCCAGAGCGGTTTCTACGTTTCTGAGGATTTCGCCAAGTATCCACATAAGGAGCCCGGCAAGCTCTCCCAGGCGTGGGCCGATCCCGACCGCTTCATCCAGGAGATAGACGGGGGCAAGTTCGGGGGCGAGGCCCAGCGGCAAATCCTGTGGCCCATGCGGCGCACCGCCTTGGCCCGGCTCAAGTTTACCGATGAGCACAAGACGCGGCTTAACCAAGCGATTGAGAAGCACGGCGTCACCAACAAGAAGCTGCGGCAGGCTGCCGGCGACGCCATCGAATTCATCCGCAGCGGGATCGATGCCAAGGCCGATCCCTGGACGCTGATTGCCGAGCGGCCCAAGCTGGCCGCCGTGCTCAAGGGCCTCACCCCCAAGCAGCAGGGGCAGGTAGTTGCTTTCGCCCAGGAGTTGCGGACCACTTTTGACAACCTCATCGACCAGCAGAATCAGGCGCGGGCCAAGCGCGGCCAGTCGGCCATCCCCTACCGCGAGAACTATCGCCCGTGGGTAATCGAGACGAACATCTGGGCCAAGACCTTTGGGCTCAGACAGCGCCCGAAGGAGGTCATGGAGTCCCCCGAGCTTCCCGATTACATCAAGCCCAACCAGCCCTTCAACCCTAGGGCCGAGGCTAGGCGCGGCCTGCTAGGCAAGTATGAGAAAGAGCGCAACCTCGTCACTCTCGTGCAGGACTACATCGAGACGGCGGGCAGGGACATCTTCAATGCCAACGTCGTCCACAACAACAAGATTCACGCCGAGGTGCTGCGCTCCAAGGGGCTGCTCAAGGCCGCTGACGGGCTGGACCGCATTACCGCCGAGACCTTCGCTGGGGTCAAACCGCCGCTCAGCCGCTTTGCCGCAGAGACCATCCCGGCTCCTGTCCGCAGCGGTATGCAGATAATCCGGCGCAACCTTACCCGCGCCGTGTTCCCGCTCAACTGGACGTGGAACGCCTTCATTCAGACCTCATCGGCTGGCCTGACCCCCATGCGCTACGGCGTGAAGAATTCCTTATGGGGCCTGAAGGTCTTGACGGACCCCGCCTTCCGCGAGGCCATTCATCGCAACGCCTACAGTAGCGTGGTCAAGAGCCGCTGGGCAGGTTCGGCAGCCTACCAGGACATGGCGCGGGGCATCGGCGAAATGCGGCGGCTGGACAGCAGGCCCATCGAGAAGGTTGAGCACTTCGCCAGCTATCTGACTCAGGCCATAGAGAGCGGGCTGACCTCGCACGGCGTGGCCTCCGCCTACCGCGACGGGCAAACCAGACTGGGGCTCAAGGGCCGGGAGCTTTGGGAGTATGCCACCGAGGGCGGCTCCAAGACCCAGAGCATGTATAACTATGAGAATATCCCCGGCCTGCTCCGCAACAGGGAGGTGGGCCAGACCGCCCCCTTCCAGACCTTCGCCTTCGAGATATTCAACACCGTCCGCGAGATGAACCTACCTATCGTGCGGAGGGCCGTGGGGAAAACGGGTCTCTATGAGACCCTGAACGCCGATTCGGCTCAGGGTCAGGCTCTCATGTCGAACCGGATGAAGATGCTGGCCCGCTGGACGGCGGCCATTGTCGTGACCAATGCCGTCACGGACTACGCTATCGGGCGCAAGGCGTGGGACGTGAGTAGTTTCATTCCCTTCTACGGCCTACTGACCGGAGGGCATACGCGGGGGCTTCCGCTCTTCACTCAGTATCTCAACGAGTTCAAAGAGGGGGTGCGGTCGCTTATCGCCCACGGTTCATGGACGAAGCTGCGGAGGTTCGCGCTGCGCTATCACCTCATCGGCGGAATGCAGATAGAGCGCACCCTGAGCGGCATCGAGGCGGCCTCTGAGGGTGAGGTTAGCGACGTAAGGGGCCGGACGTTGTTTAAGGTCGAGGGCAGCGCGGAGAAGGCGCGGGCGGTCGCAGGAGGCCCCTACAACACGGCGGCGGGCATCGAGTATCGCCGCACGTTGCAAGAGAAGCAGGGCATCGTCGGGGCTGTCCGCAAGTGGGCGGACGACGACGATAACGCACCCCCCGCCTTGGACTGGTCACGGCCCAGGCGGCGGGAGCGGCGACAGAGGCCGGAACGGTGAGAAAGACCAGGAAGGGCCGGCGCAAATTAGGCTCAAAGAAGCGGCGCGAGAGGAGACGGC
>JAZDOA010000196.1:0-4273 GCA_043799175.1 Pseudomonadota bacterium | reverse complement strand
AGGGCTAACGGGGCGCCGGGAAAAAACCTGTCGGCGTTGCCGACAGGTCCATGGTGGCAGGCCGCCCTCTCTTCAGCGTGGAATGTGGGTGAAACGTACCCGAGGGCGGAATTTGCCTGGCGCGGCTCGCGCCCGTTGCCGACAGGTCCATGGTGGCAGGCCGCCCTCTCTTCAGCGTGGAATGCGGGTGAAACGTACCCGAGGGCGGAATTTGCCTGGCGCGGCTCGCGCCTGACATTTTTGGAAAGGACATTCCTGGTGACCCAAATGAAACCTTCAGACAGCGCGGCTTCGGCCGGAAACAGGCCAAACAACAAGAAGATAGCCGTCATCGGCATGGGCTACGTGGGTATCCCCTGCGCCGTGCTTCTGGCCGATGTGCCGGGCTTCGACGTCACCGGCCTGCAGCGCAGGTCGCAGCGCTCCGGCTGGAAGATTGAAATGCTCAACTCCGGCCGCTGTCCCATAGAGGGCGATGAGCCTGGGTTGGCTGAACTCATCGAACGGGTGGTGGGGAAGGGCACCTTCCGCGTTACCGATGACTACTCCGTGCTGAGCGAGATGGACGTTATACTGATAGACGTCCAGACGCCCACCGACAGCGCGGACCATTCCCCGTCGTACCTGTCGCTGAAGGAGGTTTCGCGGCAGGTCGGCCAGTATATAAAGCGGGGGGCGCTGGTCATAATCGAATCGACGGTGGCGCCCGGCACCACCCAACACGTCGTGCAGCCCATCCTGGAGCGCAAGGCGCGAATGAAGGCGGGCCGGGATTTTCACCTGGCCTACTCCTACGAGAGGGTGATGCCCGGCCGTCTGATAGACTATATTGTCAATCTTCCGCGGATTGTCGGCGGCATAGACAAGAAGAGCGAGGAGCTCGCCGTGGAGGTATACAGCACCATAGTCAAAGAGAAGATCCACAGCACGGACATCCTGACGGCCGAGACCTCGAAGACCATAGAGAACGCCTACCGCGACGTCAACATCGCCTTTTCCAACGAGATGGCCCTTATCTGTGACAGCCTCAATCTCGACGTCTGGGAGGTGCAGAGTTTGGTCAACTCCCGCTCCGAGCGCCACATGCACCTGCCCGGATGCGGCGTCGGGGGCCACTGTCTGCCCAAGGACACCTGGCTGCTGCGCTACGGCCTGAAGAAGTACGGCCGCCATCCCGAGATGGAAACCCGCTTCATAACCCTGGCGCGCGAGATCAACGACTACATGCCCCTGCACACGGCCATGTTGGTCAAGGAGGGGCTGGCCTCCAAGGGTATACCGATCAACGAGGCCAGGGTTACCCTGCTGGGGGTGGCCTACCTCGAAAACGCCGACGATACCCGCAACACCCCGGCCTATGCCCTGATTCAGGACCTGGAGTCGCACGGCTGCGAGGTGGTGGCCCATGACCCATACGTGCGCCACTTCCCGGAGGCCGAGCTTTTCAAGGACGTAGAGTCGGCCCTGCGGGGTTCGCACTGCGCGGTGCTGGTAACCCGCCACGACGAATACCGCAGGCTTGACTGGCTCCGCCTGCGCGAGCTGATGGCGCTGCCCTTCATTGTGGACGGGCGCAATGTGGTCCGCGCCGAGGATGCCGGCAAGGCGGGCTTTATGTATAAGGGCATCGGCAAGGGACGTTAGTTGCTCTGGTTCACTCTGGCGCTGGGCTCGGCCTTCACCGGAGCCTCCTCCGATGCCCTGACCAAGCGCTGCTTCGGCCACCTGAACTCTTACGAAAAGGGGTTGGTACGGCTGCTCTTCGCGCTGCCTTTCCTGGCCGCGCTGGCGGTGGTCGTGCCTTGGCCCCCCACCCCTTTTCGTTTCTGGGTGATTCTGGCTCTGATGTACCCACTCGAGGCCCTGGCCCTGCTGCTCTACATGAGGGCCATCTCCGTCTCCGCCCTGTCGCTTACCTTGCCCTTCCTGGCCTTCACGCCGGCCTTTCTCGTGGGCACCGGTTGCCTCTTTCTGGGAGAGATGCCCAATGGGCCGGGTGCGGCGGGCATAGTCCTGATCATCGGCGGCAGCTACGTCCTGAACCTGGATCTGTCGAAAAAATCCGGCTGGACGGAACCCTTCAAGGCGGTGTGGCAGGAGGAAGGGTCGGCGCTGATGCTGCTCGTGGCCTTCATTTACAGTATTACCTCGGCCCTCGGCAAGGTGGCCATTCAAATGACCACGCCGGCCTTCTTTGGCGCGGCCTATCCGGCCTTGTTGGCCCTGGCGCTGGCGGTGGTTTACCCCCTGACGGGCAAGGCCCGCCTGCGCAATCTCGGCCTCAGGCCGTGGATGGGCCTGCTGCTGGGCGTGATCTATGCCGGCATGTTCGTAAGCCATGCCCTGGCCATAAGCCGCGTGCAGGCCGCCTATATGGTCGCCGTCAAGAGGACGAGCCTTATCTTCGGCGTGGCCTATGGCGGGGTGATCTTCAAGGAAGAGCACATGACCCAGCGCCTGGCCGGCGCGGCCTTCATGGTGGCCGGGGTGGCGGTCATCGCCATCTGGGGTTGATCTGCCGCTCGACTGGCCAAAGATTAAACATCCTGTCTATAAGAACTTGACTTTACAGCAGCAGTAGGGTATCTTCCTCTGAGCCGACATTTGTGCCGGACGGAACGCGCTCCAGCCGTTCTTCGCCGCACTTCCCCGCAGCCGAGACGGTAACTCTTACCGGTGGCAGCTCCGCCCCATGGGGGGCTGAACGCGGAAGGCATATGCCCGCCCGCTGACGAGTACGCCTGACTGCGTGGCAGATCTTGTTTCCTGGGGGAGGTTTATTTACATGATTCGCGCCCTTCGGGTCGCGCTCTTCGCGCTTGCGTTTGTGGCCATGCCCGCCGAGCTGGTCATATTGGTGGAAGACCCCGGCATCTATCCTTACATCATGGCTGCCCAGGGCCGCGGTTCGGATGTCAGCCGCGCCATGCGCTATCATGGCACCATTCTGGCCTTTTCCGAGGGAGACACCTGGTACTTCCGGAACCCCCACGGCAAAGTCTGCCGCCTGTTCAACCAAGGCTACCTCAAGGCGGCGAGCCACATAAATGACGCGTCAAAATCGTGACCGCTTGCTCAGGCTTGGTAGGGCTGGGGGTGGGGTGCCGACAGGCGCCCGGCGGGGTCAGTTGTGGCGCAAGGCGACCTCCAGGGCAGGCCGAGAGTTGGGGCTGGCTGCTGGCACGGGTGTTGCTAATGTAAAGAGCCGAAGGTAACCTACCCCAACCTCCTTTCACACCATGGCCCCTGCTGGTCCTTCCCCCCAGCAGGGGCACCTCTTTGTGGCGGGCGCGAGCCGCGCCAGGCAGACTCAAAAAACCCTCGGGTACGTCTGAGATACATCGCACGCCGAAGAGAGGGCGGCCTGCAACGACGGCCCTGTCGCCCTTAGCCGGAGATTCAGGGGTCAGCGCCAGTCGGTTTCGCGTTCGTCGAGATCGAAGGGCCAGGTGAAGAGGCTACCGTCGAGGAAGCGCACCTTGGGGAACCCGGCCTCGCGCAGCATGATGGCCGCCTCGTAGGCCCTGAGGCCACCCCAGCAGAAGGTGACTATCTCGCGGTCTCGCGGCAGGCGGTCCATGGTTTTGCGCAACTGGAGGTAGGGAAGATGGAGCACCCCGTCGGCCTGGAGGCGGACCTTGTCCCACTCGGGCTTGCTGCGCACGTCTAGCAGCAGGGGTGGGTTTTCAGAGGCCAGGGCGGCCTTGACCTCGAGCGGCGTGGCCGAAGGGACCCCTCCCTCGATCTTGTTGCGAAGGACATTGGCGGCCACGATGAGCAGGTCCATGGCCGAGGCGTAAGGAGGCGCGTAGCCAAGGTCGAGCTGTGACATCTGCTTGATGGTGGCGCCGAAGCTCATGGCGGCCACGGCCGCGTCCAACCTGCGGGCCACGTCTCCCGGTCCCACCATCTGCACGCCCAGAATGCGTCCTCCCTCCCGCTCGGCGGTCATCTTCAGCGCGAAGGCATGGGCGCCGCCATAGTAGTGGGCCCGGTCTCGCGCCGGCACCACGGCCTCTTCAATCTCGTGGCCCAGGCCGACGGCCGCCTGAGAGGTAAGCCCGGAGCGGCCCACGGTATAGTCACAGGCCTTGAGCAAAGTGGTTCCCAAGACGCCGGGGAAGCTCTCCTGGGCACCGCAGAGATTGTCTCCGATGATGCGCCCATGCTTGTTGGCCGTGGTGCCCAGGGGCACGTAGACGGGTCTGCCGGTCAGCAGGTGGCGGGACTCGACGCAATCTCCGCCGGCGTAGATGTCGGGGTCCGAGGTGCG
>JAZDOA010000142.1:0-9911 GCA_043799175.1 Pseudomonadota bacterium | reverse complement strand
CCAAACCCAAAAGGCTGCGGTTCATTCTGCTAAACACGGTGGGGAAAGTGGTCCGCCACGCCCGGGAGACGCTCTTGAGGCTGTGTGCGGAAGTGGCAAGGGTACTCTATGCCGCTTCAAGAGTGCGAATCCATCTGGCCCTGGCACCCTTAGCCGGAGATTGAGGCCCGCTCGCCTTTATTGACAGCCCGGTAGCCCGTTGATAAAGGTAGCACTCTTGTGGCGGGCGGGGGCCTGGGCGCCCTGCGTCCCCGTGGAGGAAGCTCATCAAAATGAACGCCAGCATCGGGGAGCGGCCTCGGATCTCCCTGATCGTACCCGTCTACAACGAGGAAGAGAGCCTGCCCCCTCTCCTGGCGGAGGTTGATTCCGCCCTGAGGGAGCAGGGCAGCCGGGAGGTGATCCTCATAAACGACGGGAGCACCGACGGCTCCCTGGGGGTCATGGAGCGGCTGCGCCGGGACCACCCCGGCCTGAACATTCGCATCATCTGCCTGGACCGCAACCACGGCCTCACCGCGGCCATGGACGCCGGCTTCCGGGCCGCCCGCGGTGAGCTGCTGGTCACCATAGACGCCGACCTGCAGAACGACCCCGCGGACATTCCCAAGCTGCTGGCGTATCTTTCACGCTACGACGTGGCCATAGGCAGCCGCACCAGGCGCCGCGACCGCTTCGTTAAGCGTTGGTCCTCCAAGATCGCCAATGCCATCAGGAACTGGGCCACCGCCGAAGACATCGTGGATGTGGCCTGCAGCCTGAAAACCTACCGGGCGGAGTACGTCCAGCGGCTGAAGCTCTATAAAGGGCTGCACCGCTTTCTGCCCACGCTGCTGAAGCTGGAAGGCGCGCGGGTCATCGAGGTTCCGGTGAACCACCGGCCGCGCCAATACGGAACGGCCAAGTATCATCTCCTGAACCGGCTGGTGGGGCCGCTGCTCGATCTGTTCGCCGTCCGCTGGATGCAGAAACGCCACCTGAGCTACCGCATGGAGGAGAAATGATACCGCAGTGGCTGCCCGATCCCTGGAAGATCCTGGGCTTCTCGGCCCAGGGGCTGTTCATGTCCAGGTTCCTGATCCAGTGGATAGCCTCGGAGCGGGCGGGTCACTCCCATGTTCCACGGTCTTTCTGGTACTTTTCATTGGCCGGCGGGCTGCTCCTGTTCATATATGCCGTGCACATCTGGGATCCGGTCTTCGTGCTGGGTCAGGGTTGCGGTCTGCTGGTCTATGCGCGCAACCTCATGCTGCCCGGCAAAAAAACCCGCAGCCATCCGGCGGCCTGATGCAGTCCCCCGGCGTGGCCAACCCCATTCGCTTAAGGGTCGGGGAACCAGCTATCCCGCCGCCCCTGGCGCCGCCCGCGGGACAACCCGGCCAATGACGGATTCCAAGTCCTTCTTTTGGGTCCTTCTGGTTCTGTCCGCGGCCATTCTCTTCTTCCGCCTCGGCTCCTACGGGCTGATAGAGACCTCCGACGCCCGCTACGCCGAAATCTCGGCGCACATGGCGCGCTCGGGCGACTATGTCACCCCGCGCCTGAACGGCATAAAGCATTTCCACAAACCACCCCTGACCTTCTGGCTGACGGCCGCGGGCTTCAGAACCTTCGGCTACAACGAATGGGGGGCGCGGGTCCTCATGGGGGTCGCCGGGCTGGGTACCCTGCTGGTCACCTACGCCCTGGCCAGCCGGTTATGGGGCCGGCGCGCGGCTTACGCGGCCTGGCTGATGCTGCTCGGCATGGGGGGCTTCCTCGGGGCGCACCGCCTGCTCACCACGGACCCCTTTCTCACCCTCTCGATGACCGTGGCACTCCTGGCCTTCTGGCGGTGGCAGGAGCGTCCCTCGGCGCCGCTATACTCCCACATCTTCTTCCTTTGCCTGGGGCTGGCCATGTTGACCAAGGGGCCGGTGGGGGTGCTCGTGGTCTGGCTGGTGGTAATCTGCTGGGCGCTGGCCGTGGGCCGGCTCGCAGACCTGGCGGCCCTTCGCTGGGGTATCGGGCTGGCGGTCTTCGCCCTGGTCGGTCTGCCTTGGTACATATACGTCGCCTGGTGCAACGAAGGGCTGCTCCGCTACTTTGTGTTCGGGCAACTCGCGGGGCGGATCAGCGGCACCATGGGTCATCACAAGTACCCGTTCTACTACATAGTGGAGATGCTCCTGGTGTTCTGCCTGCCCTGGACTCCCTTCCTGGTCCCCGCCCTGACGGAGGCCTTCCGCGCCGGGCGAGGCCCTCGGGCGGGCCCAAAAAACCCTTCGAATGAGGGCGCCTCCAGCGCGCGGGCCTTCCTGGCGGCCTGGTTCCTGGTGCCGGCGGTCTTCTTCAGCCTGCCGGCGACCAAGCTGCCCAACTACATATTGCCCTCCTTGCCGGCGGCGGCAATCCTGCTGGCGGGCTGGTGGCGGGAGCAGGACGTCTTCAGCCGAGGGGGCAAAGTGGCCGCGGGAGTGCTGGCGGGGGGGTTTCTGGCTTACGGCCTGGCCCTGCTCGTCAAGCCGGGCATCATTGCCGGAATGGAAACGCTCAGCGGCACCCTGGCCCCGGTCGCCCTGGTTGTCGCGGTGGCCTACGGAGTCTCGGCCCTCACCCGAAGGCCGTGGCCCGCCTTTGTGGCCTCGGCGGCCATTCTCCCCTTGGTGCTGGTGCTGGCGGCCGCGCGGCTGGAAGAACTGCCCCTCAAGACGGTCAGGCCTCTGGCCGAGCGGATGAACCTGATCCGGGCGGCGGACCCGGAAGGCCGCAACGCCAGAGTGACCATGTATCGCTGCCGGATCTACGGGTTGCCGTACTATGCGAATCAGCGGGTTGTCGAGGCCGGGGTGGAGCGGGAAACCCAGTTCGAGGGGGCCGGGGTTGCCGGGCCGCTCGCGCCCGAGGAGCTGCTGGCCTCCTGGAACGACAAGGGGCGGCTCTACTGCGTGGTGCCTCTGGAACGTCTTGCCGAATTCCACGGACGGCGCTACAAGGTACTGGCGACACACAACAAGTTGGTGCTCATTTCCAACGAATGACGAAACAATCTATATTTTTTCTATCATTTCGTTGCCTTAGAGGAGAACGACAGTGGCTAAATACCCTTCTCAGGTAGGTTTGTTTTCGGCCGCCGAACTGGCCAAGATTCAGCGAGAGATGGAAGAGCGGCTTTCCGCCGGGCTGGGCGTGGCCAGTGCCCGGGAAGAGCTTCTGAACGGCTTCCTGACCATGAAGCCGATGAACGCGGCCAGGCGGCGCCAAGTGGAGATATTTGTTATGATGATGACAATGAATGAAGACGCGGGGAGCATCCGTATCGGGCATGGCTCGGAACACACCACCAAGCTTCTGCGGCTGATGGACGAGGCCGAAGACCTACGCCAGGAATTCCTGGCGCTCGAGCCTCAAGAATAGGCGACCGCCGGCTGAATCAGAAAAAGGTCGTCCAGATAAAGGCAACAGATAGGTTCAGTACGATTGAGGCAGGTCTGCCGGCCTTCATCCCAGTCGTACCAGAGACACTTCTCGCAGACGCCTCTTACAAGGCTGCCGTTCAGGCAGATAGCCCCGCAAAGTTTATTGGCCATGATCCCCCCTCGGGGCAAGACATACCCCATCCTCGGAGCCTCGGCAGGAGAACACCCCGCGCTACGCTCATGGTAAGCCTGGCTTGTTCCGCGAAAAGGAGGCCGTCGACCTAGTTCGGAAGTATTTTCCAGCTAGAGGATTGGTTGTCTTCGGTTGCCGCGCTGAGTTCCCACTTGCCGCACTTCCAGAGCTGGCCAACGCCAGTTTGGGTAAGCTGACAGTAACCCTTGAGATGACATGACCAATGAACGCAGTTCTTACAAACTTTCAACCCCAAACTCCCCCCTGACCTCTTTACTCCCGCAACGAGAAAAGACTCCCCCGACCTTTTGGTGATACAGGTTGGCCTTAGTAGGAGTATGCGTATAGCTACCACGGGCGCGAGGATCATGTCAAGCAGAATATTTACTCACCCGAGTGGCGTGCAACAGGCCGCGGCGGCGGCACGGGGCCTGGCTGCTCAAGCATACCGGGGTGCTTACCGATATGCCACTTAGAGAGAGCGGGAGTATGCCGGGCGGGCGCCGAGGGGATCCCGCGGCATGGTTCCAGATTGACCGAGGCTGAATGGATCTGGCGACTATCATAGGTTTGCTGCTGGCCTTTGGCGCTATCCTTGGCGGACAGATGCTGGAAGGCGGCAGCATCGGCTCCATCTCCCAGCCCACGGCGGCGATCATCGTCTGTGGCGGCACCATGGGCGCCGTGTGCGTGAGTTTCCCCTTGAAGAACGTGATCGGCGCCCTGAAGGGGATCGTCGGTGTCATCAAGGAGCCCGGTCTGAACCCGGTGTCACTGATCAAGCAAATCAACTTTTTCGCCAACAAGGCGCGGCGGGAGGGCATTCTCTCCCTGGAAAAGGAACTCGGCTCCGTCACCGATCCCTTCCTGAAGAAGGCCATAATGCTGGCCATAGACGGGGTGGAACCCAAGCTCATTCGGGAGACCATGGAGACCGACCTCCAGTATCTTGAGGAGTACGGAAGCTACAACGAAAAGATCTTCGAGGCGGCCGGTGGCTACGCGCCGACGGTCGGAATTCTGGGTGCCGTGCTGGGCCTCATCCACGTCATGGAGAATCTATCGGACCCCAGCATGCTGGGCGAGGGTATCGCCGTGGCTTTCGTGGCCACCGTCTACGGCGTGGGCCTGGCAAACCTTCTGTTCCTTCCCATCGGCAACAAACTCAAGATTCGCCACCGGCAGCACATGATCGTCAAAGAAATGATGCTGGAGGGCGTGGTGGCCGTATCCGTCGGGGAAAACCCCCGCCTGATCGAGGACAAGCTCAAGAGCTTCCTGTCCGAGATGCCCGATCCCGCCCAACTCGAGGAGGCCGCCTAACGCATGGCCCGGAAGAAGAAAGTGGAAAAGCCCGAGAATCACGAGCGCTGGCTGGTCTCTTACGCCGACTTCATCACCCTGCTGTTCGCCTTCTTCGTCACCATGTACAGTATTTCGCGAGTGGACGGGAAGAAGTTCGGCTCCGCCGTGGACTCCCTCCACCGGGCCTTGGGCTCGGTGGTGCCGATGAGCACCTCCTTCACCACCCCCGGCTTCCTGGAGGGGAGGGAAGCCCCTCTAAGCATCAGGGGGCAGGAGCAGGCCGAAAGCCTGGCGACGTTAAAAGAGATGCTCGATAGAAACGTTCCCGAAACCAATGGCAGGGGGCTGCGGATAACCGTTGACGCGCGCGGCTTGGTGGTCAGTTTTCCGGATGTTATGCTGTTCGAGCCCTGCTCGGTGGAGCTTCGCCCTGACGTCAAGCCGCTGCTGGATGGGCTGGCGGAGCAGTTGTTGAAAATGCACAATCCGGTGAGAGTTGAAGGGCACACCGACGACTCCACCTGCTCCGACTGGCCTTCCAACTGGGAGCTGTCGAGCGCGCGAGCCAGCGAGGTGGTCCGCTACCTCACGGGCAAATTCAGCTTCAACCCCGCCAGGCTTTCAGTGGCGGGCTACGCCGCCTTCCGCCCCGTGGACACCAACGACACCAACGACGGCCGGGCCCGCAACCGCAGGGTCGATATCATCGTGCTCAACGAAATGGCCCAGGCTCAGGAACCCGGCCACTCTTCCGGGACCCCACTCCTGGAGACCCATGTGCGCAGGTAGATCAGCCGCTTGGCCGGCGCCCCTGCCGCTCGCGCCGCGCCGCGGCCTCCAGCCGCAGCGCCTCCACCCTGTTTTTGAGACCCGCCAGATTCCGGCCGCCTTTGCCTTGGGGCAGGCGGCAGATGAATTCCCGCTCGGCTCCGCCTGCCTCCCGCCACAATACGGCCAGGAAGAGGTCGGTCCTGTCGGGCGCGGGCATGGCCAGCCCCTGCTCCCTAAGCACGGCCTCGCCCTCCGCCCGATTCAGAATCCGGACTCGGCGCATGGTCTCATAGGGGATGCTGAGCCCCCCGCTCGCCAGGGCGCCGGGCGTGGTGGTGAGCCAGATGTTTTGGGGTGCTGGAAAACCAGGGTAGCCCCCCAGATACTCCACCGCCACCCTGGGGGTGGGGGCACCTGGCCTCGACAGCCCTCGCCCGCCCCGCCAGTAGAGGAAACCCACGCCGGCCCAATACGCCAGCAGGAAGGGAATGTAGGCGGGCAGGTAGAAGGCTATGAGCGCGCTCAGCACCGCCTTGGCGGCAAGCAGGTATCTGGTCATGTTCCTTCGCCGTCAGGCCGCGAAATGATCGAAGCCCGCCCGTGGAAACCCGCTGCAGCGCCCGTCCACGTGGCGTAGTGAAACCCCACGGCCCCGCTCCATCTCGCCCACGCGCAGGGCCCGGCAGCCTGCCTTGGCCAGAACGGCATCGAGGCGTGCCTCGTGGGTGGGAAGGGCGGTGAAGAGCAGCTCGTAGTCCTCGCCTCCTCCCAGCGCCCAATCGAGCGGATTGCGTCCGAGCAGATCCGCCGCCTCCCTCACCCCGCCGTCCAGGGGGACCAATGCCTCTTCCATGGTTGCGGCAACCCCTGAAAGGTTGCTGACGTGGCCCAAGTCCCTGGCCAGGCCGTCCGATATGTCTATCATGGCCCCGACCAGCCCCGAGGCGGCCAAGGCCACTCCGGCGGCCAGCCTGGCCTGAGGCTCATTCTGGGCCTCCACCAGGCGGGGGAACTGTTCCGCCCGGCCGGCGCGCATCAGCTCGAGGCCGGCGGCGGCCAGCCCCGTGGGGCCGGTAATATAGACGGCCTCGCCCGGCCTCGCCCGCGAACGCAGCACCGGCCTGGGACATTCGCCCACCAAGGCGAGGTTTATGACAAGGTGCGGGCTGCGGGTGGTATCGCCACCCACGATGTCCATACCCAGTGGCGAAGCCACGTCTTCGATTCCCGCCATCAGCTCCTCGACGTAGTCCACGTCGAGATCCTCGGGAAGCCCCAGCGACAGCAGCCCGTAGCGAGGGGTGCCGCCCATGGCGGCGAGGTCGGACAGGTTCACGACCACGGACTTGCGGCCCAGCAGCCGGGGGGGGATCAACTCCCGCCGGAAGTGAACGCCTTCCACCAGCATGTCCGCGGTAAGGAGCATGTTGGTGGAGCCCGCCCCGATCACGGCGCAGTCATCTCCCAGGGCCAGCAAGACCTCTTGCTCGCGCCTCACGCCCAGACGGTCTTCGAAGAGTTGGAGGAGGCGCAGCTCCCCCAGTTCGCTCAGCTTCATCGGGGGCACATTTCCAGGGCGTTGAAAAAGTAGGCGATCTCGGTCGTGGCTGTCTGGGGCGCGTCGGAGCCGTGGACGGCGTTGCGTTCCACGTCGGTGGCGAACTCGGCCCGCAGGGTGCCCGGTTCGGCCTGAGCGGGGTTGGTGGCGCCCATCAGCTTGCGGTTGCGGGTGATTGCGTCCTCGGCCTCCAGCACCATGACGATAGCGGGGCCGGACGACATGAACTCCGTCAGGCTGGCAAAGAAGGGTCTGTCTCCGTGTACGCTGTAGAAGCCCTCGGCCTCGGTCTTGGTCAGGCAGACCATCTTCATGGCCCGGACACGAAAGCCTTCAGCCTCGAAGCGGGCGAGTATCCGACCCGCCACGCCCTTGGCCACGGCGTCGGGCTTGATGATGGAAAGGGTACGCTCCATTGAAACCTCCTTGGAAGAATAACTGATTTAACTAGCACGGCGGGAGACGGGAGGGCAAGCAGGCTGAAGACCTGAATCTCTGGCTAAAGATGCAGGTATTCTGGGCGCCGGCTCGGCCGTTTGGGGAAGCGGCCTGATGAAGGTGAAACGGTCGGCCGTGAGTCGTGCCTCCGACTTCAAGCGGAGGAGCGCCAGGTGGCGACCCCCACCGAGGTCATAAGGGGTGAGGGCGGAGGAGAGGCTCCGCAACAGCGGGTCGTCCTCTTTGGCAAGGATAAACAGCTCCTGGACGCCGGCGGCCAGCGGCACCGGCAGTTGCCGGAAGCTGCGGCCCGGCAGCCAGAACCCGGCCCCGGTGGAGGAACTGACCACCTTGCCCCCGTGGGCCAGCCAGAACTCGGTCCCATTCGGGGTCCGTTCCATGAGACGGTTATCGACCAGCCAATAGACGTCGTGGTTGCGCAGGTAGTACATGAGGCGGCGCCAGTCTGGCGAGGCACCGCGGCAGATTATGGCCGCGGTGGCCGGATTCACACGGCGCAGGGCGGTCACGAAGGTCCCGACCGTCCGGTCTTCCCCAACAATGGCGGCCCGGTTGACCGAGGCGGCCTCCGCCCTGGCCATCTGGCCGAGCCTCCGTACAGCCGGGGAACCTTTCGGGGTAGGCTCCAAGGCCGGTGGCCGGCCAAGGAAGAGGAACACGTTGAGCCCCAGGGCCGCGGCCAGCACCAGCCCGCCCACGGCCTCCGCCAGTCGGCCGTTTGTGCGTCGCGCCACGGCGGCCGTGAGAAGCTGGAGACCGCGCCCGGCAAGCAGTGCCAGGGGTGGGGCGTAGATGAGCGTGTAGCCTGACTTGCTGAAGAAGGCGAGGGTATAGAAGGCCACGGAGGGCAGAATCCAGGTCAGGCAGAAGGCGCGGGCCAGTCTCCCCGCCCCACGGTCGCGCGACAGCCACGGCAGGCCGAGAAGCAGCAGCAGGGCGGCCACCGGCCCGGCGGCCAGGGTGGCATTCAGGCCGTGGCGGACGGCCATGAGGACGTGCTCCCGCCAGGGGCCTCCAAAGAAGACCGACTTGGCCTCGAAGCAGTGATTCAACTGCGACTGATTCAGCAGACCGTAGGCATGGTAGCCTCCCGTCAGGTAGAGCAGCGGCAGGTACCAGGACAGGGTCAGCAAGACCAGGAGCGACACCTGCCCGCCCAGGAAGCGCATGCGCCCCTGGGGCATTCGGCTGGCCGCGTACACCAGGCTGAGCAGCCAGAGAGGAAAGAGGAAAAGGGCTGAATCGGGCCTCACCCCGCCGCCCAGGGCCAGGGAGGCGGTTGCCGCGGCCATGAACCGGCGGTTGCCCGACACGGCCTGGTAGCAGAAGTAGGCCACCAGGGCGGATATACCCGCCAGCGCGACGTACGGCTCATACGTGGCCCCACAGTACCACATAATGGGGCTGCTCAGCAGAAGCAGCGAGGCCGTCAGGGCCGCCACGCGGCCGAAGAGGCTGGCACCCAACAAGTAAGTGAGGCCGACGGCCGTGGCACCGAACAGGGTGTTCACGGCCAGCATGGAGAGCCGGGCGTCGGCGAGGGCCAGGTTGGCCACGCGCAGCAGGCCGACGAGCAGGATGTATCCGGGTGGGTGCGGCTGGTGCAACCCTACGTCAAAGTGCTCCACCGCCAGGGCATACTGCACGGCGTCCCAGGTGGTCAGGTACTCTCCCGCCACGGAGAAGCGGGTCGGCACCACGAGCAGGGCCAGCACGAGAGCGGTCCAGCGGTCGGCCAAAAGACTCCGGCACCCACGAGCCTCGGTGAAAACCGGACTGCCTGAGTGAGCGCCGGGGAGGAAGAAACGGCGGCAAGCTGACATGCGGGATCCACAATCTGGCTGGACGACTGGCGGCAGTCCGCTGCGGCGTGAGCGCTGGTGGCTGAAACGGGGGGTTGAGGATCGGGCCGGATGGATGATGGAGGAACGCGGACGGCGGGTCAGCCCACCGCTGTCAAAGGGTGGCATGGCGGCTGGAGGATGTCAACCAGCCGTCCACCACCTGAATCTCCGGCTAAGATTTATATAGATGCAATTTAGTACTTTGGGAGAGCGAAGTTACTGGCTTAATGGTCACTTCACGGTTTCACCCAATGGGTGAAAGGGGTAAAAGGGTCGAACCGCTTGGGCGTTTTTTGAGAGCCAAGCGAGGTCGCACCGCAGGGTTTTTTCGCCGACCCCGAGGCGTAGCACCGCTACGTTGAGTGGGTCGGTGAGGCTCGAGG
>JAZDOA010000135.1:0-2207 GCA_043799175.1 Pseudomonadota bacterium | reverse complement strand
CAATCACAGCGACGATGCGGCGGAGCGTCAGATGGCGAGCCGGCATATCCAGGTGCTGAACCCCCTGGGGAAGGCCTACTGTTCGGACATGGCGTGGATACTCATTGCGGAGGCGATCCAGGTGTACGGGGGGTACGGGTTCTGCGAGGAGTATCCCGTGGAGAAGCTGGCCCGGGACAGCAAGATCAACTCGATTTGGGAAGGGACGAATTACGTCCAGTCCATGGACCTGGTGGGGCGGAAGTGGTCCCTCGAAGGGGGCGACATGTTCCGCAACTGGCTGGCGGAAGTTGGCCGGTTCATCGAGGAGCACGCGTCGGCGGCGGGGCTGGAGGCCGAGTTTGCCCTGCTGAAGAAGGCCTACGATGCGTCTCAGGAGATCTACATCACCGTCACGGGCTACGCGAAGAGCAATCGACGCCTCGTGGCGACCTTTGCGACCCGTGTGCTTCATGCGATGTCGATGACCTACTGCGGCTGCCTGCTGGCGGAGCAGGCGCTTTTGGCCCTGCGGCGGATGGGGGAGCTGGGGGCGGGCCACTACGACTACCCATTCTATCAGGGGAAGGTCCTGAGCGCCCTGTACTACATCCGGAACGTCGTGCCCTCCGTCTGGGCCCTGGCGGACGTCATCAAGAGCGGGGACACCTCCGTCCTCGACATCCCCGAAGAGTGCTTCTGATATTTTTGAGATCATGAACTTGGGTTAAGATTTTAGAGGAGAGAGGTAACAAGTGGATGCTGTAACTGTTGCGCTGAAAGACCGAGTGACTATCGTCACCGGGGGTGGGGCGGGCATTGGTAAGGCCATCGCGCTGTGCTTTGCCGACGCCGGCGCCAGGGTGGTAATCGCTGACCGTGAGGCGGCGTGCGGGGAAGGCACGGCGGCAGAAATCAGGGCCATGGGTAGGAAAGCCCTGGCCGTGGAGATGGACGTGCGTGAGGCCGAGCAGGTAGACAGCCTGGTAAAGCGGACTCTGGCCGAGTTTGGCCGCATTGATGTCATCGCCAACAATGCCGGCGGCTCCTTCCCCATGCCCCTGCTGGACTATACACCGCGGGGGTGGGAGACGCTAATCCGGGAGAACCTGAACAGCGTTTTTCTGTGCATTAATGCGGTGGGGAAGGTTATGGTCGCCCAGAAGAGCGGTGCCATCATCAACATAAGCTCGGTGGCTGGGATCAGGCCGATACCTAACTCCTCGGCCTATTCGGCGGCCAAGGCGGGTATCATCAATCTCACCATGTCGGCTGCTATTGACCTTGGCCCACATGGTGTCAGGGTGAACTGTATTGCCCCCGGCTACATACTGACCCCCGGTGTGGCCGAGTTGTATGCCAAGAATCCGGGCCAGGCGGAGGAACGGATGAGAATAGTACCGCTGCGTCGTCTGGGCAAGCCGGAGGACATCGGCACAGTGGCCGTGTTCCTCGCCTCCGATGCGGCGGCCTACGTGAATGGTGCCACCCTGCCGGTAGACGGCGGTTGGGCAGCCCTGGTCGCCTAGGGTCAGGCGAAGTCTGGAGCCGTCCGGCTACTTTTCCTCGATAGTCACGCTGTCAATGTGGACGTCCACGGTGGGCTGGGAAGCCTCGCCGGAGGGACCCATCCGGACCGGCACGTCGCCAATCTTCTTCACGACATCCAGCCCCGTGGTCACCAGGCCGAAGATGGTGTAGTTCTTGGGCAATCGCCCGCTCAGGTCGGCCAGGGTGATGAAGAACTGACTGCCGTTGGTGTTGGGGCCGGAGTTGGCCATCGCCAGAGTGCCGGCAACGTAGTCCCGCGTTACCTTCTCATCGGCAAAGCGGTAGCCGGGGCTGCCGGTGCCGGTGGCCGTCGGGTCGCCGCTCTGAATAACGAAACCCTTGACCACGCGGTGGAACTTTGCCCCATTAAAGAAACCTTGCCGTGACAACTCTTCCTTATACTGTGCAGAACTGATGCATGCCGCAGAAAGGCGGCCCTCAATGCCGCCGCCGGCGGTTGTCTGGATGAGGGCGAGGTCCGTCGGGGGATGATCAACACGTATTTTTCTTGGAACTGCGAAGAAGGTGTCAAGGCCAGGCTGCAAAAACGACCGCCCAGATTTACCGAGTCATGATGTCGGTGTGCTGAACCTATGCGAAACCGTGTCGTTTGTGGTGCCATTTGAGATTTGCCAACGCTTTTACTTGGTTATTTAACGTAATTTTTATCCGCCTAA
>JAZDOA010000123.1:0-5175 GCA_043799175.1 Pseudomonadota bacterium | reverse complement strand
ATAAATTAGTTTTCTTGTCTGGGCCCAGCGGTCCCATCGTCTAGGGGTCAGGACGTCGGCCTCTCACGCCGAAAACGGGGGTTCGAATCCCCCTGGGATCGCCACAACCGCCTTTATTCCATTCCGCTTCATCCATTCCATTCCGTCTCGGCGGCTCCGCCGCTTCGCGCGCCCTCCCGGCCGTGTCGTTATGTCCAGCGGCCACGCGGCGGCGCGGGTACAATTGACACCTCATTGTCTTGGCTGATATACATTCCCGGCGCATGGTGAAGACCGGTGTTACAATCGCCTCTCTGCTGCTTATCTGCGTTTCGGCGGTCTGTCCGTCCTGGGCCAGGGAGCCGGGCGGAGCAGGCGCGTCCATCGGCTTCGTCGAGCACTACCCCGAGGGCAGGATAGACTGGGCCAGCGGACTCGTTCAGGCCTTCGGCGTCTCCTCCGGGGGGGCGGGGGTCTCCTCGGCCGCGCAGGCCCAGGCGTTGGAAAAGGCCCGCCGCGCGTTGGCCTCGCTTCTCTGCAAGATCATGGTGAGCTCGGGAAGATCCGTCGGGGCCTTCCTGAGCGGCAATGCCGCTGCCCGCGCCGAGATGGCCGAGATAATCCAGGGCTCGCAACTGATAGACCGCAAGTACTATTCCGATGGGAGCGTGGAGGTCCGCACCGCCCTGTCCATCCGGGGAGGGCTTATGCAACTCCTGCTGCCCCGAGAGGTCAAGTCCATACCCTCACTCACTCAGGTAAGCGGCCAGATCAGGCCCGAGGCCCACTATAGCGGGCTGGTGGTCGACGCGCGGGGGCTTGGGGCGCGCCCCGCCCTTTGTCCTCGGCTCCTCGCCGAAGACGGCAGCCTGGTCTTCGGCCCCGCCCTGGTCAGGCGGGAGCCAGCCGTGCAGCATGGGGTGGCCATATACGTCACCGCCATGCCCGGAGGCACTGAGGGTCGCGTTGGTGCCAGACCGCTGGTGGTGAAAGGTTTGAGGGCCAGCGGGCAGGGCGCATGTGATATAGTTTTGGACCGCGCCGAGGTCTCCAGGGTGCGCTCCGTGCCGGAGAGTGTAGATTTTCTGCAGCGCCGCGGCCTGCTGATCATAATAGACTGACCTCTGGCGAAGGGATACGTTGAAAGGAATTGGCGGTGGCCTGGCGCCTCCGACCGATTGTCTATGTGAAGGAGGGCCGGGGATGAGCGGGTTTCAACGGCCGGGTTCGCTGCTCCTGCTCTTGTTGCTGTGTGCTTCACTCGGCCTCGAAGGGGCCTGCGCTCGTCCGCGTTCGCGCTGGCTGGGGCTGGACACGGCGCAGTATCATCTCGAAACGGGCCTGAAGCTCCTGGCGGCGGACAAGCCCGCGCACGCCGAGCGCGAGCTGGCCCTCGCCATATATTACGACCCCAGGTGCGGGCTGGCCTATTGCGGCCTGTGCGTGGCTTGCGCCCAAGAAGGCAAGTTCGATGAAGCGCGCGGTCATCTCAATATGGCCCGCCGGCTGGCCGGCGACGGTCCCACGAAATGCCAGGTCCAGGTGGCCCACCTCCGGCTGCTGTTGGCCGAGCGCCCCGCCGGTTGGCTTGACAGCGCCCGAGAGACTTATGCTCAGGCCCAGGCCTCCCGCGCCCAAAACAACTCCCAAGATGCGGCGGATCAATCACCGGCCTACTTCATGGCCCTCTGCTACAAGGCCGCCCTGGAGCTGGAGCGGGCCGAGGAGCTGCTGGCACGGGTGGTCGCCGCGGGCGGGACCTACAGCCGGGAGGCCGCCCAGGAGTGGCGGCTGGTTGAGCGTGCCAGGCGCTGCCCCGCTCAACCCCTTCTGGGGCGGGAGTTAACGACCCGAAGCTCGTTGTCCCGGGCCGAGTTGGCCGCGCTGCTACGAACCGAACTCGGCCTGGGCGAGCCCTGGCCCACCGGGCGCCCCGAGCCGGAAGACCTCGCCGCCCATAAAATGAAGGGCCAGGTGCTGCCCATACTGATGCTCAACCTCGAGCCGCTGGTGGTCTTTGCCGATGGCACCTTTCACCCGGACACCCCGATCACGCGGGTGGAGTTCGCCCGGCTCCTGCAATCGCTGCTGGAAGGCTGGAACGCCGGCCGGATGAATTGGCGGGAACCCGCCCGGTCTCCGTATCCGGACGTGCTCCCGGAAACGACCGGCTACGATGCCATAACCCTTTGCGGGTCGCGCGGGCTGCTGGAGGTCCGCGACCTTCTCACCGGAGAGATGGAGCCGGGTGGGCTGCTTGCCGGCGCCGATGCCCTGCTGGCCATCGGCAGGTTGCGCGAGCAGCGGGGAGCGCGGTAACATGAGATATTCCGTCCTGTTCCTGTTTTTTTGCCTTGCCTCGGCCGGCGTGTTCATTCCGGCTGATTGCTGGCCCCGGTCCGAGACCGCCACGATCCAGGCCGAGGCGCGGGTGCCTATCGCCGGTGGCAACATCTCGGCGGCCCGAACGGAGGCATTGAAGGCCGCGCTCAAGGAGGCCGTGTCGCAGGCAGCCCTTTCGGTGCAGGGCCAGGACGACGCCCAGGGGCCGCTGCCCTGGGTGGGCAAGCCCGAGGGCTACATCAGCAGCTACCGCCTGCTCTACGAGGGCAAGGAGGAGGCAGCCCCCGCCACCCCGGCGGACGCATTGGGGCGAGGGCGAACTGGGGGACCGGGGGGACCGGCCTCCGGTGGTGCCTCGAAGCCCCAGGCAACCGAGGAATATGCGGTGGGAATCGAGGCCACGGTGTCTCTGGGGAACCTCATGCATGACTACCAGACCTACAGGCTGAAAGAGACCGCCGCCCCCACGCTGCCCCTGGTGGTGGCCCGGATAGACGAAGCCAGCGGCCAGGTCTCTCCGGAGCGCGCCCAACAGATGCTGTTTTCGGCCCTGAAGAACGGCGGCTTCAAGGTCAGCCCGGCGGCCGCGGACGCCACCGCGGCTGACAAGGGCCTGCACGTGGCGGCCAGGCTCGGCAGCGTGCGGCGCGGTGGCGGCTATGCCGGCAGCACCGTGCTCGTGGCCCGCGAAGGTGGGGAGATCAGGGCCAAGGCCTCCGCCGAGGGCGAAGGGACAAGCCCCGAAGGGGCGCTGGCGGCCGCGCTCACCAGCGCGGTGGATTCACTTGCCGGCCTGCTGCGGGCGGGGGCTCATCCCATAGCCGTCATGTTCCGCCTCAAGGGGATCAACGACTACTCAGAGCTGGCTCAGGTGAAGGCCGCCCTGGAAGAGGCCGGGCTCTCCGGGCATGAAAGGAGCCTGCAACCGGGCGAGGTCATCCTGGAGGTAAAGACCACCGGAGGCAGCGAGGTACTCGCCGGCTACGTGATACGGGAGTTCAAGGGCTTTCACCTGCGGCATATCGAGACCGCCCCCGGCTCTCTCGTGGTCGAGGTCGTCCCAACGGGAGAGGCCGTGCTCCCAGCTGCCCCATGAGCACCAAGGCACCCAGCCGGCCGCTGGCCATAAACCTTCCCAACCTGATAACCCTGCTGAGGATCATCCTCACGCCGCTGTTCGTGATCCTGGTGATCAACCACATGTTGATCGAGGCGGCGGTGACCTTCGGGGTGGCCGCGGTAAGCGACGGCCTCGACGGCTTCCTGGCCCGCACCCTGCGGCAGAAGACGGCTCTGGGCAGCTATCTCGACCCCATCGCCGACAAACTGCTGCTCACCAGCGCCTATGTCTCCCTGGCCATACTGGGCGCCCTGCCCTCGTGGCTGGCCGTGATCGTCATCAGCCGGGACGTCATCATTCTGGTCGGGGCCACCATGCTTCATCTCATCCATGGTCCCATTCCCATCAGGCCGCTGCCCATAAGCAAGCTGACCACCGTCTTTCAGCTCACCACTCTGCTCGGGGTGCTGCTCGCGGGCAGTGAGCAGTTCGGCTGGTTGAACCACTACCTGACCGTGCTGTACGCGGCCACGGCCGCGCTCACGGTGATATCGGGGCTACGCTATATATTCATAGGGGTCGCGGTACTCACCGCCGGAGAGAATCAGGCAAGGTAGCGGCATACATCGGCGGACGCGAGCCGCGCCAGGCAATCTCGCCCCGCGTAAGCCGCTTGCGGGCGCCCCGTGGCACATGGGCGGCTTGAGGGAACCTGTCAGGGCTCGGGGTCTTTCAGCCCTCGCAGCGTTCAGCCTCGGTATCGGGTTCTATATGAACCGTCACGTCGCGTATGCCGTTGATGTGGCGCTTCAGGTCGCTCTCGATGAGGCTGGCGATCTGGTGGGCGCGCTCCACGGCCATGCGCCCCTCCAGCAGAACGTGAAGGTCCACATAAATGTCATCGAGACGGCCGCGGCTGCGTATGCGGTGGCAGTCCTTGACGCCCGGCACCTGCCGGCAGATAAGCCATATATCGTGCTCGGAGATGGGGGCCCGGTCGGCCAGCACTTCCATGTTCTCCCGGAGCACGCTTATACCCGCCCAGACGATGAACACCGCCACGATGAACGCGGTTATTACGTCGAACACCGGCCAGCCGAGACTGATGGCGACCAGCGTGCCCAGGACCGAGGCCGAGGTGAAGAGGTCGGCGGAGGTGTGCCTGGAGTCGGAGACCAGGATTTCGCTCCCCAGCCTGCGGCCCTCCCGCCTCTCGTAGCGCATGACGACTATATTGACAGCCATGGTGGCCAGCATGACCCCAAAGCTGAGCAGGGTCACATGAGGCACGGAGTGGCTGTATATGCGCTGAACGGCCTCGCGCGCCACGTTCAGCGCCACCATGAAGAGGAGGGCGGCAATACCCACGGCCGCCAGGGTTTCGTACTTCTGGTGGCCGTAGGGATGGCAGCAGTCAACGGGCCTGGAGGCCCAGGCCAGACCGACAAGACCGACCACATTGGAGATACCATCAGAGAAGGAATGATAACCGTCGGCGGTTATGGCCACCGAGCCGGTCATCAGGCCGATGGCGAGCTTTGCCGCGGCCACGGCAAGGTTCAGCCAGAGCACGACCCACAGGACGAACCTCACCCGGCTGAAATATTCGGACTTCTCCAGCGCTTGTCCCATAAGCCATATATTTTAACAAAGGAGCACGACCATCGCCCAGAAAGAAAACGCGTGGCGCGATTATTCCAGCGGTGGCGGAAGGGAGATTTCTTTTCAAGGCGCTTGCCGCTCCGGCGCTATGTAAGTAAAGTAAATGACGATTCAAAACCTCGGCCCCCATG
>JAZDOA010000110.1:0-6179 GCA_043799175.1 Pseudomonadota bacterium | reverse complement strand
CGACCTCGCTTGGCTCTCAAAAAACGCCCAAGCAGTTCGAACCTGTTGCTCCTTTCACCAAACGGGTGAAAGGCCAAGTCCGTAATCAGCGCGGCAATCAGGCAGTTGGCGAGGCTTAGGCATATTACCCGGAGATTGAGGACTGACTCCAGATCTCCGGGTACCAGAATAGCCCCGGCGCCTCAGGTCCAGTCCATATGCATGCGGCGCCCTCGCGATTCTTGATCCGGCAACGTCGTTGTAGGGCAGCCCCCCGTGCCTGCCCTGTATTTTCTCGGGCGGCCACGGGGGGCCGCCCCTGGATGTGTACCACCTTCGGCGGGGCCAATGTAAGGGATTCGGCCCCCAGCCCTGATGTACGGAAAAATTTTGCTTGACCCCTGCCTCGAAGAAAGCTACGCTAAAATTGGAAGGTGGGAGTGGCCTCGTGAAATTACTCACGTGAAGACGATTCCCGCCTCGCAAGAATTTACCAAGCCCCTTCGGTCGCGTCAACAGTGCTGGAGCCCTTCGCGCGAAGGATTCCGGCTCGGGATTCCGGTTCAATGACAGGCGCCTCCGCGCGAGGGGCGGCGGCTGTGAGGTTTTTTTCAGCTACGTGGGTGCTCTGACCGACAGGCACCTTTTAATGGTGGCCGAAGGCGGCAACTTTCTGCCGCATGGGGCACTAAGTTGCCACATTACATTCATTCGATGCGGATTCGGAAGGAGGTGGAAAGATGAAGAAGCTGGTCGGACTCATGGTTTCCTTTTATCTGCTTGCGCTGCCCCAACTGCTCTGGGCGGGCGGGGAGGGTCTCGAACTCCCCGAGGCGATGGACAAGAAGATCCCGCTGGAGGGCCTTTCAGGCATCGCTCTCTTCTTCGCGAAGAGCTACAACGAGAACCTATGGACCTACGCCTTATACTGCACGGCCCTCATGGGTATCGTGGGGATAGTCATTGCCCTTGGCACGGATGTCATCCTGAAGGCAATCGGCATGGAAATTCATAAGATAGAACACAAAGAATAGCGAGGGGGGAGGAGGACGATGGACTATTTCAATATATACCTTCCGATCGCCGGAATTCATTTCAATGCCCTCTTGCTGCTGGCCATAGGCTTAACGGTAGGAGTACTGGGAGGATTCTTCGGCGTTGGTGGGGCCTGGGTCGTGACGCCGGCCCTGAATATCTTCGGTTTCCCCATGGCCTACGCCATAGGCACGGACTTGGCTCACATCTTCGGCAAGTCCATAGTGGCAACCAAAAAACACGGCAAGATGGGTAACGTTGACGTCAAGCTCGGCCTCGTCTCCATCGTGGGCTCGGTCATCGGTGTGGAGATCGGTGCTCAGAACGTCATGTGGCTTACCAAGATGGGCATGGCCGGGCCCGTGGTAAGATACGTCTACATGGCCCTGCTCTTCGGGCTGGGTAGCTACATGCTCTATGAGTACGCCACTCGGGAGCAGCGCGCGGCCAGACGGCAGGCTCACGAGGCGACCCACGGCAAGACCGCGGTGGGGCTTCAGCATTGGCGCATTCCCCCCATGATGAACTTCCCTGCCTCGGGCGTAACCATCTCCTTCTGGGCGGTGACCGGGGTGTTCTTCTTTACCGGCTGGCTTTCAGGCTTCCTGGGGGTGGGTGGAGGCTTCATCCGCATGCCCGCTCTCATATACCTCATCGGCTGTCCGACCGCCCTGGCGGTGGGTACCGACCTCTTCAGCGTGGTCTTCACCGGTGCCTATGGCTGCGCCACCTATGCCGTCAAGGGGCGGGTGGAGATCATCGCGGCCATCGTGATGCTGATCGGGGCCTCGGTGGGGGCCCAGATAGGCGTAACCGCTGTAAAATACATCCATGGCTACGGCATCAGGCTGCTCTTTGCCGTAATGGTCATACTGGCGGGCACGTCCGTGGCGCTCAAGCAGTTCGGGGCCACCGGGGTGGCGGGCTATGTGGTCATGGGGTCCGCCCTGTCAATGTGTGCGATAATAGTGGTCAAGATGTGGGCGGGCTTCAAGAAGGAGCGGGCGGAGAAGGCCGCGCTGGCCACGCACTGAAAAAACAGCTAAAGGAGAAGGCGGTGAAGGTGCTCGTCCCGGTCGATGGCTCCAGGCACTCACTTAAGGCGGTGGAAACCGCCGGCGAGACGGTACGGGCACACCCCCCTTCGGCCATGCTGTTGCTCTCGGTGAACATATACGTGGGCGGCGAGCTGGAAGAGGGGCGTATGGTCTCGGAGAAGATCAGGGTCCAGGCCGAGGCGGCACTGAGCCGGGCCGAGGCGGTGGCGAAGGAAAACGGGGTGACCCCTCGGCTTCTGCTCGCCACCGCGGTATCGGCCGCCGACGAGATCGTGCGGGTGGCCGATGAGGAGAAAGTCGACCTCGTCGTCATCGGCAGCCGGGGCATGGCGGCCCGTACCAGGTTCTTCCTGGGGGGCACGGCGGCCAAGGTCGTCACCTATGCCCCCTGCTCCGTGCTGGTGGTGAAAGTGCCAGGGCTGGAACCAATTCAATAAGGTCGCGCGTCCACCCCTTAGCCGGCGGTCGCCCTCGAATCTGGGGACGGCCGCCAAAGTATTTTTGGGTAGCACGAGGGCAAAAGAAACGGGGTCACGGCCGGCGCCTCCGCGAGTCCTGGACGGAAAGCGCGTAAGACACGGCCATGACCCCTTCCCCCGACGCGATTTGGGCTTTACTTCATCCCGAAGGCGTTCTTGAACAAGACGAAGTCCGTGGCGTTGATGGAGCTGTTTCCGTCGACGTTGGCCATTGCCTGTCCGGTTGCTAAGGCGTTCTTGAACAAGACGAAGTCGTTGGCGTTGACGGAGCCGTCATGGTTGACGTCGGCCAGGCTGCGCCCGGTTACCGTGAAGGCGTTACGGAGCATGCCGTCACCGCCGTCCGGGTTGGTCACGTGGAGATCATAGGTGCCCGGCCGCTGGCCCGCGGGGACAGTGACCGTGAGACTGTAGCGGTCGTCGGCCAAGACCACATTTTCTAACGGTCTGAAGGTCTCGATGACCTGCAGGCCGCCTTCATCGCTGGCCACGTAGGCATGGCCCCCCGCCAGGGCCACGTCACGGGGATAGCTCGGCAGGGAGAATGTATTAACAATTTGCGGGGCAGTCGGGTTATGAATATCTATCATCTGCAGGCGGAAATGGGCGGCTACGTAGGCATAGTCTCCCGCCAGGGCAATGCCCTGTGGGGAAACCGGTATTTCACAGGAGCCGACGACGCGGGGGGCGGTCGGGTCGCTGACGTCTATCACCTCCATGCCGGAATAGATGCTGACCGCATAGGCATATTTCCCCGCGAGCACCACGTCGACTACAAGGTCCATCGTGCCGCAGGAGCCGACGATACGGGGGGCGGTCGGGTCGCTGACGTCTATTATCTGCAGGCCGGAATCGAGGTCGGCCACGTAAGCATAGTTCCCGGCCAGGGCCACGCCGTAGGCCTTGCCCGGTGTGTCGCAGGAGCCGACGACATGGGGGAGGGTCGGGTCGCTGACGTCTGTTATCTGCAGGCCGTAGCCGGCCACGTAGGCATGGTTCTCCGCCACGGCCACGTCATGGGTCCAGCCTGGTGTGTCGCAGGAGCCGACGACATGGGGCTTGGCCGGGTCGTTGACGTCCATCACCTGCAGGCCGAAATTGTAGCTGGCCACGTAGGCGTAGTTCCCCGCCAGGGCCACGCCGCAGGCCCAGGCCCAGTCTGGCGTGGCGCAGGTACCGACGATGTAGGAATTTACGTGGCTGCTGACGTTCACAGCCTGCAGGCCGTGGCTGAAGGCAGTCACATAGGCATGGTTCCCCGCCACGGCCACGCTCTCGGCATAGTCAGGCATGGCGCAGCAGCCGATTATGCGGGGCTTGATCGGGTCGCTGATATCCATCATCTGCAGGCCCAAGGGACCGGCGGCCACGTAGGCGAACCCTCCCGCCAGGGTAACACCACGGGCACCGCCCGGTGTGTAGCACTGACCCACGATAGAGGGACTGGCCGGGTTACTGACGTTCACCACCAGCAGGCCGGTATAAGAACTCGAGATATAGCCGTCGGCGTCGTCGGCTATGTAGGCGTAGTTTCCCTCCACGGCAACCTGCCCGGCAACATCAGGTGTGTCGCAGAAGCCGAATATACAGGGCTTGGCCGGGTCGTGGACGTCTATTATCCGCAGGCCGGAATAACCGTCGGCCACGTAGGCGTACCCTCCCGCCAGGGCCACGCCGCGGGCATAGCCCGGCGTGTCGCAGGAGCCGATGATATGGGGATTGGCTGGGTCGCTGACGTTTATTATCCGCAGGCCGGAAGAACCGTCGGCCACGTAGGCGTACCCTCCCGCCAGGGCCACGCCGTAGGCCTCGCCCGGCGTGTCGCAGGAGCTGACGATATGGGGCTTGTCTGGGTTGCTGACGTCTATTATCTGCAGGCCGAAATCGAGGTCGGCCACGTAGGCGTAGTTCCCGGCCAGGGCCACGCCCCGGGCCTCGCCCGGCGTGGCGCAGGTTCCAACGACACAGAGACCACCGTCAGCTATCCCCCTTATCACCTCCAGGCCGGAATAACCGTCGGCCACGTAAGCGTAGTTTCCTGCCACGGCCACGCCGCGGGCATAGCCCGGCGTTTGACATGAACCCTCGATGTAGGGACCACTGCCACAAAAGGCCGCCTTGGCACCCGGCTGTGCGTCCACTACCCCAATGTTGACCGGAGTACCCGGTGGGCCATAAGTAGGGGAGATGGAGAACACCATTGGCGGATCCGCCTCGGCCGCGGCCGAAAGCCCTGGTACCAGGCAGATAGCCAGTGCCCAACAGAAAACGCGCAACGTTAACGCGGTCACAACAATCGTCCGTTTCATCATATTCATCCCCTTCGCTAGATACGGGTTCGCCGCCCGTACTCAGGATGCCACGCTGACGACCATGACCTGGACCCCGCCTGAGCTGGCCCCAGGTTCATGGCCTGTGTACCCGGAAGACCGACGGGTTCCGGGCTGCTATGCCGTCAGCCCTTTCCTGAAGAACAGGCCGCCCAGGCCCGAGCCCAACAGGAGCAGGCCGCCTGGCAGCGGCACGGGAGAGGTGCCATTCACCTTGATCCGTGTGGAGCCGAAGCCGATCTGGTGGTCCGGATCCAGTTTCGTATAGGGGAAGATATTGCCGACGAAGATGCCGCTGTATGGCGGGTCCGTGGTGAACCGCAGGTCGGTCTGGCCGACGCACCCGGCGCTGAACTGGAGGTCTGCCACGTGCAGGCCGCCGGTGCCCAGGTCGTAGGCCTGGTCCCCCCACCAGCCGATGCTGACAAAGGCCTCGTTAGCTGCGTTCCACTTGGTGAGCTCGCTCCAGAGACCCGACAGCAACGGGGTCGGGCCGTCGCCGGCCCCATGCGCCAGGATGGAGCTGTTCCACTGGATCAGGTAGTCGGCGGCCTGGATACCGTGGCTCGCGCTGTTATAGTCGGAGCCGCGGTACATCCACAGTCCCACGTTAAGGTTGTCGCCCAGGGCCAGCTCCGTTCGGGAGGGCACCAGGCGCAGATCAACTATGCTGGCTCCCGCCAGGGCCGGCAGCCCCAGACAAACCAGAGAGAGCATGAGGAAGGTTCTTAACGCTGTCACAACAACTGTTCGCTTCATGATCCCATCCTCCTTCGCGTGATGTGGGTTGGCAGGGTCTTCCCCACTGCGTGGTAAACGCCAAAACCAACAACCGGCGGCGTGCGCCGGTTGTTCTGGCGCGGGTGGATTATTCGCTTTCCACCACGCAACTTGTTGGGCTATATTCGCATAAAGTATGTCTTAATGCAAGTAATTGTTACCGGCTATGGCTCTGGCCACACTTGCTGGGCGAGGGGAAGCCCCCGGCGTCGCCCCCTCCGCTGGTCGTGTCATCTGTGTATCCATACACGGTATTGAGATGGTTAGGGGTGAGAGCATATTACGCAATGCTGCCGAGCTAAGCGGCCGCACCGTAATTGCCGGTGTCGCGACAGTGGACGACACGAGACTGCTGGAGCCGCTCCTGTCGGGCGGGAGACGGGTAAATCGCGTATATATTTATTAAGGGGCACGAAAATAACGGAAGGCGCCAGGGCCATTGTTCAACACGGACACGCGCATGACCGGGGGCACAAATAGAAAGGGCGACCGCAATACGGTCGCCCTTTCTTCAAGGT
>JAZDOA010000070.1:0-4615 GCA_043799175.1 Pseudomonadota bacterium | reverse complement strand
CGCCACAAGTTCTGGGTTCCCGGCCTCTGGATCCTCAAGCACAAATGGCTGTCCCGGCAAGCAGCTGCCTGATTGGAGGCTTTTTTTCGTGCGCATAGCCTACCTGGCCGTGAAAGGCTTCCCTCTGGGCGGGGGTATCGAGAACCTGACCGAGCAGATCGGGGTGCGGCTTGTCGAGCGGGGCCACGAGGTCCTGGTTTATTCAAGCTCCGATCACGCCACCCACAGCGGTCTTTACAAAGGCCTGCGGGTGAAGGTGCTCCCCGCCATCAAAAGCAGGACTTTTCGCAAACTGTCGCTCGTCGGGCTGGCCACGGCCGACCTGCTGGCCAAGGAACGGGTGGACATCGCCCACTTTCATGCCGTGGGGCCTTCCGTCTTCTCCTTCCTGCCGAGGCTGGCTGGGGTGCCCACGGTCGTTCAGGTCCATGGCCTGGAGTGGATGCGCGACAAGTGGGGACTGGCAGGGAAGGCATTCTTCAAGCTGAGCGACTACAGCGCCGTCTTCTTCCCAAACAGAACAACCGTGGTCTCCAAGGTACTGAAGAATTACTACGAGACCAGGTTTGGTCGCGAGGTGGTCTATATTCCCACCGGCGCGGCCAAGGTTGACCCGCGGTGTCCGAAGCGCATCCTGGATCTGGGGCTCAAGCCCAGGGAATACATACTTTTTGCGGCCAGGCTCGTGGAAGAGAAGGGAGCCCACTACCTCATAGAGGCATTTCGCCGGCTTCCCACCACGCTTCGGCTGGTTGTCGCGGGTGACGCCGCGCACGAAGAGACCTACAAGGCCAGGCTCAAGAGACTGGCCGCCGCGGATGAGAGAATCTTGTTTCCTGGGTTCGTACATGGAGAACTGTTGGCGGAGCTCTTCAGCAACGCCTATCTCTTCGTGCTCCCCTCGACGATTGAAGGATTGCCCATCGCCCTGTTGGAGGCCATGGCCTACGGGAACTGCTGCCTGGCCAGTGACATTCCCGAGAACCTGGAAGCCTTGGGCGGCCATGGCTGTACGTTCAGAAACCGCGACGTCTCGGATTTGGCCGCGGTGCTCCAGCGACTCATAACTGATGGCGCCCTGGTGGAGTCCAAGAGAGACCTCGCCCGCCGCCATGTCCTGGCTGAGTATTCCTGGGACAGGGTAGCCGACGAGATAGAAGCCCTTTACCACTCGGTGCTCAAGCGACGGATTCCCGGTCTGTGACGGACTGGCCAGCGCGTGAAACCACCCGTGCGGGCATGACAGGAATCAGCGCAGGACCAGTACCAGCCAAAGGGAGCCCAGGACCATGCCGAGCACCATGACGGGAAAACCCACCTTCAGGAAGTAGCGGAAGCTTACCGGGTGGCCCGCCTTGGCCAGAAGGTCCGCGGTTACCACGTTGGCGCTGGCTCCGATGAGAGTGGCATTACCACCGAAGCAGGCCCCCAGGGCCAGGGCGTACCAGAGGACCATGTTCTCGGCGCCGGGGATGGTCCTGGTCAGGTAGGCGACGACGGGCAGCATGGTGGCGGTGAACGGGATGTTGTCGATAATGGCGGATATAATGGCCGATGCCCAGGCCACGATGAGAATGGCGGCCACCAGGTTGCCAGAGGATGTCAGGGTTATCCAATCCGCCACTATTTTCAGCAGGCCCACCCTCTCGGCGGCGCCCACGACCACGAAAAGCATCATGAAGAAGACCAGGGTAGGCCATTCCACGTCCTCTTGCAGCAGGCGGACAATATCGGCGCCCGATAGCAGCGCCAGCAGGGCCGCGCCCAGGAGGGCCGCGATGCTGACCTCCATGTGCAGGGTGCCGTGGGCCACGAAGAGCCCGACCACCAGGGCCAGAATCGCCAGCCCGAGGACGAGCAGCCTGTAGTCGCTGACCGCGAACCTGCTTTCCAACCCCTGAGGCATCTTTCGCCGCCGCACCTTGCCTTTCTTAACGGGTTCCTCCGACGCGAATGTCATCGTGGCGGCGCGGTACTGCCTGCCATAGTAGAACCTCATGACCACCCCCTGCGCGATCAGGGTGATGACGACCAGGGGGCCAAGGTTCGAGAGGAAGTCGTTGAAGGTCAATCCGGCGGAAGAGCCGATCATGATGTTGGGTGGGTCACCGATCAGCGTGGCCGTGCCCCCGAAGTTCGAGGCCAGCACGCAGGGCATGAGCACGGCAAAGGGATGGAGACCCAGGACCTGGCATATGTCAATGGCCACCGGGGTGAGCAGGAGCATGGTGGTGACGTTGTCCAGCAGGGCCGACAGCAGGGCGGTGAGGGCCATGAGCACGATGACCAGCAGGTAGGCATTGCCGCGGGCCGACTGGAGGCCCTTGAAGGCCAGCCAATGAAAGAGGCCGGACTCTTTGAGAATGCCGACGATGATCATCATGCCCAGGAGCAGAAAGATGACGTTCCAGTCTATCGCGGCCGTGGCGTCCTGAAAGGACATGATGAAGTAGTCCGGCCAGAAGGTGCCCGCCGTGTAACTGACGGAGAGCACCAGGGCGGCCCCCAGAAGCGCGGCCAGGGTGCGGTGTATTATGTCGAAGGCGATCAGGACGTATACGCCGGCCAGGGTTGCCAGGGCTATCCAGAAGGCCGCTTCCCCCACGTGACCGGAGCCGGCGGTGGAGGGATCCCCTCCAGGGGCCGGCACCTCCGTGGTCAGGTCGGTCATCCCTTGAGCGTGGCTTGCGGCGGCCTGCCCGCTGGTCATGACCCTGGCCCCCCGCGCACCCAGTTGGTGGTGGCCAAAAAATTCCGAGGCCATGGCCGGAACCGCCGCAAGCAGGGCGACCAGCAGTGCCAGGGCCGGCAGCCCAGGCAAAAAAAGCCGCGCCAGGCGCTGTCGCCTCACTTCAGTCATGGAGGGTTTTTTCACCAGTGTTTACGCAACCCGTCAGGAGTCGGTGTCTTCAGTCGGTGTCTTGGCCCGGCCCATGCCCGCCCGCCAGAATCGAGGCTGGTGTCACGGACTTTTTGAGCCGCAGGGTGAGCTCCGCGTTCCGGCGCAGCATGTCCCGCCAGCGCAGCGCCCGGTCCACGGCCAGCAGTATCTGCTCCTTGCGGAAAGGCTTGGTGATGAAATCGAAGGCCCCTCGGGAGACGGCCTCCTCGGTGGACTCCAGCGACCCGTAGGCGGTTATCACCATGGCCACCAGGTCCGGGTCGAGGCGCTTCGCCTCCCCAAGCAGCTCGATGCCGTCCATGCCGGGCATCTTGAGGTCGGTAATCATCAGGTCGACCTGGCCGCGACCGAGGATCTCCAGCGCCTCGAGAGGGTGATTCGTCACCTCGACCTCCATCCCCGCCCGCTGCTCGATTATCATCTTGAGCAGGGTGAGCATGTCGGGTTCGTCATCGACGACCAGTATCCTTGCCATCGTAGGATTCTCCTCCCATCAGGCCTCTTGCGCGCCTGCCGCGGGCTGAAACGAGATAAAGAACGTGGTGCCGGGCGGGTCGTGCCCCTCCTCGGCGCAGCGCGTCTCGAAGCGGATACTTCCTCCCAGCTTGGAGACAATGGCATGACAGACCGACAGCCCCAACCCGGTGCCTTCGCCCACCTTCTTGGTGGTGAAGAAGGGGTCGAAAACCTTCTGGGCGTGCCGCTTGGCTATGCCGTGGCCGGTATCGGCGCAGGCCACCTCAACCATCCCGGTTCCCGGCTCGATCCGGGAGGTGATGGTCAGTTTGCCACCTCCGGGCATGGCCGCCACGGCATTATTGATTATATTGAGGAAAATCTGCTCCAACTGGGTGGAATCACCCCGCACCGGCGGCAGCTCGGGCGCCAGGTTGACCTCCAGCGCTATTTTCTTGGTGAGCAGGGTGTTGCGTACCACCGCCAGGATCTTCTCCAGGCTCTCGTGGGCATCGGCATGCTCCTGGGTCTTCTCGGGCAGCCTGGCGAAGGCGAGCAGATTCTCCACGATCTTCTTGCAGTTGAGCCCCTGGCGCTCTATGGTCTTGAGGATCTCGTGCTCCTTGCCCTCCGGCGGTACCCTTTCGAGCAGCAGCTCGGTGAAGCCCAGGATGATCGCCATGGGGTTGTTGATCTCGTGGGCCACGCCCGCGGCCAGCTTCCCCAGCGAGGCCAGCTTCTCGGTCTGATACATCAGCTCCTCCATGCGCTGGCGCTCGGTTATGTCTCGGGCTATGACCAGGACCCGGTCCGGTTCGCCCTCCTCGGGCAGCGGCACGAAGTGGCCGCAGAAGTGGAATCGGTGTTCGCCCAGTTGCAGCTCGTAGGTGGACTCGATGCCGGTGCGGGTCTGCAGCGCCCGCCGAATGAATTCCAGTTGGATGAGGGCATCGTCCGGATCGAAGTGGTCCGCGAGCCTGCTGCCCACGAGTCTGTCGGCCGAGGTACCCAGGGTCGTGCTGGCATAGCGGTTGACGGCTTGGAAGGTGCCGTCGGCGTCCACCACGAAGATGAAGTCATGAGCGTTTTCCACCAGGGAGCGGTATTTTTCCTGGCTCTTGCGCAGCTCTTCGTTGGTGTGCCGGAGGTCGGCGGTCTTTCGCCCCACCTCGGCCTGGAGGTCCACCGACCAGCGGCGCTCATAATAGATTATGGCCAGCCCCGCGAAGACGAGGGCCACGATGAGTACCCCCTGAA
>JAZDOA010000065.1:0-17169 GCA_043799175.1 Pseudomonadota bacterium | reverse complement strand
CTCCTGGACAACCCCCAAGGTCCGCCCTCCCACGGTGTTGTGGATAGACTGATGAGTGCGCTGCACTGGAAGAAGATCGTCCATGCCGGCACCCTTGACCCTTTGGCCACGGGTCTGCTGCCGATACTGCTGGGAGAGGGCACCAAAATTGCCCGGTTCTTGCTTGGGCTGGATAAAGTCTATCTGGCCACGATGCGCCTGGGCGAGCAGACCGATACCGACGACGCCGAGGGCCGGGTAGTGGCCACGGCCGCGGTGGAGGTCGGGCACTCGGAGATAGAAGGCGTTCTGTCCGGCTTCGTCGGGCGGCAGTTGCAGCAACCTCCTGTCTTCAGCGCCTTGAAGATCGAAGGCCGGCCGGCATATGTCTCGGCCCGGCGGGGGGAGGCGGTGCATGTCCGCCCGCGCGAAATTGAAATATACGGCGTGGAGACCCTGAGCGTAACCGAGCGCGAAGTGACCTTCAGGCTGGCCTGCTCCAGTGGCACCTACGTGCGGGCGGTGGCGCGCGATGCCGGTGAGCGCCTGGGCTGCCACGCCCACCTTACGCGGTTGCGGAGGCTGTCCGTGGGGCCTTACAAGGTCGAGGACGCCTTGACACTGGAGCGCGTACAAAGTAACCCCGAAGAGGCCGAGGGCCGGCTCATCGGCCTCAACCAGGCCCTCGCGCACCTGCCCGAGATAGCAGTCGATGCGGCCAAGGCCCGCAGGGTCAGGCTGGGAGTACCGGCGGCGGCCGAGATCGAGCCGCCAGGCGACGTTTCCGGGGTACTTCGGCTTACCACGGGCGGTGAGCTGGTGGCCGTGCTGGAGGCGGCGGGCGTGGGCAGCGCCCAACGGCTATGCACTCTTAGGGTTTTTGCATCACAGGCTTGATACCCGGCATGGGGCTCATGGCTCCCGCCGTGGATTTTATTCCCGCGAGAGGAGATGCGGAAGTGGTCTTGACGGCTGACAATAAAAGGGGTGTTATCGAACAATTTCAAACCCATGAGGGGGATACCGGATCCGCCGAGGTACAGGTCGCGCTCTTATCGGAGCGCATCAGTTATCTGACGGAGCACTTTAAGATCCACGCCAAGGACCATCACTCCCGTCGGGGTCTGCTCAAGCTGGTCGGGCAGCGGCGGCGCTTGCTGAACTACCTCAAGCGCAAGGATGCGGAGCGCTACCGCGCGGTAATCGAACGCCTCGGCTTGCGTAAGTAGACCACCAACAGGAAGGAAAAAAGCGGAATGCACAAATTCGAAATCCAGCTGGCAGGGAGGCCCTTCGCCGTCGAAACCGGTAGAATTGCCAAGCAGGCCAGTGGTTCAGTCATAGTGACCTACGGCGACACCACGGTGCTGGTGGCCGCCACCGCCATGGACGAAGAGCGTGATGTAGACTTCATGCCGCTCACCGTGGACTATCAGGAAATGGCTTATGCGGCCGGGCGCATTCCCGGCAGCTTTTTCAGGCGCGAAATCGGGCGTCCCTCCGAGAAGGAGACCCTGACCTCGCGGGTGATCGACCGCCCCATACGCCCGCTCTTTCCTAAGGGATACCGTAAGGAGACGCAGGTCGTGGCCACCGTGATGTCGGTGGACCCGGAGATCGAGCCGGATGTCATGGCCCTTACCGGGGCCTCGGCCGCGCTGCACATCTCCGACGTACCCTTCCTGGGGCCCATCGCGGGCGTGCGGGTCGGGCGTTTGAACGGCCAGTTGGTACTCAACCCCTCCAGGCAGCAGTGGGCCGAGAGCGATCTGAACGTGATCGTGGCAGGCAGCCGCGAGAGCATCGTGATGGTCGAGGGTGGTGCCCGGCTGGTGGACGAAGATTCCCTGCTCGAGGCCATATTCTTCGCCCATGAACAGATGCAGCCCCTGCTCGACCTGCAGGACAGGCTCCGGGAAGCCGCGGGCAAGCCCAAGCGGGAGGTAGTGCCGCCCCCGCGTGACGAGGCGCTCATCGGGGAGGTGGAGGCTGAATTCGGCGGCAGGATCGAGGCCGCCCTCCTGGTGAAGGAGAAGATGGGCCGCCACGCCGCCTTGCACGGGGTGAAAGAGGCGATGGCCGCGCGTCTCGAGGAGAAGGTCGGCGAGGCCTTTGCCGGGCGGCGGCGCGAGTTGGGCGCCATTTGGGATGAGCTGGAGCGCAAGGTCATGCGGCAGTACATGATGCGCGAAAACGTCCGCATAGACGGCCGCCGTTTCGACGAAGTTCGCCCCATCTGGAGCGAGGTCGGGGTGCTCCCCCGCGCCCATGGCTCGGCCGTGTTCACCCGAGGGGAAACTCAGGTGCTGACCGTCACCACCCTGGGCTCGGCGGATGACGAACAGAAGATAGAATCCCTGACGGGTTCCACCTTCAAGAGCTTCATGTTGCACTACAACTTCCCGCCTTACTCCGTGGGCGAGGCCAAGAAGCTGCGGGGACCCGGGCGGCGGGAGATCGGTCACGGGGCCCTGGCGGAGCGCGTGGTCTCGGCCGTGCTGCCTTCGGCGGAAATCTTCCCTTATACCGTGCGCGTGGTCTCGGACGTCCAGGAGAGCAACGGATCCTCTTCCATGGCCACCGTTTGTGGGGCGGCCCTCTCGCTGATGGACGCCGGGGTGCCCATCAGCGCGCCGGTGGCGGGTATCGCCATGGGGCTGGTGAAGGAAGGAGATCGTTCCATCGTCGTGTCCGACATCCTGGGCGATGAAGACCATTCGGGCGACATGGACTTCAAGATCGCCGGCACGGCCACCGGGGTGGCAGGCATCCAGATGGACATCAAGGTCATCGGCGTGACCAAGGAAATCCTTCGCCAGGGGCTGTACCAGGCCCGCGCGGGCAGGCAGCACATCCTGGAGAAGATGAACGAAGTCCTGACCCAACCGCGCTCCGATCTGTCTCCTTATGCGCCGCGCATCATCAGCTTTGATATCAACCCCGATAAGATCCGCGAAGTGATCGGACCCGGGGGGAAGATAATCAAGGGGATCGTGGCCGAGACCGGGGTGAAGATCGACGTCGAGGACAGCGGCAGGGTCAATATCATATCCGCCGACAGCGAGGCGGCCGCTCGTGCCCTGGCCATAATCAAGGACATAGTCCGTGAGGTGGAGATTGGGGCCATATACGAAGGTACCGTGCGCAAGATCATGGACTTCGGGGCCTTTGTCGAGGTAATCCCCGGCACGGACGGTCTGGTGCATATCTCCCAGCTGGACCACCGCCACGTCAAGAAGGTGACTGACGTGGTGCGCGAGGGCGACAAGGTTCTGGTCAAGGTCCTGGGCATAGATGAACGGGGCAAGATCAGCCTCAGCCGCAAGGCGGCTCTGCCGGAGTCGGCAAGGCTGGCCGCGGAACTGGAGACTGAAGCCGGCGGCGGCGAGGAGCAAGAAGATCGCGGACCCAGGCGGCCTCGGGCAAGACGGCGGGAAGACTAGAGGCCCGGTCGCGAAGAGGGGCCTGTTATTCGGGGGGGGGCGGTCTCGTTCGGTCGTCGAGAGGCGGGTTTTCCAGACCGCACCCGCCAAAGAGAAAGCGGCCCGCAACCACGGCCCTGTCGTCAACGGCGACAGGCAGCCGGCGCCCTTTCAGGCAGTCCGGTTGTCGCCAGGGTACATGGGCGCCGGAGTTTGGCTGGCGGCCCTGCCGCCCCAAGGGGAGTGTCTTGTATCGAAAGACCGTGCTCGATAATGGCGTGAGGGTCATCACGGAGCGCATTCCCTATGTGCGCTCCGTGTCCGTGGGCATATGGGTCACCGTCGGTTCCCGGGACGAACGGGCCGTGGAGGCGGGCATATCCCACTTTATCGAGCACATGGTCTTCAAGGGCACCAAGCGGCGCGACGCCCAGCAGATAGCCAGGGAAATCGACAGCATCGGCGGGGCGTCGAACGCCTTCACGGGTAAGGAAAACACCTGCTTTCACGCCAAGGTGCTCGACGAGCATCTGCCCCTGATTGTCGATCTCCTGATCGACATCTTCCTGGAGTCGGCCTTTAAGAGCCGCGAGATAGAACGCGAGAGGCACGTTGTACTCCAGGAGATAGGTCTGTCTCAGGATACCCCCGACGACTACGTCCATGAGTTGCTTGGCCAGGCAATGTGGGGCGACCACCCCCTTGGCTCATCCATTCTGGGCACGGTGGAATCCGTCAAGTCCTTCGGTCGCCGCCATATCAGCCGTTACATGGCCCGCACCTACGGCCCGCGCAACATGCTCATAGTGGCGGCGGGCAACCTCGATCATGACCAACTGCTGGAGATTGTCGCCCCGCTGTTCAGCGGACTGGCCAACGACAACGAGCCGGTCCCGCGCTGTCCTCCCGTGGCGCGGGCCGAGACTGGCGTCTTGACCCGCGAGCTCGAGCAGGTCCACCTCTGCCTCGGGGCCAAGGGCCTTGCGTCCGCCGCCCCGGAGCGTTATGGGGCCGCGTTGCTCAACGTTATCCTCGGCGGAAGCATGAGTTCCCGGCTCTTTCAGTCGATCCGGGAGAAGAAGGGCCTGGCCTACAGCATTTACAGCTACCTTTCCAGCTACGCGGACTCCGGGGGCGTGGCCGTCTACGCCGGGGTGGACCCGGCGAAGGCCAACGAGACCCTGCGGCTTATCCTCCGGGAGATCAAGCGCCTGAAACGCGAGCTCATTCCCGACGATGAGCTGAGCGGGGCCAAAAAACACCTGCGGGGCGGAATCCTGCTGTCAGCGGAAAACACCGACAACCGCATGACCCGCCTGGCCAAGAACGAGATAGTCTTCGGCCGCCTCGTGCCCTACGAGGAAATGATGGCCGACATGGAAAAGGTGACCTCCGAGGACGTGCGCGGCCTGGCCAACGAGCTCTTTCGCCAGGACAGCCTGAGCCTGGCCCTCGTGGGGCCGGTGGAGAAGGACAGTTTCCCCCGGGAATTATTGAGGATGTAGCAGGCCGTTGATAAACGCCCATCTGTGGCGTTGTACTCATCCTGAGTCAGTGCGGCGTACCCAAAAGTACGCCTCTCTCCTCAGGATTTCGCGCGCCTAACATCTGGGCATTTCTGAACGGCCTGCACCAATACGATTGGTAAACGGGCTACCAGTTCATGGACGACTATTTCCTAGCCTTCTACAACATGTTAGGTCGTGTAAGCTAACACCTGTTAGCATATCGAATAGGTGTATCTATGAAAATCACCTCAATAACTCGCAAGGATCTCTTCGACGCGATGGGTATTGAAGGGGTTAACTGGGCAGGGTCATTAGAAGAGCCTGAGTTCCTTTCACGCCTATATGACTTGAAATTGATGGTCTCCACTGATAACCGCTTTCAAGATGCCGCTGGTGACATCTGGCAGCATAGAGTCAATAACTACGACTGGGATGTGCATTGGGTATTCGATGATCCCCGTTTTAGTCTTATGAACGGTGATGACGAAGTGCTACTTAGATTCTTGGCGGAAACTGTTCATCCTGTTGTCCGGCCTGATGTAACACAATCTAAGAAATTGGTGCAGTTGTACAATATATATTTGAAAAATGACGGGTTCGAGCTAGCCGAGAAGAGCCGAATTTCAGGAAAGCCAATTTACGTCGGGCGCAATATCGGCGTGATCGCCGTGCCGGGTGTGTCATCTGCTAGGGAATCACTAAGTGGCACTGATTTGGTATATGTGACGCAGCAAATCACTCGCATGGAAGCTGCCGTGCACAATGAACCTGATCTCGCCATCGGAACCGCAAAAGAGTTAGTGGAAACTTGCTGTAAAACAATCCTGAGTGAAAGAAGCATCGTTGTCCCGAAAAATTATGATTTTCCTCGGTTGGTCAGACTTACGGTTAAGGAATTGAAGCTAACTCCCAGTGATATACCAGACAAAGCAAAAGCGGCCGAGACAATTCGCGTCCTTCTTAGCAACTTGGCGACCATAACCAACGGTATTGCCGAACTGCGAAACAAATATGGCACAGGACACGGCAAGAAAGCTTCATCCAAGGGGCTGGAGCCGCGTCACGCGAAACTCGCAGTTGGTGCCGCATCTACGTTGGCTGTCTTCTTGGTTGAAACGCATAGAGAAGGCAATGGCGGCTAACAAATTGCTGAAGGCGCGCGGAATCGTTTGCTCACGCCTCACTGACAGGTATTCCCTTGGCTAGACGGACATCTATCAACGGCCTAGCCAGAGAAAGGAGACGGAGACCCCATGGAAATTACGGTCGAGAGGCTGAACATACCCGAGGGCTGCAATATCATCTTCGGGCAGACCCACTTCATCAAGACGGTCGAGGACCTCTACGAGATCCTGGTGGCGGCGGTGCCGGGCATCAAATTCGGCCTGGCCTTCTGTGAGGCCTCGGGAGACTGCCTGGTGCGCTCGGAGGGTAACGACGAGGCGCTGCGGGCGGCGGCGGTCGATAACGCCCTGCGGGTCGGGGCCGGCCACACTTTCAATATTCTCATGAAGGAAGCCTTCCCCATAAATGTGCTGAACGCGGTCAAGATGTGCCAGGAGGTCTGCGGCGTCTTCTGTGCCACGGCCAACCCGGTGGAGGTGATACTGGCCCAGTCCGCCCAGGGGAGGGGGGTGCTGGGGTGATCGACGGCTCATCCCCCAAGGGTGTCGAGGGAGATGAGCACGTCGCCTGGCGAAAGGACATCCTGCGCAAGTTCGGCTACAAGCGCTAGCAGGCCGTCCATAAACGCCCATCTGTGGCGTTGCGCTCACCCTGAGTCAGTGCGGCGTACAAAAAAGTACACCTCCTTCCTCAGGCCTTCGCGCGCCTAACATCTGGGCATTTCTGAACGGCCTGCCCATAAACGGGCTGTTCAAGACCGGATCTTTCGGCTCTAAGCCGAACCCATCTTGGTTTTGGTTGCGTCGTCGAGTTTCAGGATGGGCTGAATGACCTCCTCGAAGGCCTTGGCGGCCGCCGAATCAGCGTTCAGCTCGACGTAGGGCCGGCCGGCGTCGGAGGCCAGGGTCACGTCGGGATCTATGGGGATGGCTCCCAGGAAGGGTACACCCATGGTCTGAGCCAGTCTGCGGCCGCCGCCGGAGCGGAATATATCCACCCGCTTGCCGCAGTCAGGACAGACGAAGCCGGACATGTTCTCGACTATGCCCAGTACGTTGAGACCCACCTTGCGGCAGAAGGCCACGGAGCGGCGGACGTCTGAGATAGCAACCTCTTGAGGGGTGGTGACCACCACGCCGCCATCGGCGCCTTCCAGCAATTGCACCAGGGTCATGGGTTCGTCGCCGGTGCCGGGGGGGCAGTCGATTATCAGATAGTCCAACTCTCCCCAGGCGACGTCGGACAGGAACTGCCTGATGACGCCAATCTTGACCGGCCCGCGCCAGATGACCGCCGTTTCCGGATCCTGCCCCAGCAGGAAGCCGATAGACATGACCTTCAGGCCGCCCGCCGTCTCCAGGGGGATCAAGGCCCCGTCACGTACCTCGGCCTCGTGGCCCTCCAGACCCACGAGCCGGGGGATGCTGGGGCCGTGAAGGTCGGCGTCGAGAAGGCCGACCCGCTTGCCGTTTCGCCGCAGGGCCGAGGCTATGTTTACGGCCACGGTGCTCTTGCCCACGCCGCCCTTGCCGGACATGACAATGACCTTATGGCGTACCACACACATCCGTTGGCACAGGCGCTGCCTCATTTCGAAATCGCGATCGTTTTCGGTGGTATGACGCTCCTTGACGGAACAACCGGTGCCGGAGCAACTCTGGCATTTTTCGCTCAACTGACCGCACCTCCACGACTCTTCCGTGACTCTTCCGTTGCCGGGCCGACCACCCTCAGACCCCATCGGCCGCGAGTCCAACAATATAGCCCAGCCGGGCGGTGAAGGGAAGAGAACGGTCAGCAACCTGAATCTCCGGGTAAGAATGCCGGGGTCGCATGGATTTCCATTCCTGAGACGGCGTTGAGTACCTCCAGGACTTTCACCCATTGGGTGAAATCGTGAAGTGACCATTATGCCAGCAACTTCGCTGCCGGAAAGCACCTTGGTCCTTTGTACCGACGATGCCATCGGGAAGCCCCTCTGTGGCCTCTTTCAAGACCAGAAAGACCTGGCGGGGTGACACTTTCACGTTGCGATGACAACTGTTTTCCAACGGGCTGCTAATCCAGCGGTATAAGCCGCCGTTGCCCCGTAAAGTAGAGGGCCGCGCGCACGTTTGCTTCTGCCACCCTCTTCCAGGAGGCCACCAGCCTCCGGTAAGCCGCCACCTGAGGACCATATTCGCGGCGCTGGGCCGCGTAGAAGTCCTCCGGATCCTGGGCGGGGTCGGGCCGCGCGGTCTTGTAGTCCACCACCCACCAGATATTTTTGGGGTCGCGGAAGACCAGGTCTATTATGCCGACGTCCAGCCTGCGCTCGGGGCCGGGAAGACCTTCGCCAAGGGCCTCCAGCACCACCTCTGGTTCCCGCTCGACGGAGCGCAGCGCCGAGGCCAGGAAGGGTTCCGCCAGGCATTGCGCCACCTCGGAGAGCACCTCGCCCGCCATCCGGGCGGCGCGGGCGGCAGAAAAAATCCCGGCCGAGGTCAGCGCGGCCGCCACCTGCCGTTTCCCTGGCAGCGGACCATGGGCCGCCCTCTCCAGCAGGCGGTGGATGATCGTCCCCCGCGGCCGCGCCTCGAACGAAAACTCCCTCCCCGAGGGCGGCCTCGCCTCCAGGTCCACTCCGGCATCGAGCTCCGAGGCACTCAGCTTGCGGTAGGCCAAGGGTTCCGGCACGAAGCGGGCGCGCGAGCCGCCTGCCACCAGCGAGGGTTGGGCCGCCTCCGGCGAAAAAACAGGTTTTTCGGGCGCGGCGTCAACCCGGACCTCCAGCCCCCCGACCCGCAATCCGTCCAGATCCGAGGCCTGGACCTCGCCCGAACAAAAACCCTCCGCCTCGAGCAGCCACCCCAGCGGGGAACGCCCGAAAACTCTCAGGGCGGCGCCGTCCGTCAGCGGCACCGTCGCGCTCATGACCAACAGCCTCTTGGCCCTGGTCACGGCGGTATAGAAGAGGCGCTTGGCCTCGCCTACCTTGCGGTCCTCGGCCAGGCGCTTCACCAGTTGCCAGGAAAAAACCTCGCCGGCCTCGCCCTCGCCCGAGAGCGCGATCACGTGCCCGCCTCCGGGCAGCCGCTCCAGCAGATACGGCGGCGACGCGCCCCGGCCCCGCACCGGGCGCCAGTCGAGCTGCGGCAGGAAGACGGTATGGAACTCCAGACCCTTGGCCCGGTGGACGGTCATCATCTCCACCGCGGACTCCGGCAGCCCCTCCAGAGGCGGCTGGTAGGCCTCGGGGAGTCGTTCCTCGAAGGTGCTCAGGGTCTCCTCCGGGGTGGCCCGTTCACACTGCCGCAGCAAATCCAGGGCAGCCCGGCAATTACCCAACGAACCCTGTCCCAGGCGACAGACCGCCTCCCAGGGGCCGTGGAGGTCTGTCCACACGGCCTGCACGGCCTCGGCCAGCGCCAAGCGCCCCACCAGCCCCTCCTGAGCCCGCGCCACCGCCTGATGCACCGCCGCCACCCGTGGGTCGGGGCAACGGCCCAGCTTCTCCTGCCAGCCTCGGCCGGGAAGGCCGGCAGTCTCCCCCAGGACCTGGGTCTCCACCAGCCCCCAAGGGGAGCGCAGCAGCGCGACCCAGGACAGATCATCGTGAGGGCGCGCCAGCACCCGTGCCAGGGCCAGCAGGCCGAGCACCTCGGGCCGCTCCGCCAGCGGCAGCCCCTCGCGCACGCTCACCGCCAGGCCGGCCTCCTGGAGCGCCCGGAGGTACGTTGCCAGATGAGTACGGGCAAACAGGAGCACGGCCGCCTTCTCGCCCGCCGGAAGCCTGGCCGCCTCTTCCCGGACGCGCGCCGCCAGAAAGCGGGCCTCCCGCTCTCTGGCATCCGCCCCACTGCCGGTGAAGAGGTTCAGGGAGACCTCCCCCCCGGCCGCCGCCGCCGGCTCCGCCGGGGCGAAGGGGACTTCATCCGCCTCGAGGCGCGGGTCAGCCATGACGCGCTCGAAGACGCGGTTGGTCCAGTTGACCAGCTCCGGGCCGGAGCGGAAGTTTACCGTGAGTCCCCGGACCACGACGGGCAAAAACCCCCCGTCGGTGAAAACACCCCTCCGGGCCTCGTCAAAGAGGGCCACCTCGGCCTTGCGGAAGCCGTAGATGGACTGCTTGGGGTCTCCCACGAAGAAGACGGTGCGCCCCTCCTCCGGGGAAAAGCCCGCGCACAGGCGCTGCACCAGCAGCCATTGGTTGCGGCTGGTGTCCTGAAATTCATCCACCAGGAGATGTCCCAGCCTGGCGTCCATGGCCAGCAGACCGTCCTGGGGGAAGGGGTCGTTGCCAAGCACCTTCAGGGCCGCTTTCTCCACCCCGACGAAATCGAGCAGCGCCCGCTCGTCGCACAGGGCCTCATAAAGGCCTATCGCCTCGGCGGCCAGGGCCACCAGATCGGCCAGGGTCTCGGTGTTCAGCCGCTCTCCGCCGACCCCAAGCCCCTGGCACAGGGCCAGCGCCTCGCAGCAGGCGGGAGGCAGATTTTTGATAAGCTCCGCGAAGGGGGTCTTCCCAAAGCCCTTGAAATAGCCTCCCAGCACCGGGCCGAAGGATTTTCTGGGGCTGCCGCCGCCGGTCAACAGTGCCTCGGCCACGGCCGACCACGCCCCAGCCTCAGCGGGATCCTCACCCGGCAGCCCGGTGGGAAGGCAGGTGGCCAGCCCGCATTGCTGGCTCCGCACTTCGGCGGCGAACTCCGGCCACCGCCGGCCCAGTTCCGTGGCCCGCAGAGCCTTGGCGGCTCGCCTGAGGCGGATGGTGACAAGCACCCCCAGGCGTTGCTCGAAGGCCGCGGCCGGATCGGGGCCACCGGCCTCCACCTCGGCCAGGAGATCATCAAACAGGTCCCGTTGGGAGATGATCCGGGAGAGTACCCCCTCCAAAACCTCCCAGCGGTTATCCAGCCGCAGCAGCCAGCGCTCCACCGCCTGCCGCAACCGGGGCGGGGTTTTTTCCGGCCGGAACAGGCTTCGCTTCAGCCGTCCCATGGCCTCCCACGTCATTGCCGCCGCTTCGGCTTCGTCCATCAAAGAGCAGCCGGGCGCGACACCCGCCTCGAGCGGCCAGTTCTCCACCAGGCTGGCGCAAAGGCTGTGGAAGGTCATTACCTGAAGCCTATTCGGCGCCAGGGGGCTTTTTTCTTTCGCCAGGCCGTGACGGACCACCGCCCGCCCGGCCAGCGCGGCCAACTGGGCGTCCGCGGCGCTAGCAGGCACCTCGCCCCGCTGGGCCGCCACCAGGGCACGTACGATGCGCTCCCGAAGCTCCCCCGCCGCCTTGCGGGTAAAGGTCAGGGCCAGGACCTCCTCCGGGCGGCAGCCGCTCAGTAGGGTCAGGTATCTGGCGGCGAGCAGCGTGGTCTTGCCCGAGCCCGCCGGAGACTCCAGATGGAAGCAGCGCGAGGCGTCCAGCACCTCCCGCCGGACATGACCGTCAGCTGGGCCGTCAGTCAGGCCGTTAACCGGATAGTTTACCCACGCGCTCATTCCGTCTCCTCGCCTCCCTCGCCCCGTTCCCCAACTCGCTCCAGCAGCCCACACAAGGCCGGGAAGGGGCAGCGCTCCATCTGCCGCCGGTCAATACACCCCTCCCAGTTGGGGGTGAACACGCCCCGGCTGACGGTGCCCCCGGCGCGGCTCACCTCGGCGGTAAACCGTTCCAGGGCCTCGGGCCAGCCGCCCTCGGGCTCCTTCAGGGGTTTTTTAGCCGCCACCTTGGCCGCGCCGGACAGGTGCACGTAGCCCAGACCGGCCAGCGGCCCCGCCGCGACCTTTTTCTCAAAAAACAGCCCAGCACGCACCGCGAGGCCGTAGACGGCCAGTTGGGCATGCTCCGAAAGGGGCGCGCCAGCTGGCTCCAAGCGGCTTCCGGTCTTGTAGTCCCAGCAAAACAGCCCTCCGGGGGCGGCATCCAGGCGGTCTATCCTGCCTCGAACCCCGAAGGGCCAACCCGGTGCCCGCAGGTCCTCGAACTCCAGCTCCTCGGCCACGCAGCGGGCCAGCCCCTCTTCTCCCTCCTCCTTCAGCCAGACCCGCAGCAGCCCGCCGTCATCGAGCCATCTGCGGCTCTCCAGGCGCCACAAGGGGTCGTGGAGCAGGTCGCCAAGGGTGGCCTCTACGCACTCGGCCAGCAGTTGCCCCGCCGCACCGCCCGCGGAACCGCCTTCCTCCCGCCAGCGGCGGGTAAAACAGGCTACGGCCCGGTGCAGCCGCGTGCCCCGCTCGAGCGGCGATATTCCCCGCATGGGAGTGGCCAGTGGGGCGAGGCCCAGAATCTCTTGCATCAGGAAGGCATACGGGCAGGACAGCAGGGTCCGCAGCGCCGTCGCCCGAACGGACGGGGGCAGCCCGACGCCGGCCCGAAAGTCATCATCGGAAGCGGGCGCCGCCGCCTGCCGGGCCTGCCAGGCCTGCCGGGCCTCGAGCCAGGGGAAACCCTCCCAAAAACCCCCGGCCGTCCCGCCGAGGGTTTCTTCCTCCACCACCCCTTCGGGCCACAGGGGTGAGGGCAGCAGCGGTTCGTCGTCATCGGCCAGGCGGGGCCGGGCGAGCCACACCGTGCTACCCGAGGCCAGCAGGCCGTTCATGGCCTGGCGGCCGAGATCCATCTGGCCCTCCCAGGTTCCGCCCCGCACCCCTCGGCGCTCCTCAGAACCAAGCAGCGGCAGCGCCCTGACCGGCCGGGGCAACCCCCGCTCGTGCAGCCCCAACACCAGGAGGTGGCTGAAGTGCAGCCCCGCGGCATCGTTCAGCCCCAGCACCTGGACGCCGGCGTGCTCAAACCCCAGGACGTCCATGCTCTCCTCGCCGAGGGCATGCTCCAGCCAGGACCAGAGATCGGGAAGGTCAAAGGTCTCCTCGCCCAACGCCGACTCCAGCCGCCCCAGGGCGTCGTCCAACCGGTTGCGGACGTTGGCCTCTTCGTCACCCCTGGCCATCTGGGGGAAACCCAGCCAGCGCCACAGGTGCCGCAGCCGGGACGTCCATTCCCGTAGGGTGGCGCGCCCCTGAAGAAACCCCCCCAGCACCTCGCGCAGGGTGGGGGAATCGGCTCCGTTGATGATAGCCGACAGCCGAAAATCTCCGGTCTCGGCCAGCAGCCGGCCAAGCCCGCCCTCTATCGAGCGCTCCCGCCAGGCCCGGTCGGCCCTTGCCGCAAGGCCCCGCGCCTGCCGCCAGCGGCCGTAATAGGGAGAGGTGATGAGGGCGAAGAGCAGCTCCCTCGGCTCATTCTCGGCAAGGAAGCGCAGGGGGAGAAGGGCCGCGCGCGCCAAGGGGGCCTCGGAGAGCGGCGAGGGCGCGGCGATGTTGTAGGCCGACCAGCCTTCCCCGCACCGTTCCCCGAGAAGCTCCCCCAAAGCCCGCGTAAGCTCCGCCCCATATTCTTCCATGGAGGTGACCACCACCCCGACCTCGCGGCCGGCAACGCCGCCGCCGGCCTGAAGGTGAAGCAGCTGACGGGCGCACCACTCGGCTTCGTCCCGCAGCCGGGGCAGGCTCACCAGGCGCGCCGGCCCAGCCGTCTGGGGCGAGGGCGAAAAAACCTCCAGCCGATCAAGCTCGCAACGGGTTGAAACGGCGGTTAAAAGTCGCTCTTCGGCGGGGGTTGGGGGGCAGCCCGGCGCGACCAGCGTGACGCGCGGGGAGAAGAGCGGCAGCAAACCCGCCTGGGCCGCCTCCGCCAGCATCAGGGGCAGCCGGGCGGGGTGAAGGAGCCCCTTTTGGCGCAGGCCCTCCTCGAACTGGGCACAGACCTCGGCCCGCCACTCGGCCAGGACGGGGCCGGGAATTTTTCGGCCGCAGGGCGAAAGGGCGTGGCTGGCCAGGGTGGCGTAGGCGTCATCGATCTGCGAGTAGAGGGAGAGCCGGGGAGCGAGTTCCGACGGCGGCGGGCAGGCCGCCACGGCATTCTGCCAGAGCCGCAGCCGCGTCATGGTGGGCGCCAGAACCTCCTCGGGCCAGAGATCCTGCCAGGCCCGGTGCATCCAGTCGTTCAGGGAAAGGATGCTCGGGCGGCGCCAGGTCTTGCCGGCCCTATCCAGCCGCGCCAGGTGGAGCAGGTGGCGGGCCAGGCGGCCGGTGCCGGTAAGGACCAGCCGGCCTTGTTCGGCGGCGGCCGCGAGAGCGGCGTGTTGGAGATGGAGGTTATTGGTCAGGGGCATTGGCTATGGCTTCATCCAGCGTGTCCAGGTTACTCTGCACCAGCAGAGTCTTGGGGTGGTTCTCCCCCAAGAACTTCTTGCATATCTCCCGCGCCCGCTCAAAGTGCGCCCTGGCACCCGGCAAGTCTCCCAGATCCTTCAGGAAAGTGCCAAGATTATTCAGGCGCTTGGCCACGTTAGGGTGGTCCGGACCGTAGACCTTCTCGTCTATCCTCAACGCCCGCTCAAAGCAGGCCTTGGCCTCCGGCAACTCCCCCAGGTCCTGCAGGACGCCGCCCAGGTTGTTGACGTAGGTGGCCACGTTAGGGTGGTCCGGACCGTAGACCTTCTCACCTATCTTCAGCGCCCGCTCAAAGCAGGCCTTGGCCTCCGGCAAGTCTCCCTGCTCCTTCAGGACGCCGCCCAGGTTGTTGACCCGAATGGCCACGGTGGGGTGGTCCGGGCCGTAGACCTTCTCGTCTATCCCCAGCGCACGCTTATAGCAAGCCTTGGCCCCCATCAGGTCCCGCAGGTCCTGAAGGACAGTGCCAAGGTTGTTGACGTATATGGCCACCTCGGGGTGATCCGGGTTCAGGATGTAGACCTTTTCGGCTATCCGCAGCGCCCGCTCATAGCAAGCCCTGGCCTCCGTCAGGTCCCCCTGCTCCCGCAGGACACCGCCAAGGTTATTCAAGCGCTTGGCCACAACTGCGTAGTCCGGGACGTCGGCCTTCTCGGCTATCTCCAGCGCCCGCTTCAAGTGTTTCCTGGCCTCCGGCAACTCCCCCAGGTCCTGCAGGACGAGGCCGAGGTTGTTGACGTATATGGCCACCTGGGGGTGATCCGGGTCGTAAACCTTCTCACCTATTCTCAGCGCCCGCTCGAAGCAAGCCCTGGCCTGGGCGAACCGCGCCAGAACCTGAAGGTAAAGGCCCAACTGGTTCAATAGGCGCCCTGTCGTCTTGGGGGCCACCCGGAGGTTCTCGGCGTGCCCTGCTGCCTCCAAACCATGGGGAAGCAGGCGGGCACACCCCGGCCAACTGCGTGGGTCATCCTCCTTAAATGGGAACGCCCCCTTGACCAGTATCACGGCTGTTCCGGCCCACTTTCGCTGCACATCCGCCACCAAACGGTCACGGGTTAGGATCCGCACCAACATGCATATCCACGTCCACCACTTGTTCGGCGCCAGGCGGTCACGGGTTACAAGCTGCACCAGGCGGTGGACGGACAGGGCCTCGTCGGTCAGATCTATCAGGGCATATTTCCGCAGGGTGCCCAGGGCGGTGCCGAAATCAATGGGGTCGGCGGCCACGGAGGCAAGGGGTTCCGGCAGGTGTTCTTTCGCTCCCTCGCTGATGAGGCTTCGGGGAATGTCATCCGGGGCCAGGAAGGCGCACAGGTTCAACAGCCCGGCCGCCGCCGGTGATTCCTTCTGGACTTCCTGGAAGGCCACCTCCCAGGTGGTGGCCACGTTGTAGTCATAACCTACTGGCGGCTTGCCTTCCCTCAGGAGCCGCTGGTGGTGGTCGCGGAAAAGCTCCAGGTAGCCCGCAAGCGACGTCCCCGTGGCCTTCATGTAGGCGCCCGCCTGTTCCAAGGCCAGGGGCAGGTCTCCCAACTCTTTGGCTAAGGCCTCAGCGGACGCGCGATCCGCCTGGCCAGTCCGCTTCAGCAGAAATTCCACCGCCTCAGGTCGTTCCAGCCTGGGCACCTCGAGCGGCTTGGCAACGGCCTCCCACTCCGGGTTGCGGGAGGTGATTATCACGTGGCCGGAGGCGCCGTTGGGAATGTACTCCTCGAGGCTGGCGGCGGCGCGAGCATTATCGAACACCAGCAGCCAGCCGGGGTTCTGGGTTAGCCAACGCCGCACGGCGGCGATGACGACGTTCTGGTCGGTCTGGTCCTTCTGAGGCAGGTCAAGCTCTGCGGCAAGCGCGGCATAGTCCGCCGCCAGCGTCGCGGGTTCCTCGGCCCGCAACCACCAGATCGGCCTGTATTCCTCCTGGTGCCGGTAGCAATACTCCAGGGCAAGTTGGGTCTTGCCCACGCCCCCCATACCATGAATCGCCGTCAGGGCGGCGGCCTGGCCGGAGCACAGGGCCTCGCGCAGGGATTTCAGGAGTTCGTCACGCCCGGTGAAGTTGGGGTTGCGGGGGTGCGGAATGTGGCGGATGGTAAAGGCTGGAGGTAGCTTTTCAGGCTCGGCGGACGGCTTTTCAGGCGCGTGCTGGTTCTCTCCGTCCTTGGGTAGCAAATCCTTACGGCCGTTAAAATAGCGATACAGGCATAAGCACCCGCACGCGGCCACACCCAAGAGCCATTTCGAGGGCAATTTGTCTGAAGCCACAACCGGGGACGCCAGTAAGCCAAAGACCGCAGCCAAGATTCCTGACACAGTGGCACGGTGAATAGCTGTCTTTCGCTTGGTCTGGCGGCGCATTCAAGTCCCGTGGGTTGGCCCGGCCCAATCGCCAAGGCCTCGCTATTTCGCCACCATAACCAACCGGGACGGCTAAGGCAAAGAAGAAAGGGTCAAAGACAGGCTGAGACAAAGGCGGGGTTGCTTATCGGCGCCGCTTTAAGGCGGCGGAAGCCTCGCTGGCAACTACAACTTGGGTGCCGGCTCAATCGCCGCCGGCTTGGCTATGCCCCGACGCTCTGGAGCTGTAGGTGCCGTTGCACCCGCTGACGTCACATGCCGAGGTCGTGCACTTGAGGCTTTCGCCTTTTCAAGTAAAGTGCACGCCGCCTGCAATAAAGAGCAGGCGGCCCCTCGACCCGTGACGGCGGGTGCCCGCAACGGGCACCTAAGGCTCTCTCCGCGCGGGGCAGGGGTTCGTCCCAGTTCGAGCCTTGGTGGCGCCGCTTGAGGGCGGCGGGCAACCACGGTGGCACTTGGCAGAGCGAAAAGAAGAGACAGCGGGCAGCCGGCACCCTCTCTGACCTTCAGGCAGCCACCAAGAGACCACGGGTGCCGAGTTTGGCTGGCGGCCCTGCCGC
>JAZDOA010000034.1:0-36156 GCA_043799175.1 Pseudomonadota bacterium | reverse complement strand
CGCCACCCATTGGGACATCCAGGTCACTACCGGCAACGCCACTCAGTATATACAGGATGCCCTGGCCGACCCGGCCACCGGCGCCACCACCGATGTCTACTTCGCGACCTTCGGCCTAACCGTGACCTTCGCGGACACCATAGACGGGGCCACTTTGGCGGCCACGGTTACGTCCAGTTCCGCGGGGGCGAGCGACTTCCGGTTGGGGGCCACGAACAACGACTACGATAAGATCAGCATCGCGCTGGGCAACACCACGACGACGTCCAGCGGCCTCAACCTGGACGGGACGGCCCTCACTACGGCGGCCAACGCCAACACGGCAATGAGCAACATAGACACCGCCATTTCCACGTTGGCGGACCGCAGGGGCGCGGTGGGCGCCTACACGAACCGGTTGGGGTATGCCTCGGCGAACCTCTCGACCATTGTCGAAAACGTGCAGGCGGCCGAATCGACGATACGTGACGTCGATATGGCACAGGAGATGACGGAGTTCACCAAGAACCAGATATTGACTCAGGCGGGCACCGCCATGTTGGCTCAGGCCAACGCGTCGGCGCAGACAATCTTGACTCTTTTCCGCTAAGACCGGCGCGGGGAGGGGGGGGTAGCCTGGCCCCCTCCCTCCCTGGGGCACGGGGGTGAAAGATGCCTTTGGTAAAGGAAGTCTGTGGCTTCAGGGGAGAGGAAGCCCCTCTGGCTCAGGCTGACAGGAGTAAGACCGAAGCAGCCACCACCATGAAGACGTCCCAATGGCAAGGGGCGCAACAGGCGCACCTTCAGGCGCTTGTGGCCCCCATGGGCTACAAGGTGGGCTTTTCGGTGGATGATCGCAGCGGCCGTGTGGTCTGCCAGTTGAGGGACCAGAAGACCGACGAGGTTGTTCGTCAGATTCCGCCGGAGGAGGTGCTGGATCTGGCGGCGAAGATGGACAAAATGACCGGGCTTATTCTTGACCGGGTACTTTAGGCGCGAGCCACGCCAAGCTGTTTTGGCCCCTGGCAAGCCCGGGGATGGTTCAGCCGAAGATAAGGGGCCGGTTATCCCTCGGCGTTGCCGAGGGGGCGGCGGGCGTAACTCCATTTCGTCGCCTGCCCGCGGTGTTGCGGTTGCCACAACAGACGGTGGTCCTGCCACCGGACGGGGAGTAAGCAGACATGGCCAGCACGACCTACCTCAGCGGTTTGGCGTCGAGCTTCGATTGGGCCTCGGTCGTCGATCAGCTTATGGCCGTGGAGCAAAAGAAGATCGACGTTGTCTCCAGCCAGAAGACCACCAGCCAGACTCAGCAGACCGCCTGGAACAGCGTCAACGGCATGATCAGCACCTTCAAGACCGCGGTCAACACCCTGCGCACGGTGGAGGCGTTCAACAAGGTCGCGATCAGCGCCAGCACCAACTCCGCCACCTACGAGGCCTCGGATCTGGTGAAGGTCACCGCGGACAACACCGCCTCTCCGGGTAGTCACGTCTTACAGATGACCTCGGGCTGCCAGTTGGCCACCGCCCGCCAGGTAAGCTCCAAGAGTTTTAGCAGCAATACCGACGCCCTGGGGCTGTCCGGGGAGTTTGTCGTAAACGGGCGGACGGTCAAGGTAGAGTCCACCTACAGCCTGAACGACATCTCCAGCCGCATAAATGCCCTCAACAGCGGCAGCAACGCCACCCACGTGACGGCCAGCGTGCTGGTCGCGGAGGCGGACGCCGACTACCGGCTGGTCCTCACCGCCGACAACACCGGGGCCGACAACTTCGACCTCAAGGAAGGAGACTCCTCGAACATTCTGCGGCGTTCGGGCGGGCTGGGCTTCTTCGAGAGTTATTCCAACGAGGTGAAGCATGCCACCTCGGACGGCGCCCAAAGCGATCAGTTCACCAGCTCTACCGTGGCGATCAAAAACCTCCTGGGGCTGACCGGGGCGGCCGGGACAACCACGGTTCAGATAGGCGGCCACAACGTTTCCATAAATCTGTCCAGCGCCACCGAGACGCTTACCACCATTGCGGCCAAGATAGACACCGCCCTGGGGGCCTCGGGAAGCGCCAGCGTGGTCTCCGAGACCAACGACGGCACGACCTACAGCATAGATATAAATGGCACCACCACCCTCACGGACAGCAGCAACGTCCTTCAGACCCTGGGCCTGGTGAAGGGCACCCAGACCGACGTGGCCAAGACGCTGCTCGCGGGGAACACCCTCTATACCAAGGCCTCCGGCGGGACCGCCAAGGTTACCGAGGCCACCCTGTTCTCGGGCATTTCTGGCTACACCCAAGGCGCCACGGACACCATCTCCATTGGCGGATATACCCATGACGGCGTGGCCCTCACGGCCACGAGTTTTGCGGAGTATAGCTCCGGCTACAAAACAATCGGGAACCTCTGCACCGCCATAGAGGGCGCCTACGCCGCCGCCGGGGAGACGGTGGACGCCAGCGTGGTGAACGGCCGGATACAGGTGATGGACTCCACCACCGGGGCCAGCCAACTGTCCCTGAGCCTGGTGGCCAACAACCAGGGCGGAGGAAACCTGGATTTCGGCGACATGGCCCTGGATACGGAAGGCTACGCCCAACAGGTTTCCACCGGCCAGAACGCCAAGATCAAGATTGACGGCATCTACGTGGAGGACAGCTCCAACACCATTTCGGAGGCCATCACCGGGCTGGACATCGACCTGCTGCGCATGGAGACGGGCACCACGGTCAACCTCACCGTGGCCCGCGACTACGCGGCCATAAAGGCCTCAGTGCAGGGAGTGGTGGACAAGTACAATGCCATGCTGGACTTTGCCAACCAGCAGTTCACCTTTAACGAAGACGCTGGCACCAGCGGCCCCTTGAGCGGAGATTTTACCCTGCGCGACGTGAAGGACCGGCTGCAGACCATCCTGACGCAGCAGATCTCGGGGTTGCCCTCGGGCTGGAACGCCTTCTCGCTCATCGGGGTGGAGTCGGACTCCAACGGGATTCTGGCCATCAACAGCACGCTGTTCAATGACATGGCTCGGAGTGACTTCAACGCCTTCCGCCGGGTGATGGGCACCGAGGGCACGGTAACGGACGCGGACATCACCTATACCGGCTACGGCAACAACACCCAGGCGGGCACCTACGACATCAACATAACCCAGGCCGCGGACCAGGCGGAGGCCATCGGTACCGAAGATTTGACCGGAGGCCTCGGGGGTGACGAGGAGGTCCGCCTTACCGACCTTCAGACCGGGCGCGAGGCCACGGTGAACCTGACCTCGGGGAGCAATATTGACGAGGTGGTGGCGGCCCTCAACTCCGAGTTCGATGCGGTCACCACCGAGGTGCTGGTAGGTGACGTGGCTAACGAGGCAGTCGGCGAGGCCGCGACGACCGCGGAGGCGACCGGCACCAAGGACCTGACCTCGGGCATCGGGGCCACCGACGAGGAGATCAAAGTCACCAATGACCTTACCGGGCGCGTGGCCACCGTGACCCTGACCGCGGGCAGCGATATCGACGACGTGGTAAGCGCCCTCAACACCGAGTTTGATACGGTCTACACCGAGACCCGGGTGGGTTCGGTAGCCAACAACGAAGCGGGAACCGAAACGGCGGCGCAGACAACCGGCACGGTGGATCTGACTTCTGGTTGCCCTTGGAGCACCACGGACAATTATAAAATTGTCGACACCGAGAACAGTCAGACGCTTATTTGCGGTTTCGCTCCTTGGGTCACTATCGCCGATCGCGTGTCGTCCTTGAACGCCTTCTTCGACTCCGGTGGCCTGAACATCACCGCCTCCAATGATGGCAGCGGCCACCTTGTCCTGACCCACGATCACCTGGGACCCGGGGCCGGCATTGCGGTTAGCACTGTCGGCGGGGGGAGTGGGAAGTGCCTCCTGTATGGAAGCGCCAACACTACCGCCTCCTCCGGCGGCACCGTTCCAGTTAGTGGCTCCACCGGGTTTGATAACATCTACGGCTACACCGCCAATACCACGGACACCATAACCATTTCCGGCACCAATCGCGACGGCGGGCCCGTGAATGAGAGTTTCAATATTTTTGAGGACGGTAATTATAACACGATAGACGACCTGTGTGCGGCGATTCAGGATGCCTTCGGTGGCTATGTTGTCTCGGCGTACGTAGACGGCGAGGGGGGCGCGCTCTGTCTGGAAGACCAGGTCACAGGGTATGATAGTTTGATGACTCTGAATCTGACCGTGAACGCCACGGATCCCACTCCGGTGGATTTCGGGGCCTTTGGGAGCAATTCCGGGCTGGTCAACGGGACCTACGTGGGCGGAGAGATATCAAGCGAGGTCATGACCGCGGACACCACCTGGGATAGCATAGATGGCGCCACGCTGGAAAATGGGGATCAGTTCACCTTCTCCGGCACCGATCATGACGGCAACGCCGTGAACGGCTCCCACACCATAACGAACATCACCACCGGCACCGTCCAGGATCTGCTGTCGGCTCTCGAGACCGCCTTCGGGGTCGATGCCAGTATCGACGCCAGCGGGCGAATCGTCGTCCAGGACACCGAAAGCGGCGACAGCAGTCTGACCGTTTCCATCACTCCCCCCGTTGGCTCGGGGCTGGATTTCGGCGCTATCAATGTCACCGCGACCCTGGTGGGTTCGGTAGCCAACAACGAAGTGGGAACCGAAGCGGCGCAGACAACCGGCACGGTGGATCTGACTGGTGGTTCCGGTTGGGGATTGGACAGTATGAGAATTATCGACACCGAGAACAGTCATGTACTTTACCACGATTTCGACTTCACCGATACCATCACCGACCGCGTGACCGCCTTGAACAGTTCCTTTGACGCCCAGGGCCTGAACATCACCGCCTCCAATGACGGCCGCGGCCACCTTGTCCTGACCCACGATCACCTGGGACCCGGGGCCGGCATTGAGTTTAGCAGCACCTACTTGGGTGGTTGGTGCTACCTGCATGGAAGCGTCAACAACCATACCGCCTCCTCCGGCGGCACCATTCAACTTAGTGGCACCACCGGATTTAATGACATCTACGGCTACACCGCCAATACCACGGACACCATAACCATTTCCGGCACCAAGAGCGACGGCGAACCCGTGAATGCGGTTTTCAATGTTTTTGAGGACGGTAATTATAACACGATAGACGACCTGTGTGGGGCGATTCAGGATGCCTTCGGCATGGATTACTCTGCGTACTCGACGGGTAGCGGAACATTCATCCTGCGAAACTCCCACATGTACTTTTCTCAGATGACTCTGGATCTGACCGTGAACACCACGGATCCCACTCCGATGGATTTCGGGGCCTTTGTGGGCGGTTCCGGGCTGGCCAACGGAAGCTATGTGGGCGGAGAGATACCAAGCGGGGTCATGACCGCGGACACCACCTGGGATAGCATAGATGGCGCCACGCTGGAAAATGGGGATCAGTTCACCTTCTCCGGCACCGACCATGACGGCAACGCCGTGAGCGACTCCTACACCATAACGGACGCCGAGACGGATACCGTCCAGGATCTGCTGTCGGCTCTCGAGACCGCCTTTGGGGTCGATGCCAGTATCGACGCCAGCGGGCGAATCGTCGTCCGGGACACCGAAAGCGGCGACAGCAGTTTGACCGTTTCCATCACTCCCCCCGTGGGCTCAGGGCTGGATTTCGGCACTATCAATGTCACCACGGGGGCGGTGGAAGGCCGGGACGCCGTGGGCATCACCGCCTCCAATGACGGCAGCGGGCACCTTGTGCTTACCGATGACACCTCCGGCGAGGGTGCCGACTTCACCGTGGAGCAGGTCTCCGGCCCGTCAGGCACCAACAAGGGCGTGTTGAGCTCCGACACCGCCAGCTATACCGCCTCTTCGGGCGGCACCGTGGAAGTGATCGATACCACGGCGTTCGACAACATCTTCGGCTATACCGCCGATGCTTCGGATACCATTACCATTTCAGGTACCACCCATAACGGCGCCGCCCTGACCCCGACGGACTTCGATGTCTACTCCGGCGGGTACAAGACCTTCTCCCAACTGTTGACCGCCATTCAGAACGCTTATAGCGCGGCCGGAGGGTCGGTCACCGCCAGCATCGAGAACGGCAAGATCAAGGTGGTGGATAACACGACCGGGCTGAGTGAGACGACCCTTTCGCTCACCGTGAACGCGGTCGACCCGACACCCATCGACCTGGGTGTCTTCGGCTCCAAGGCCACCGGGCTGGCCAACGGCAGTTACAGCGGTACGGGAGCGACGGGTGGGTTCAGCGCCGACACCATCTGGGAAGACATCAACGGGACCACCCTGTCTAATGGAGACACCTTCACCTTCGAGGGCACCAGCCACGACGGTACTGCCCTGGACGGCGCCTATACTATATCGAACGTCTCGACGGGTACCGTCCAGGATCTGCTTTCCGCCATCGAGGCCACCTTCGGGGGGGCGGTCCAGGCCGATATCGACGCCAGCGGGCGACTTATCCTCCGGGACACCGAGAGCGGCGACAGCAGCCTGAGCCTGACCATCACCACCCCCGTGGGTTCCGGGCTGGATTTTGGCACCGTTGACTACACCGCGGGGGCGGGAGACAGTTCGGTGGCAGGCCGCGGTGCCATGGGCATTACGGCCTCGGATGACGGCAGCGGGCACGTAGTTCTCACTCACGACGAATATGGGGCGGAAGCCGGCTTCACCATAGACGAAGCCGGATCGTATACCGGACTGCTTGAAGGGACTTACATCGGCGAGGACGTGGCCGGGACCATCAACGGCGAGGCCTGCACCGGCGGGGGCCAGGTATTGACCGGCGACATTCCTGACTGGGGCGAGACCAGCTCCGTGCAAGGGATCTCCCTGATGGTCAGCCTGACCCCGGAACAACTTCTATTCCAGGGTTCCTCTCAGGGCACGGTAACCCTCACCCTGGGGGGCATGGAGCAGTTCTGGCGGGCCATTGACGCCCTGACCGACTCCACTGACGGCGGGGTGACACTCCGCCTGAGCGGCATCGCTGATCGCATTAGTGAAGTAGACGATCTCGTCAGCGCCATGAACGACCGCCTTGCTCAGAAGCGCGAGCAGCTGACCAGGCAGTTCGTGGCCCTGGAGCAGGCCATGGCCCATTTCAAGTCCCTGTCGTCGTGGCTGTCGTCATCGACAGGGTTCATGACAGGTTCTTCGTCGAAGTAAAGCGTGAGCCCATGGGCCGGGATTATGCATAAGTCGGGATCATGCACGAGTCCAATTAGAGGAAGGTAGACCATGCCCGGTAGCGCCGCAGTGAATGTCTATCGCCGCACGGCGGTCAATACGGCCGATGGTGGCCGGCTGGTTCTCATGGCGTATGAAGCCGCCATGGGTAACTTGGCGGAGGCTGAAGAGGCGCTTGCCGCGCGGGACTTCGAGGCCAAGGGCAGGCTGGTGGCCAGAGCACAGGAGGCGATCCTGGAGCTGATGGGTGGCCTCAATCCGCAGGCCGGTCCCGTGGCGGAGAACCTGAGAACCCTTTACGCCTATATGCTGCGCACCCTTGCGGTGGTTGATCCCAAGGGTGAGCAAGAAAGAATAGCGCAGGTACGCGGAATGCTTCAAGAGCTGTATTCCGCCTGGCGGACCATAATCGACGGGCCAGAGCTGCGGGCCGTCGGGGCGCGGGAGGAGAAGAAGGAGGCTCGTTGGTGATGCAACCCCTGGAGTTGGACTTGAGCCGAGAGGTGGAGCGCCGGCTGACGATGCAGGCCGGGGCGCTCGCGGGGCTGCTCAGCCTGGCCCAGCGCGTGCTGGAGATGAGTTCCGACGCTCAGATAGAGGCCGGAAAGCTGGGCGAACTCATACGGGAGGGCGAGAAATTCTTCGGGCGGCTGAAGCAGCTCCAGGAAGGCCTCTTGCCGCTTCGCGACCGCTGGCTTGCCGAGAACCCCGGCCACGAGCGGCGGCAGGCCATTGAAGACGCCGCCCACCGGGTGCAGACCCTGATCACCAGGCTCGCGGGCATACAGGAGGATGTGCTCTCGAATCTCGAGACGGCCCGCTCCGCGGTTGTCGCCGAGATCGAAGGGCTGCCGGGCGGCCTGCCCAAGGCCGGGACTGGCAAGAAGGCAGGCCGGTTACTGGATTGCCGCGGCTAAGGAAGGTCTGAATAAGCCCGTTGAACCGCTTCCGTTCGTGCTGAGGTATCGAAGCATGAACTGAAATAGTGAATGCTTTGAAGCTGTTTTATGTTCGCCCTTCGATACCTTGTACGTTTAACAGCCCGAGCGGAAGAGGTCATGTAAATGTAGGGGCGGCCCCCCGTGGCCGCCCGAATGCTGGGCAGGCACGGGGGCCTGCCCCTACGAGAGGCACGCATAGAACCCCGAGCCGTTCGTGCTGAGGTATCGAAGCACGAACGGTAAACAGTCAAGGCTTCGAAATCGTTCCGTGTTCGCCCTTCGATACCTCAGGGCGAACGGTTGGCAACGCGGGGACTTATTCAGAGGTTCCCTAACTGGTAATCCAGCTCAAGTTGCCGCCGCGAATTCTCGATACCTTGGATAGAGGGTTTTTCAGGCGCGAGCCGCGAGACGGCCGGCAGGGAGTGTTCCAGTTGGCCACCAGTGGGCAACAGAGCAACCTGGAAGCAATCTCCGTCCTGATCGTCGATGACGAACGGGATCTGCTCCATGTCTTGCGAGATGCCCTGCTCAGGCCGCCCTTTGAAATCAGTATCGCCGAGGATGGGCTTGCCGCCATCGCCCTGCTCAAGGAAAGACGCTTTCACATTGTCATCACCGACCTGCTAATGCCGGGCGCCGACGGCATGGAAGTCCTTGGGCATGCCCGAAGTGTCTCTCCAGAGACGATTATAATCATAATCACCGGCCATGCCACCGTTGAGACGGCCATTGAGGCGGTTCGCCGCGGGGCTTATGACTACATCCGAAAACCTTTCCGTCTCGAGGAACTGGAAGTGGTCATGGCCAACGCGGCCGAGAGGATCAGCCTGCTGCGGGAAAACCGGCGGCTGGCCGAGCGACTTGAAGCTGCCTATCGCCAACTTGCCGACCCGCTGGAGCAGGCCGGCGGGTTCCGAGTTTACACCAGCCCCGAGGCCGCCATCTGCGGCATCAGACCACCCACGGGCCATTCCATGCTGGACGCGCTGGAGCGGGCCGTGCGGCTGAGAGCCGATGGCGTGTTGACTCAGGAGGAGTTTGAGCTTTGCAAAAGGTCGCTTCTGAGAAGATCCTAGCCGGGCAGCTTGACATACTCATCGTGGATGATGAGCCAGGCGTGCGTGCGACTCTCGCCGAATTCTTCACCACCGAGATGAAGCATCGCGTCGTCGGCTGTGGCGACGCGGCCAGCGCCCTGCGGGAGATGGAAGGGCAGCGCTTCGACTGCGCCTTCGTGGACCTCAATCTCCCGGATATGCCCGGTGTGCAGCTGATAAAGAAACTCAAGGAGCGCTCCTGCGTGCTGCCCGTGGTGGTCATTACCGGGCACCCCTCCATGGAGGCCGCGATCTCGGCGATGCGGCAAGGGGCATCGGACTTTGTCGCCAAACCCTTCCGGATGGAGTTCCTTGAGGGCGTCCTCACCAAGGTCATGCGGGAGAGGGATCTATTGCTCGACAACCTCCGCCTCACTGAGAAGCTCAGCCAGAAGGAGGCCGTGGAGCGTCTCTACCGTGAGCTGGAGCGCAAGATGCGCGAGCAGTCCTTCTGCTACGCCATCAACGACCGCCTGGCGAGGGTAGGCGAGATAGAGAAGCTCTATCAATTGATAGTGGACCTAGCCGACGAGGTCACCGAGGCCTCCCGCATAGGCCTGCTCATTTTGGATCCCGACACCGGAGACCTGGTCCTGGTCGGCGCCAAGGGCAAGATGAAGGAGAGCATAGGCCGGAGGGTCGGCGCCGTGGGCGTGGGGCTGGCGGGTAAGGCCCTCCTCCAGGGCAAGCCGGCCGTGTGTCGCATGAAGGGCGGCAAGGAATGGCCCGGTGGCGGTGGGCCGGCCGTTGCCGTGCCCATGCACATAAAGGGAGAGGCCTTCGGCGTGATCGTGGCGGCCGGCCGCAAGGAGCCTTTTGCTGAACAAGAGTTGCGACTGCTGTCCTTCCTGGCGGAGAAGGGGGCGCTGTGCGTGGAGAACCTGGCCCTCTACGAGAGCGTCATGCAAAACCTCCACGCCACCCTGCGGGCGCTGGTGGGGGCCATCGAGGCCAAGGATTCCTATACTGAACAGCATTCCAAGAGGGTGACCACCCTGGCCGTGGCCATTGCCACCGAGATGAGTTGCGCCGAGGAAGAAGTCGAGGCCCTGCGCTTTGCCGGGCATCTTCACGACATCGGCAAGATCGGCATCAGAGACCACATATTGCTCAAACCGGGAAGACTCACCGCGGAAGAATATACCATGGTGAAGGCCCATCCCGTGATCGGGCAGAGCATAGTCCGCCATCTGGGGCTTTTGCCCCTGGAGCAGGACATCATCCGCCACCACCATGAATCTTGGGACGGTACGGGTTACCCCGATGGCCTGGCTGGAGAACAGATACCCCTGCTGTCGAGGATACTGGCGGTCGCCGATGCCTATGATGCCATGACCTCCTGCCGCCCCTATCGGCAGGCCAAGAGCCGCGAGGACTCCATCGAGGAGCTGCGGCACAACCGCTACAGACAGTTTGATGGGCAGGTAGTGGAAGCCTGCATCCGGGTGCTCGACAGCCTCACCCCCGAACTTCACGAGCGGGGCGGCAGGGCCGCCGGCCAAAAAACTCTGGCACTCATGCAGCCCGGCGACAACCAGACCGCCTGAAAGGGTGCCGGGTGGCAGGGCCACCAGCCAGTTGCGGCGGGTGGCAGGGCCACCAACCAGACGCGGCGCCCGCAAGCCCTCGGTGGCAACCGGACCGTCTGAGATGGCGCCGGCTGCCCGTTGCCGTTGGCAACGGGGCCTAGTACCTGGTTGCAGACTGTCCTCTCTCTTCACCCTGGCATGAATTGTGCATAATTCGGCAAGCCAAGAATAGCGGTTTTTCCTCCTATTATTCGGCTGCATCGGTGAATTATGGCTGCCAGAATTCTGATCATCGGCTCACTGCCGGAAGAAGTGGAGCGGATTGGCGGGTGGCTTGGCCGACAATTTCATGCCGAGGTTGAGCACGACTCCGAGACCGCGTGGCAAAGACTGGGTGAGGAAACCTTTGACGCCGTTCTCCTGGAGCACGGTTTGCTTGACGCTCGGCGGGTGCTCGCGAGACTGGAGGGAAGTAGTCCCGGCTGCTTCCTCATCCTCTTTGGAGACGCGCCCACGCCACGGCAGGCCCTGGGGGCCGTTACGGCGGGGGCGTTCACCTTCGTGTTGCGGCCCTTGAGTGCCGCGGTCCTGGTCGGCGCCACCAAACGCGGGCTGCGTAATCGGAAGAAGCTGTTGCGCATCATGAACATGGCCGATGAACTGCACGAGGCCAACCGCGGGCTGCTTCAGCAGAAGCGCAGGCTTCAGGCAGAGAAGAAAGATCTCAGCGCCAAGGGCAGACATCTCAATCTCATAAATGAACTGAGCTCGGCCGCCGGCGCCACTCTGGATCCCTGCCGGATTGTCGGCTCCGTAGGCTCCAGGCTGTGCCGGGAGTTGCCCATCACAAGCTGGGCGGTGCTGTTTGCCCCCAGCCCGAATGAGCGGGCCACTCTGTTTGTTCCGGGGCCGATGAACCCGGCCAGGACAGTGGAGTTGGCCCGAGGCATGCTGGCCAAGCTTGGCCGGGTGGGCGGCAACGCTGCCAGTTGGGAGGCGCTGCCTTTGGGGCGCCGGGTGGTTTCCGAGACGGCCGCGATGGAGCTGGCCTCGGAACATGGTCTTTTCCTGCCGCTCCTGGCGGCCGGACAGCCCATCGGCCTGTACAAGCTCCTGCCCCAGGAGGTACTTTCGTCCGACCTGATCCGCCTTGCCGAAAGCGCGGCCAACATAGTCGCCCTCGGGCTGAGAAATGCCGGGGAGCTGCTGCATGCCCGAAAACTGGCCGATCATGACGACCTCACCCGCATAGCCAACCGCAGGGCCTTTGAGCGGCAGTTGCGCCAGGAGTTCAGTCGCTCGCGTCGCTATCGCCAGCCCTTGTCTTTGATCATGGCCGACATAGACCACTTCAAGTACGTCAATGACCGCTTTGGCCATCATGTGGGCGACAAGGCCTTGTGCCAGGTCTCGCGGGCCATTGCCAGGGTCCTGCGCGACAGTGATTTCGTGGCCCGATACGGCGGCGAGGAGTTTGCCGTGATCCTGCCCCAGACCGATCTTGACAACAGCATGGCGCTGGCCAGGCGCATCAAGGAAGTGGTTGCCCGAAAATCGCTGGTGAGCGCTACCCAGCCGGTCAAGCTGACCATCAGCCTCGGTATCGCCGACAGTGAAGCCCCCGAGGCCGAGGAGCCGCGGGACCTGGTCAGAATGGCCGACCAGGCGCTGTACCTGTCGAAGCAGTCAGGCCGAAACCGGATCAGCACCTGGAGGGATCTTACCAGCCATGAGGTGTTGGATGCCCCTTTTGCCAAGCCTGAATACATCGAGTGGCGGACCTGGGAGGAGGTAAGGTGACGATGGAGTTGCGCGCGGCCCAAAGGCGGGAGTACATCAGGGTAAGGGTAGACCTTGAGGTCAGCTACACTCCCATCAGCCCGGAGGAGTGCCGGCAACTGCGGAGCGAGCGGAGCGAGCGTACCTTGCGGGCCTGGCCCGAGATAGAGCTTCCCCGGTACGCTCAGGATTCGGACGCCGAAGGTCTGCTATCGGCCCTGCGAATCATCAACGAAAAGCTCGACTACATAGTCGCCCGCCTCTGCGAGGGGAAGGCCCCCGAGCACCCGTACTCCGGCAATACCATAGACGTGAGCGGCGGCGGCGTATGCATTGCGGTCAGGGAACCGCAGCCGGTCGGAACCTTTCTGGACATCTCGTTGGTTTTGCCCACCAGGCCCGACATAAGGCTGGATCTGCTCGGACAGGTGCAGGTGGTGGAGAAGCCTGACCCGCAAGACGTGGATCCATGCCACAAGCTGGGGGTGGAGTTCATCGGCCTCGGTGATGTCGACAGGGACAGGCTGGTGCGATACATATTCCAGAAACAGCGGGAGTGCCTCCGCCATGGGCTTAAGCCCGCATGAACGATGCGTGGTCCAGGAGGACAGAATTGCTCACCGAACGTGAAAAGCTTTTGCTTGATCTGTTCATTGAAAGGTATCGTCATTGCGAAGCCGGCCGTCTGGTGAAGGGGATCGTACATAACATGAATAATGTAATTCATACGTTATCGATGCAAGTAGAACTGCTAAAACGGCGGCTGGTGAATCTGGCCTCTATCGGCGAGGTCGATAAATTCAGTCAGGAAAAGGATCGCTGTCTGGACAAGATATCGGACGTGGCGGTGGAGCTTGGCCGGCTGAACGAACTCATCGGCAATATAGTCTCGAAGGGCGTGCATGATGACTCCGTCAGCCCCGGCCCGGTAGAAATCAATAGTCTTCTCTCCGAGGAACTGACGCTGCGTCATGCCGATATGTTCTACAAGCACAAGGTACAGAAGAGCATTCAGCTCTGTCCGGAGCCGTCCTCGGTGTACGGCTATCATGTAGATCTGTCACAGGCCTTGGACGCCATAATCCAAAACGCCTTGGAGGCCATGGAGAACAGCGAGCGCCGCGATCTCAGCGTGACCACGAATCGGGAAAACGGCAGCCTCGTGGTGAGCGTGCGCGACACCGGCTGCGGCCTGCCTGGCTGCCCCACGGAACGCCTTTTTGAGCCCTTTTACACCACCAAGGACCTGAAGGGCGGCCACGCGGGGTTGGGTCTTTATCTGGCGCGGCAGTTGCTGGTTGCCTATGGTGGAGAGATTTCCCTGAGGGCGGAGGACGTGGGCACGACCGTGCGGGTCATTTTGCCATTCGGAAGCCGTAGAGCCTGAGAATACTCCAACAGGTCGATTCAGCCATGTTGCGGCGCGTGTCCGGCCTGAAGGGCCGGGTGGGCGTCGCGACATGGCAGGCTGTATTTTTTTGGCTCACATGAATATGCCCTTCTCCTTCTCAAAGGAGGTCTTCGTCTCCTGCACCAGGGTGTCACAGACGGTCTCGTCCATCTCTTGCGGGCGCGACCTGAGCGCGGCGGCGGCGGGTGAGCCGGGCAGATCGACACTGTCATTGGCGCGCCGGTAACCAAGACCGAGCCGTTTGGCAATGAGATCGGACAGGTTCACCATGGCGATGAGACGACCGACGGCTGGGGGCATGCCCGTGAAATCCAGAAGGTGGTGGTTCTGCACCACCAGGCCGAGTTCCACCGAGAAATTCCATTTTTGCACCAGGAGCAGGCCTACCTGGGTGTGGTTGTAGCCAAAGATCTGTTCCTCGGCCTCTATGAAAGACGCCCCTTCGTTGTAGACCCGTTCGATGACCTGCTGGTAGAGATCCTGGTGGCTCTGGAGCATGAGGACCTTGCCGATGTCGTGCAGCAGACCGGCTACCATGGTTCCCTCGGTGGTAGTCACGCGAAGCTGACGGCTGATGACCCTCGCTCCCACGGCCACGGCTATCGAGTGTTCCCACAGCATCTTGTGGAGCAGCCCCATGTTCTTGTACACGCCCTTGAGCGAGGCGCCGACCACGAGCTCCTTGATGGTATTGAACCCCAGGATCCTGATGGCCGTCACCATGTCGCTGACCGTCTCTCGGGGGGAATAGAACGCGGAGTTGGCGATGCGAAGGACACGTGCCGCCAATGCCTGGTCGCTGGAGATGGCCTTCTTGATGATGGAGGCGGACGTATAGGGATCGTTCACCAGCTCCATCACCTTTCTTGCCACTACCGGTATGGGCGGAACGTCAACATCTTTGCCCACCAGGGCCTCGATATCGGACAGCGTAATTTCGCCCGGTGTGGATGAAGGTGTGGGTACGGGTACGGTCTTGCTTTCTTGCACGGCGGGAACCTCCGGAGAGATGTCTGCCTATAGTATCGGTCGCTGAGGCCGCCGGCATTACTACCGGAAGAATGGCGGTGCTCTAAAGGCAATCGTGTGATATTATGTAAAATAAGTCCCGGTGGCTTAAGGAGGAAAGATAATCAGACGCGTTTTCGGCAACGTGACTGGCCTGAAAGCCAGCCAGTTCAGGCAGCTGCGGAATCTCTATCGTCGCAGAATAGAAGCCCAGGCCCTTGTCACGCCCGCGGTGGCCACCGATGTAGCCAGGCTCAGCTTTGAGCTGGGCCGAGAGGTGGCCATTGTGGTGTCCCGCGCGGGAAACATAGAGTACGTGGTGGTCGGGGAAAACAGCGGCCTGCTCCTGCCCGCGATGGACGATTATCGCTCGGGCGGCGGCAGACTGCGGGGGCTGCGTTGCGTCCACACCCAGCTGAACGAAGGCGGGTTGTCTCAGGACGACCTCACCGACCTGGCCTTGCTACGCCTCGATGCCATGGCCGTCATCGAGGTACGCCCCGATGGTTCGGCGGGCGCGGTGCATTGCGCCCACCTTCTGCCTGGCGATGATGGTCGGGCAAGCTGGCAGCGGTGCGAGCCTCGTCCGGCCCATGATCCGCAGCTTGATTTCGGCCAACTGGTGCGGTCCCTGGAGGACGAATTCGCCAGGCAGGCGCGCCAGCGTGCCGTGAGCGACCGCGAGAAGGCCGTGCTGGTCAGCGTGAGCGGTGGCTCCAGAATCGAGGCCGAGGACCAGATGGAGGAGCTGGCCCAGCTTGCCGACTCCGCCGGGCTGGAGGTCGTCGGGCGTCTCATGCAGCGCGCCAGGCCGGAGGCCCGCTTCCTCATCGGGCGAGGTAAACTGGCGGAGCTTAACGTCCAGGCCATGCAGGGCGGGGCCGATCTGATAATCTTCGACCAGGAGCTCAACCCTTCGCAGGTAAGGCATATAGCCGAGGTGCTGGATCTGCGCATAATAGACCGCTCGCAGCTTATCCTGGACATTTTTGCCCAGAGGGCACTCAGCCGGGAAGGGAAGTTGCAGGTCGAGATGGCTCAGCTCAAGTACGTGCTGCCGCGCCTGGTCGGCCAAGGGACGGCCATGTCCCGACTTACGGGCGGCATCGGGGGGCGGGGGCCGGGCGAGCAGAAGCTGGAGATCGACCGCCGCCGGGTTCGGGAGCGCATTCACCGCCTGCGGGCCGATCTCGACCGGGTCAAGGACCAGCGGGAGCGCCGCCGCGACCGCCGCCGCGAGGGGGGGCTGCCCATTGTCTCGCTGGTCGGCTACACCAACGCGGGCAAGTCCACCTTGCTCAACACCCTGACCAACAGCAGCGTTCATGCCGAAGACAGGCTCTTCGCCACCCTGGACCCGACCAGCCGCAGGCTCCGCTTTCCTCCAGGGCATGAGGCCATAGTCACCGACACCGTCGGCTTCATTCGCGATTTGCCCAAAGACCTGCTGGAGGCCTTCGGCGCCACCCTCGAAGAGCTGCGGGATGCCGTGCTGCTGCTGCACGTCATCGACGCCAGCAGCCCGAATTTCGAGCGCCAGATCGGCTCCGTGGAAAGCATCCTGGAGGACCTGGACCTGACGCGGATTCCGCTTCTCCGGGTGCTCAATAAGGCGGACCGTTGCGATCCCGACTTCCTGGCCCGGCAGTGCCGCCACTACCAGGCCGTGGCCGTTTCGGCGTTGCGGCCCCAGACCATGCCCGGCCTCATGGTGGCCATCGAGGGCATGCTTGGCAGGGGGCTGGTAGCAGGTGAGGGGCCACCTGTCCACGCCATCCTCCCGGAGAGCACTACCGTGCATTGAAGTCTGCTGGCAGGCTGCTGAAAAACGCCCATCTGTGGCGTTGCGCTCATCCTGAGTCAGTGCCGCCGTACTTCTATGTACGGCTCCTTCCTCAGGATTTGCGCGCCTAACATCTGGACGTTTTTGAGCAGCCTGCCCCTGAAAAGGGTTTTTCCGCATCCTGCTGGGGCAGCGGTCAAAAATGGGCCGCGCCCTTGGGTTGCCGAGGTCGGAGGATTGTCAAAACTCGCCTGGATGGGTGTCGCGGGGGCAACGGGCGCCCTGACCAGATACGCCCTCTCCGGCCTGGTGCAGAAGGCCGCGGGTGGGGCTTTTCCGTGGGGCACCCTGGTCGTCAACCTGGCGGGATGCTGGTTCTTTGGGGTTTTTTGGGCGGCGGCTGAAAGCAGGGTGAGCCTGGGGGGTGAAGTCCGGGCCGTTGTGCTGGTGGGTTTTCTGGGCGCCTTCACCACGTTTTCCAGCTATGCCTTCGAGACCAGCCAACTGCTGCGGGATTCGCAGTGGGCCGCGGCCGCCGGCAACGTGGCGCTGCAGAATCTGGCCGGCATCTCCGCCCTGTTTATGGGTCTTTTCGTGGGCCGATTGTTATGAAAAAGGGTGTAAGGTCATGAAGCTGCCGGCGGAGGCATATCTCCTGCGCATATTCATAGGGGAGAGCGACAAGAGCGGGGGGCGGCCGCTGTATGAGGTCATTGTCGAGGCGGCTCGCGGGAGAGGGATGGCGGGCGCCACCGTGGTGCGCGGCGTGCTGGGCTACGGGGCCAACAGCCGCATCCACACCGCCAAGATCCTGCGGCTGTCCGAGGACCTGCCCCTGGTGGTGGAAATAGTGGACAAGCCGGAACGGATCGAGGACTTCCTGCCCGAGCTCGACGCCATGATTCAGGAAGGGTTGGTGACCCTGGAGAAGGTCCGGGTCATTACCTACCGGCACGGAAAAAACAATGGCAAGGCGGCAACCTGAACCGCCCTGCCAATTCTCATAACCTTTGCAGGCTAACGAACCGGGTTGATCAGCCCCTCTTCTTCCGTGCCCAGCCGGCCAGCGCCCCAAGCCCGCTGCCCAGAAGCAGGAGACCGCCTGGGATGGGCGCGTGGGGGCTGTACTCCAGGTCGTCCATGGACCACCACCAGACGGCTTCCGGATCCGGGATCCCGTCCACGTCCCACCAATCGGCTTCCACCTCCACCCGCTTGACCTTCAAGTACTGCTCGGCATACTCATCATCCCAGAAGCCCGAATCCACAAAATTAGACTTAGGGTCGTCAGGGTCGGCCTGAGTGCGGAGGGAAGTCCATGGGGACAGGCACTGCCCATCCTTATCCTGGTTCAGCCAGTTGCCGCCCTCATATGCATCGTACAGCTTGAGGCGAACGCTGATATCCGTTCTTTCGGGGCCGGAGAAATAAGCGCCCTTGAATACGGTGGGGTAGGTGAAATTCCAAGAGGCCGTCGGCCCCGGGCCATCGTAAAACAGGTGATGGGTTCCTGTGTGGGGCCTAAACAGCGAGCCGCTGGAGGTGTCGTAAAGCCAGACAGACTGGGATTCGCCCGCCCCCGCTTCCCACTCGATTGTATACGTCTTCGGGTATCCCTGGTCCTTGTACCACTGGTCCTCATAATAATGATTCATCGGACCGCGCCCCGCCCCCAGGTCTTCAAAGCTGAGCACCCGAAATTCCGGAGTGGCCAGGGCTGGAGTGGCTCCCAGAAGCGCCAGCAGCGCCGTGGCAATGACAATTCCCAGAATACGCTTCATACCGGCCACTCCCCTCGCCAAAAGTTTACTCCATGACGTACGTTATGCTTTTTTATTAGCACTTGGCAAGCATTTTTTTGAGGCGGACTTCCTTCCGAACCTGACCAGGGCCAAGCCGCTTCCCAACAGCCAGATTGCGCCAGGGACCGGCACGGGGTCGTTGTAGGTCAGGTCGTCCATGGTCCACCAATCCGAAAAAGGGCTGACGACCACCACCTGGTCCACCAAGCCGCCATATTGGGTGGGAATCCAGAGGGACTGGTAGTCTACCTGATACTCTTCGGAGGTGCGCACCAGGGTTTCGCCGTTGTACAGCTGATATTGGACGGTGTTGAGATAATCCGGCTCCTGGAAGCCAACATATGGTGGCCCCGAGAAGTATGCGCCTTCGTATACAACCGGGTGGGCGAACTCCCAGGTGGGCATTGCCCCGCCCTCATAGTAGAGGCCCATCACCCCGGAATGGGCATGGAACAGGCCGGTATCTCCCGTGCGGTCGACCACCCAGCCGTCGTTCCAACTGACTATGCCGTAAGGATCAGGCGGAGGTTGACCCTCGATCGCGCTCAGGTCTTCGAAATCAAGCACCACCTGGCCGGCGGTGGCTGCCGTTGCCATCAGCAGGAGCATTGTTGCGAAAACGATTGCTTGAAGAAGTCTCATGCCATTGCCCCCTTCTCTTGCGGTTATCTAATTTAAGTCAGTATGTTCATACCAAGAATTTGTTGTCAATGAATGTAATTACCCAGGCACACAACCCCATGAGTACGTTGACTATTGCCTTCAAGCCCCGCATCCGCGGGAAAGGCTGCTAGTACTTGGTTGCAGTAATTCCTAACGCCAGTCCTGGGCATTTCCGTTCGTGCTGATGTATAGAAGCACGAACACCAGCGACATCATTCGCCCTTCGATGCCTCAGGACGAACGATTCGAGATCAGGTTAATGACTTACGCAACCAGGCTCGCGCCCCCGAGCCTCTTGGCGTAGGTGAGCCGGTCGTTGCCGGGGGCGTAGAAATCGGGGATACGGCTGACGAGATGGAAGCCGGTGGCCTCGTAGAAGGCCCTGGCGGGGGCATAGGCGTCGAGGGAGGAGGTTTCGGCGAACAACTGAGTGCCGCCGGCCTGGCTGCAAACGGGTTCTATGGCCGCCAGCAGGCGGCTGGCAACGCCCCGCCCCTGGTGGTTTGGCCCAACGACAATCCAGTAGAGGTCAAAAGAGGCCTCGGTGAGAGGAATCCTGCCGAAGCAGATGAAGCCTGCCAGCGCCTCCGCCTCCGCCTCGGCGCAGACCGCGCGGTAGTCGCTGTGCTCGCCCTTGGCCAGGATGTCGTCAATCAGCTCCAGCGCCACCGCGACATCGGCGGCATTGAAGGCGGCGGTGGCTGCCAGCAGCCGCTCGAGCGGCCGGCGGTCTGGGGCGGTCAGAGGGCGCAGCTTCATTGCCCGCGCCTGGCGAGCGCAAACCCGAGCAGGCGGTCCACGAAGGCCGGGTAGGGAATTCTGGCCTGGGCCAGGGCCGCGGCAAAGCCCGCCTCCGGGCTGATGCAGGGGTTGGCGTTGATCTCCAACACGTAGGGAATGTTTTCGGCCGTGAGCCTGATGTCCACCCGGGCGTAGTCGCGGCAGCCGAAGAGGCGAAAGCAGCGGGCGGCAATTTCTCGGCCGGCCAGGGCGGCGCGGTCTCGGGGAAAGGAACGCGGGGTGCCCTGATATTCCCGGCTGGCCGCCACCCATTTGGCCCGGTAACCGACTATGCGCCAGGCGCCGGCGGGGAAAAAACCTTCGAAGCCGATCTCGGCCACCGGCAGGGTATTTTCCGGCTCGGGGTAGCCCAGGAAGGGCCACGTTGAGCTCCCGGCCCTCGATGTATTCCTCCACCAGAATATCCCCGTGCCGGGCACGGAGGCGGGCGGCCGCGGCCTTCAGCCCGGCGGCGTCGGATACGACCGAATCCTGCTCTATGCCCACGGAGCCGTCTTCGTGGCGGGGTTTGAGGATCAAGGGAAAGGCGAGGCCGGCCGGGGGCGAGGCGGCATCATAAAGGGCAAAGGCGGGAGTGGGAACGCCGGCCGCCGCCAGCACCTTCTTGGCCAGATACTTGTCGGTGGTCAGGGCCAGGGCGAGCATGTCGGAGCCGGTGTAGGGCAGGCCGGCCACCTCGAACAGGGCGGCCACGTGGCCCTGGAGGCGCGGGTCCTCGTCGAGTGATTCACAGAGGTTGAAGGCGCACTCCACCCCCGCGCCGCGCAGCCTCTGGGGCAGGTCGGCGGCCCCGGCGCGGGAAAGGGCGAAGAGCAGGGGTTCGTGCCCCAGCCCGGCCAAGGACTCGCTTACGGCCTCGACCTGGTTCAGCACGTCGGCCGAGCAGAGGGCGTTTTCGTTGCCCTGTACGACGGGGCGGTTGTAGACGACGGCTACTCTCATGTCTGGGGCAATCCGTGGCGCTCGAGCGCGGCGGTCAGAATCCGGCCTATGAGGTCGGAATAGCTCAGGCCTCGCTGGGTCGCGATGATGGGCAGATCGGAGTGGGTGGGGTGCAGGCCCGGCAAAGGATTCACCTCCAGGAACTGGGGCTCTCCCCTGGCGTTGCAGCGCACGTCCACCCGGCCCGCGTCGGCGCAGCCCAGGGCGCGCCAGGCGGCCAGGGCCACGGCCTCCACCTCTTGCCTGAGGGCGGGGGGCAGGGCCTCCCTGGGGGTGTAGTCCACCAGCGATTCGCAGAACTCCTTGGCCTCATAGCCATAGACGTTGTGGGCGTCGCCCCGGACGCTCACCCGCATGGTGCCCAGTACCTCGGCCCGAGAACCCGTGCCCAGAATGGCCACGGTGAACTCCTCGCCGGGCAGATACTCCTCTATGAGCACCGGCTGGCGGTAGGCGGCAAGCAGAGAAACCACCCTGGGGCGGAGGTCATCCGGCCGACTGACCAGCGAGGCCGCGCTCACCCCCTTGGCCGAGCCTTCATGGACCGGTTTCAGGAAGAGGGGAGGCGCCAGGGCCAGGCCGTCCAGCTCGCTTACGGCGGCCACCTCGACGAAGCGGGCGGTGGGTATCCCCTCGGCCAGAAGCAGCCTTTTGGCCATGGCCTTGTCCAGCGTGAGGGCCAGCACCAGAGGTTCTGAGAACACGTAGGGGACTTTCAGCAGATCAAGCAGGCAGGGCACCTGGGATTCGCGCCCGCGCCCCCCAAGAAACCCCTCGGCGATGTTGAAGACCAAGTCTACCGATTCTTGGGAGAAGTAGGGGGCGACATTGGCCGCCGTGCCGATGGGGCACGGCTCGTGACCCAGCCCGGCCAGGGTGGTCCGCAGGGCGGTGATGGTCTCGGCCGAGTCGAACTCGGCATAGAGGTCCGGCGGTTCCCCCGGCCTTGGCGACCAATCGGCGCGCAGGTCGTAGGTCAGGCCGATGCGCATGCGCGGGGCGCCTGATATGCCACCGGTTCGGCCTTGGTCTCGGGTTCGGGTCGGGGAGACCTGGCTTCGGGGTAGAGGAAGTAGTGATTTTCGTGGTTGCGCAGAACGAGACCGTCGGCCGTCTGCCGGACGAGGTAGTTCGGCAGCACGGGGATCTTGCCGCCGCCGCCTGGGGTATCGATAATGAACTGGGGTACGCAAAGGCCGGAGGTATGCCCCCGCAGCGCTTCCATGATGGCTAGGCCCTCGGTGGTGGGGGTGCGGAAGTGCTCCGTGCCCTTGGTAAGATCGGCCTGATAGAGATAATAGGGCCGTACCCTGAGGGCCACCAGCTTCCGCATGAGCTGGAGCATTACGGCCGGGGAGTCGTTCACGCCGCGAAGCAGAACGGTCTGGCAGCCCAGGGGAATGCCCGCGTCGGCCAGGCGGCCGAGGGCGAGTGATGCCTCCGGGGTCAGTTCCTCGGGGTGGTTGAAATGCACGTTAATGTAAAGCGGGGGAAACTTGTGCAGCAAGGCAGCCAGGCGCCTGGTGACCCGCTGGGGCAGGGTGCAGGGCACGCGGCTGCCGATGCGGACTATCTCCACGTGCGGAATCCGCCTCAGCCGGGTGAGGATGTCCTCGAGGCGCTCGTTGGAGAGCAGAAGAGGGTCTCCGCCCGACAGCAGCACGTCCCGGATGGCGGGGTTGGCGGCGATGTAGGCGAGACCTTGAGCCAGGGTGTTATCGCTGACCACGAAGTCCCGCCCGACCTTCCTTTTGCGGGTGCAAAAGCGGCAATACATGGCACACTGGTTGGAGATGAGGAAGAGCACGCGGTCAGGGTAGCGATGGACCAGATTCGGCACGGGGCTCTGCCGCTCCTCGCGCAGAGGATCCTCCAGACCGCTGCCGTCCTCGATCTCGAGGTGGCTGGGTATGGCCTGCTTCCCGATGGGCGAGTCTTTACCCCGAATGAGGCTGAGGTAATAGGGGTTGATACGCATGGGGTAGGTGGAGATGACCTCCTCCAGAGCGCGCCTGTCTATTGGCAGCACACGGGCGAGTTCCGCCGTGCTCTTGATACTAAGCTTGAGCAGCTTCTGCCAATTTTCCATTCTGTCCCTTTATTCGCTAGTGGAACCAACAGTCGTCGAACTTCCAGGGCACGCCGGGACTCAAGGAAGGTCGAAGGCCTGTCCAGATGGAATTATCAGGATTTCGTTTTACACGCGACTGGGCCGGCCGGTGAGCGAGGGGCAGACGCCCCCCGCGACTTGGAGGTTTTTCGGGAGTATCGTCAGCGTTGATGGTTGCCATGCCAGATTGCATTTCCCGCCGCTCGGTCATGCGCCGCGAAACGGCGCCTTTGTCATGAACCTGGGCGATCAGTACGCCGGTTCAGGCTGTTCGGGCTGATCAGTGGTCGGATCCAGCAGCTCGTACTGGGGTTCGTATTGGGGATCATACTGGGGGTCTTGAGGTGCCCCGGCGCCTCGTTCCAGCTGGTCGGTGCCATCTGGCGCTTCCGCGGCCGGTTCCTCCACGCCATAGCCTTCATATGGTTGCACTTCGCCCGATTGCCCTTCATTGGATTGGACATCGGAGGGAGCGCCTTCTTCGTAGGGGTTGGCCGGCACGCCCTCGGCACCGGCGGCGCCATGTGCCCTGGCTCCCAGCCAGGGGATCATGAAAGCAACCAAGAAGGCAAGAACAAGCGCGATCTTACTCAGTTTCATTTTTCGGTTACCTGCCAGTCACTTTTTCGCGGCATTCATTCTCTGAGGAACTCGCCCCGCGCGGCCGACCGTCCCTTTTTACATTTTTCAGGTGCGGCGGGCAAGTCCCTTATGGGCTGTCCGTTTTTTTTTGCCGCGTCGCGGCCGCGGTCACCCCTTAGGGTAAGCAATATACATGCCGTGGGGCGTATTGTCTAATGGCCTCGGCGAACTGGGCCTCCCGGCCGTGGGAGAAGAGCCGCCCTCCGAGCCTACTCGGACGGCTTTAATGATTCCGGTGTCCCGACCGATAAGCTCAGAAAAATACTTCTTCGGAGGCAGGGTCGTGATCTACCCGCTTGTCTTCGCGCTGGTGGTGGGGGTGCCGGTCGTCTGGATTGCCACCACGTTCAACAAGATGGTCAGGAGCAGGAATGGGGCAGGCACTTCGAGGGGGTGATGGCCGCCTCTTAGGGGATTGACGGCGGATACCACCCAAGCTGGTATCTGGGCGGAAGGGAGGGTTTTATGCCCCTGCACCTGGCGACCCTGTTCGGGATTGTGCTGACATTTGAGATCTCAGGCCCCGGCCTGTTCGCCGGATCCCTTCCCAAGACAATGAGCGGCGGCCCCTTTGCCGGCGGCGGGGCCGGCGGGGGAGGCTGGTAGAGGTCTGGACACGCCGGTTCGCGCCATGATTTCCTGAGTCAGGGCCAGCTCATGGGGCGTTAGCCCCTCCGGCCGGAGGACCACCCCCAGTTGTTCGGCCAGCCCCCGGCAGAGGGCCGCCGCGACATCGGCGCCCGGCACGGGGTGGGGCAATATCCGGCTCAGGGCAGTGGTGCGGGCTCGGAGACTGGCCCTCATCTCCTCGCGGTACGTTTTGGGCAGGTTGCACATCTCCGCCGCCAGTTCCCCCTGGGGCTCCAGGGCCATGGAGCCGTGCTGCAGGAGCGAGACCCGCCGCAGGATTTTCTGGGCACTACCCGCGAACTTCCGGCCTCGGTAGAGGAGATCCCCCCTGGCGGCACCGAGCAGGCAGAGACCCTCCAGGTGGTGCCCCGCCTCCCTGGGGCCGGCTTCGGCCTCGACACCAAGTCTTCGGAGACCCCGGAGGAGCCCGCCGCCCAGCAGGCGGCAGGCCGTCATGGGCGAGGCGCTCAGGCCGTCATGGGGGCCGGCCACTACCGCGTAGCTGAGGTCGCGCAGGTGCAGCACGGCTTGCCCGCCGGTGGGCCTGCGAACGACCTCCAGCCCCAGCCGCTGGCAGGCAGCCGCATCCAGGGTGTCCACGGGCTGGAAGCGGCCCAGGGAGACCGCTGGAGGATCCCACTGGTAGAAGCGCAGGGTGGGGGGCGAGGCCCCGGCGGCATGAAGCTGGAGCAGGGCCAGGTCAAGGGCCATGTTGAAGAGCGGGGCCTGGTTCAGGGGCAGGTTCAGCAGCCGCCAGGCATTCATGCCACCTCCTGGTAGAACACCGACGCCAGGTAGGAGCTTCGCACCAGGGGGCCGGCGGCGACACTCTTCAGCCCCAGGGCCAGGGCACTGGCCCGCCACCGGGCGAACTCCTCGGGTTCCACGTAGCGGGCCACCGGGGCGTGCCGGGGCGAGGGCGGCAGGTACTGGCCCAGGGTAAGCATGTCGCAGCCGGTGGCGGCGAGCTCGTGCAAAACGGACTCGACCTCTTCCTCGCGCTCGCCCAACCCCAGCATTATGCCGCTCTTGGCCGCGACCGGCGCGCCGGCGCGCTTCACCCGGCGCAGCAGGTCAAGGGAGCGGCGGTAGTCCGCTCCCCGGCGCACGCGGTCGTAAAGCCGGGGCACGGTCTCGATGTTGTGCGCCACGACGTTGGGTTCTCCGGCGATCACCTGCTCCAGTGACGCGACCGAGCCGCCGAAGTCCGGCACCAGCAGCTCGACGGTGGTGGCCGGGCAGTTTTGGCGCAGGGCGCGGACCACCGCCGCGAAGTGTTTTGCGCCACCGTCGGCCAAGTCATCGCGGCTCACCGAGGTGATGACCACGTGGGCCAGTTGCAGCGCGGCCACGGCTTCGGCCACGGCCTCCGGTTCCCGGTCGTCGGGCGGTAAGGGTGGCCGCCCCTGTTTTATGGCGCAGAAGGCACAGCCGCGGGTACAGACCTCGCCCAATATGAGAAACGTGGCTAGGTGTTGAGAAAAGCACTCCAGGCGGTTGGGGCAGCGGGCGGTGACGCAGACGGTGGACAGCCCCAGGTGGGCCAGCAGCCCGGCGGTCTCTCGGGCCGAGGCGGCTTCGGCGCCGCGCGGGAGCCCTCTTCGCACCTGGCGCATGCGCTCCGTCAGCCACCGGGGCGGGGCGGGTGGCCTGGGCCGAATAGTGGGGTATGGCTGCATGGTCTCGCCGCACAATACCATATTTCCGGGGGTGGCAGGGCCACCGGCCAAACTCCGGCACCAGTGAGCGCTAGTGGTAACCGGTCAGCCTGAGAGGGCGACGGGGCGTGGTTGCTGATGTTTTTTGGGAGGGAAAAGAGGTATTTTGTATAGTCTGTCTTTTACGGAGGATGAAGGCTGGTGAAGCGGGCACTCGCCGTCTTGGCCGCGCTGGTCGCGGTGGGTTTTGTGGTGTGGTGGTTCGCTTTGCGCGCGCGGCCCGCGCCCCAAAATGTCCTGAGCGTCTCCGGGCACATAGAGGCCACGGAGACGGACCTGTCCTTCAAGGTGTCGGGAAAGATCGCGGCCATCTATTTTCAGGAGGGAGACGGAGTAAGGCGCGGCCAGTTGGTGGCGGAGATGGAGGGGCGGGATCTGCGGGACGACGTGCGGATTGCCCAGGCCGCCGCGGCCTTCGCCCAGGCCAACCTGGCCCGGCTCCAGGCCGGATCCAGACCGCAGGAGATTGCCGAGGCCAAGGCGGCGGTTGACCAGGCCCGAGCCGACCTCCGCAATAAGCAGCTTGAATACGACCGGAACAGACAGCTCTTCGCGGAGGGAGTCGTCCCCGCCTCCAGGCTCGACAACTCCCGAGCGGCCTGGCAGGTGGCGCAACAGGCCCTCAATCAGATCCAGGAGAGATACCGCCTGGTACGGATCGGCCCCCGACAGGAGGACATCGACGCGGCCAGGGCCGAGTACGGCCGGGCGGAGGCCAACCTGGATCTGGCCAAGACCAGGCTGGGCTACGCCCGGCTGACGGCGCCCGTTGACGGCGTGGTGCTGGTGCGGGAGGCGGAACCCGGAGAGGTGGTGGCCGTGGGCGCAACCGTGCTTACCACCGGGGACCTTGGCCATGCCTACCTGGAGGCCTACGTTCCCGAGACGGACCTGACCAGGGTCCACTACGGCCAGAGGGCTGCCATAGCCACCGACACCTACCCCGGCGGGGTCTACCCTGGTTTCGTCTATTTTGTCTCCTCCAAGGCCGAGTTCACCCCCAAGACGGTGGAGACCAGGAAGGAGCGGGTCACCCTGGTCTACCGGACGAAGATCCGGGTGTACAACCCCCGGTACGAACTGAAGGCTGGAATGCCGGCCGATGGGGTCATCTACCTTGACGGCGCCCGGCGCTGAGACGGTGATACAAGCCGAAGGGCTGACCAGGCGCTTTGGGACCCTGACGGCGGTGGACGGCCTCACGCTGCGGGTCTTCAGCGGGGAGGTCTTCGCCCTGGTGGGGCCGGACGGAGCGGGCAAGACCACCACCATGCGCATGCTCAGCGGCATAATGGACCCCAACGAGGGAAACGCCGAGGTCCTGGGGCTTTCCACCGTCAGCCAGGCCGAGGCCCTCAAGGAGCACATCGGCTACATGCCCCAGCGCTTCGGCCTCTACGGCGACCTCACGGTGGCCGAGAACATCGCCGTCTACGCGGACATTTACCGGGTGCCCAAGGCGCAGAGGGGGCCGCGCGTCCCCGAGCTGCTGGCCTTCTCCAACCTCGCGGCCTTCCAGTCGCGGCTTGCCGCCAACCTGTCGGGCGGCATGAAGCAGAAGCTGGGGCTGGTCTGCGCCCTCATCCATACCCCGCGCCTTTTGTTCCTCGACGAGCCGACCAGCGGGGTGGACCCCGTCTCGCGGCGTGAGTTCTGGCACATTCTCTACCGCCTGCTGAGCGAGGGTCTGACGATCTTCCTGACCACCACGTATCTGGACGAGGCCGAAAGGGCCCACCGGGTGGGGCTTATCGACAAAGGGCGGCTCCTTATGGCCGACACCCCCCGGGCACTGAAGGCGACGTATAAGGGGGACCTCCTGGAGGTGCGGGCCTCCGATCTTCGCGCGGCCCGAAAGCTGATGGCCGGCCACCTTTTGGTCCAGCAGCTCCTGATGGTGGGAGACCGGCTGATGGTCACGGTGGACGACGCCGAGGCCGCCCGGCAGCCAATTAAGGACGTCCTCGATGCCGGAGGCCCGCGGAACATACGCATATCGCGGGCCGCGCCCAGCCTGGAAGACCTTTTTGTGCAGATAGTGCGGGCGGGGCGGGCGGATGCGGCCTGAGGGAAACGCTGCCCCCAAGGCCATCGTGGCCAGAGAACTCAGCAAGAAGTTCGGCGGCTTCAAGGCCGTGGACGGGGTCAGCTTCGAGGTGGAACGGGGGACCATCTTCGGCTTCCTGGGGCCTAACGGCGCGGGCAAGTCAACGACCATCCGCATGCTGACGGGCCTCCTCTTGCCCACCTCGGGGCAGGGCAGCGTGGCGGGCTACGACATACTCACCCAGTACAACGCCATAAAGCAGGTCATCGGCTACATGTCCCAGCGCTTCTCGCTCTACGAGGATCTTACCGTCGATGAGAACCTGAACTTCTTTGGTGGGGTCTACGGCCTGAACGCCGACAGGCTGCGGCGGCGGGCGAGCGAGGTGCTGGAAATGGTGGGCCTCCTTGACCGCCGTGCCGACCTGACCCGCAACCTGGGCGGCGGGCTGCGACAGCGTCTGGCCCTGGCCTCGGCCGTGCTGCACGAGCCGGCCGTTCTGTTCCTGGACGAGCCCACCAGCGGGGTGGACCCCGTTTCGAGGCGCACCTTCTGGGACATGATCTACGCCATGGCGGAGGGCGGCGTGACTATTCTGGTGACCACCCACTACATGGACGAGGCCGAGTTCTGTGACAGGCTGGTGCTCATCTATCAGGGGCGGGTCATTGCCGAGGGCACGCCCCGCCAGTTGAAGCAGGCCGCCAAGGGCATCGAGGTGCGCTCCATGCAGCCCGTGGAGCCTACCCTGGAGGACGCCTTCATTTCCTTCATCGAGCGCGCCGACGCAGGCAGGAGCAACAGTTAGTGGACCCGCTTCGAACCTGGGCCATCTTCCGTAAGGAGCTTATTCAGATAAGGCGCGACCCCAGCAGCCTCGTCCAGATCGTGCTGCTGCCCGTGGTGCTGCTCCTGCTCTACGGCTATGCCTTAACCTTTGATATCAACCATGTTCCCATAGCCGTCTTCAACCGGGAAGGCAGCCCGGCCGCGGAAGAGTTCATCAATCGGTTCGCCGGCTCGCCCTACTTCGAGATCCTGCGCCGCGTGGGAAGCTACGGCGAGATCAGCACACTCATTGACGACGGCCGGATCCGCGCGGCCATCGTGCTGCCCGACGACTTCTCGCGCCGGCTGAGGTCCGACCGGACGGCCACGGTACAGGCCATAGTGGACGGCACCGACGCCAACACCGCCAACATAGTCATAGGCTACATCCAGGCCGTCAGCGCGGACTACAATCAGCGGGTCATGGTGCGGAGGCTCAATGCCAAGGGACTGACCGGCATGGCCATTCCGGTGCGGGCCGAGCCGAGGGTCTGGTTCAATGAAGACCTGGAGAGCCGCAACTTCATAGTTCCGGGGCTTATCGTGGTCATCATGACCCTGGTGGGCGCGCTGCTGACCGCGCTGTCGGTGGTGCGGGAGGTGGAAAGGGGCAGCATGGAGGGCCTCATGGCCACGCCTCTCAAGAGGACCGAGCTGATCATCGGCAAGCTTGGTCCCTATTTCATGATTGGGATGCTCGACCTGGCGCTGGCCATGGCCATGGGCCAGTTTCTGTTCCACGTGCCGCTGCGGGGCAGCCCCGTATTGCAAATAGGTCTCTCGGCGCTCTTCCTGCTGGTGATGCTGGGGCAGGGCCTGCTCATCTCGGTCAGCGCCTCCAGCCAACTGGAGGCCAACCAGCTCGCCATGCTTACCACCTTTCTGCCGGCCTTCCTGCTCTCGGGCTTCGTCTTTGCCATAAGGCAGATGCCCTGGTGGCTGCGGGCCGCCTCCCACATCGTGCCGGCCAAGTACTTCGTAACCATATCCAAGGGGATATATCTGAAGGGGATAGGGTTGGAGATTCTGTGGCCCGAGGCTCTGGTGCTGGCTGGCTCCGCCGCCTTCTTTCTGGTGGCGGCTACCCGCCGGTTTAAAAAGAAGATGACGTGACAGGCTGCTGAAAAACGCCCATCTGCGGCGTTACGCTCATCCCGAGGAGGGAGGAGTACGCAAAAGTACGCCTCCCTCCTCAGGATTTCGCGCGCCTAGCAGCTAGACATTTTTGAGCAGCCTGTCCTGTTCCCAAACGAGCTTATTTGCTCCCAGGTAAGGATTCGTCATGAGCTTCAGGCGGGTGTGGCACATAATCGTGAAGGAGCTCATCCAGGTGCTGCGTGACAGCCGGATGCGCGTGGTCCTGTTTCTGCCGCCGCTCATCCAGCTCATAGCCTATGGCTACGCGGTGAATTTCGACATCAGGCACATCCCCGTGGCCATATACGACGAAGACCAGACGCCTCAGAGCCGGGCGCTCATCCAGCGCTTCGGGGCCTCGGAGTATTTTGACCTCGCGGCGGTGGTGCGGACCAATCGCGAGGTCGAGAACCTCCTCAACCGCGGCGACGTAACCATGGTGCTCCACCTGCCCCACGACTTTGCCCGGCGGATCAAGTCCGGCCGCCATTCCGCCCCGGTGCAGCTCATACTGGACGGCACGGATTCCAATGCCGCCATGGTGGTCAGTCGCTACGCGGGGGTGGTGCTGAACGATTACTCCGCCGAGGTGCTGGCCGAGCGTATGGCCCGGCTGGGGCCGATGGGGAGCGTGTCAGCCCCCATAGAGATAGACCAGCGGGCCTGGTTCAACTCCAATCTGAGCAGCCGCTATTCGTTCATCCCCGGCGTCATCGCCATGGTGGTCATGCTGGTCAGCCTCATGCTGACGGCCATGGCCGTGGTCCGCGAGAAGGAGATCGGGACCATGGAGCAGATCATGGTGACCCCCATTCGGCCCACCGAACTGATGCTGGGCAAGACCGTGCCCTTCGTCCTTATCGCCCTGGTGGACGTCGGTATCGTCACCCTGGTGGGCATATTCTGGTTCGGGGTGCCTTTTCGCGGCAGCGTGCTGGTGCTGTTGTTGGGAACTATACTCTTCCTTTTCAACTCGGTGGGCCTGGGGCTCTTCTTTTCGACCATCTCCGCCACCCAGCAGCAGGCCATGATGGCCAGTTCCTTCTTCTTCACCCCGGCCATACTCCTCTCCGGCTTCATCTTTCCCATTCACAACATGCCGCGCTTGGTGCAGTACATCACCTACCTCGACCCCCTGCGCTATTTCATCACCGTACTCCAGGGCATCTTCCTGAAAGGGGTGGGCCTCGAAACACTCTGGCCGCAGATGGCCGCCATGGCCGCCTTGGGCGTGGCGCTGCTCGGTCTGAGTGTGTTGAGGTTCAGGAAGAGGGTGGCGTGAGCGGGGGGCGGTGGGGCCGCCCGCCCTCGACGCGCGTGATGCACTAGCCCACCGGAGCGCCGGGAAGGACGCCCCTATTCGTGCCCCACGGCCGCCAGCCCCGGCGGCAGGGCGGTCAGGCGGCAATCGGTGGCCATGGCGCTTCTGATCTGTCTGTTGACCAGATTTTCCAGCTCTTGCAGGTTGAATGGCTTGGCGATGAAGCTGACGCCCTCGGACTCGAAGAAGGCAAGCGTCTTTTCGCCCACGACGTCGCCCGTCATGAAGATCACCCGCTCGGGTTCGATGAGCTTGTCCATCTTGATGACGCGGTACATCTCGGGGCCACTGAGGCCGGGCATGCGGACGTCTATCAGCGCCAGGTCGAAGGAGCGGCCCCGCAGCTTTTCGAGGGCCTCGGAAGCGCTTCGGGCCAGGTCCACCGTGTAGCCTCGGTGGCTGAGCACCTCGTCGCACAGGTTGAGGATGGATTCTTCGTCGTCCGTTACCAGCATGGACAGGGTGTAATCGGCCTTGGGCGGTTGCTCGGCGGTTGGTTCAACGGTTGCCATCTGCCTGGTGGCGATGGGCAGTCTGAAGACAAAGGCGGTGCCCCTGCCTGGCTCGCTGGTGGCCTCGATCTCCCCTCCGTGTTCCTTTATGATGCCGTAGCTCAGGCTCAGGCCCAGGCCCGTCCCCTTGCCCACCGGCTTGGTCGTAAAGAAGGGGTCGAATATGCGACCCAGAACCTCCTGAACCATGCCGGGGCCGTTGTCGCTGATTCGCACCATAATTCTCCGGCGAGAACGTTCATATCGGCTTTCCATGCGTATTTTGCCCCCGCGACCCGCCTCCGTGAGGGCCTGCTCGGCATTGTTGAGAATGTTCAGCACCACCTGCTGGAGTTGCTGGAAGTCTCCCTCTATCGCGGGCAGGTCAGAGGCGAAATGCCGTTCGATTTCGATGTTGCTGACCCGGAACTGGTAGGAGCGCAGATCAAGCGTGCGGTCCAGGATTTCATTGATGTTGAGCGGCCGCTTCTCGGGCCGCTGCCTTCGGGCGAAGGTCAGGAGGTTGTGGACGATTTTCGAGGCGCGCAGGGCCTCCTGGCTGATAATCTTCAGGTCTCTCTTGAGCTTTTCCTCGCCGTCTATCAGGCCGCGCAAGGCCAGCAGCTGGGATCTGCCCACCACGGTGGTCAGAGGGTTGTTCAGCTCATGGGCCACCCCGGAGATCAACTCCCCCAGCGCCGCCAGCTTCTCGGACTGCATGAGTTGGTCAGCCAGCCGCTTGCGTTCGGTGATGTCTGATACGCAGGTGACCGCTCCGCTGAACTTTCCGCTGGATTCGTCCATCACGGCGCAGGATTCCAGTGAAACCACGACCCGGTGTCCGTCCTTGCACCTCAGGGTAAAGATGTGCTGGGCGCAACCGCCGGGCCGGATGGCCTCGAGGAACATCTGGGCCTCGGTATGGGATTCTTCCTCGGAGAGAAGATCGAGGAAGGACATGTTGGTTAGCTCATCGAGGCTGTAGCCCGTGATTTCGATCAGCCGGCGGTTGGCGAAGGTGGTGCGCCCGACGGCATCCCAGCGCCAGATGCCCTCCTGTGCCTGCTCCACCAGGGCGCGATACTCTTCTTCCGACCGCTGGAGTGCCCTCTCCGCCTCTTTGTGCCGGGTGATGTCCATTAGCATGCCCTCGGCCACCTCGCCTTGAATGGTGGCCGAAAACAGCACGGTGCGGGTTTCGCCCTGCTGCGTGCGCAGTTCCATCTCGCTGTCGGAGATTTTGCCGTGGTTCTGGAGCACCTTCCAGCGGTCGCGCGCCCTGTCGCGCCGCACGTTGAAGTCACTCACGTTCAGGCCGCGCATGTCTTCCGGACGCGTGAAGCCGAGCATCGAGGCCAGCGCCCGGTTGGCGTAAAGGATGTCGCCGTCGAGGGTCATGCGCAGAATACCCACCAGGGCGTTGTCCACCAGCGCCCGGTGGCGTTGTTCGGATTCCTTCAGCGCCTCCAGTGCCCGTTTGCGTTCGGTAATGTCGCGGACGTAGTGGATGCAGCCCTTCGTCTGGCCGGAGTCCTTGTCCACGAAGGGAAAGGCATATACATCCAGCCATCCGATGGTTTCACCGCTGGGGCCTATCTTGGGGAATATCTCGCTGGAAGGTTTTCCGGTCAGCATGGTTCGCAGACTGGGGCACGGGTCGCAGCGTTCGCTCCGGCCGTGGTAGACTTCGTAGCATTTTTTACCGACCGCCGGAGCCTGATGGGAGTACCATTTTTCCATCGCCGCGTTCAGACGGACTATGTTGAGCCGGTGATCGAGGATGCTCAGGCCGTCTTGGGTGCTGGCAAAAATACTTGCCAGGAAGCGTTCTTGTTCCCGGAGCCGGTCCTCGGCCTTCTTGCAGTCGCTTATGTCGGCCACGCAGGCAAGTGCCCCGGCATAGGAACCGTCGGTCTCGAAGACGGGGGACGAGGCCAGGTTGGTATAGACCTTGGAGCCGTCTTTGCGAAGGAACTCCAGGTAGTGCCGCTCCTTCGTGTGCGGTTTGCGTGATTCGAGGCTGCGACGATATGAAGCCCGGCATCTGTGCTCCAGGAACATGGCCATGGGCTTGCCACGCATTTCATCGACGGAATAACCCAGCATTTCCGCCATGCGAGGGTTGACGGAGGTCGTTTTCCCCTCGGCATCGACCACCCAGACGCCCTCCTGAGCGCTGTCGAGAAGGTGGTAGTAGCGCTCTTCGCTCCTGCGCCGTGCCGCCTCCGCCCGTTTGCGCTGCACCAGAAAGACCTGGACGAGAACCCCGAATACGACCAGGATGCTCAGGGCCTCGCAGCGGGTCAGGGTTTCATGGGCATCAGGGAAGAAGCTGGAAAGGTTGCCCTGGTTGAGTAGATAGACGTGGATGAGAGAATGGGTTACCCAGTAGAAGACTCCCAGTGCCAGAACCAGCATTATCATGATGTTGGTTACTCTTATGGCGGTTATGTTAATGCCCCACGATTTTTGTCGCATACCGCTGTTCAACAGGTTCGGCCTCCAGGAAGTATCACAAACGCCCAGCGTGCCCATTTATGGCAGACTGCCGCAGGCCGCCCTTTTGGACCGGAATTGGGGATGTGCCGGGAGTGACAGGATCAAGCGCTTTTGAGCGTAAACGGACAAGCGGCGCACGGATGCGCGCCAGCGGGAGTTTACAGATGCCGTGAAGCCGGGTGCTGTCCATCATGGTCACGCTCTTCCGTCAGGAGCAAAAACGACAGACCACAGCCCTTCACTGGAGCTATAAGAGACGGCGGGACAGAGTGGGTAGGTGTACGCAGCCGCAGCCGCGTCAGTAAAATCAAAGGGGTGGAGCCAAGACCACTCGCACACCACTTGCCCGCAAGCGCCTGCATACCACAGGGGCACAGCGGCGTCAAGACAATTAGGTCAACTAGTTTTACTTAACTTGTTGGAGTCAGCCTCCTATAGGGGTACCTCCAGGTGAACATAGCGATCGACCATTTCGAAGAGCTTCTGGATACTGAAAGGTTTGGCAAGCAGCCCGGCGGCGCAGCCATCGGCCAGCGCCTGTTGGGCCACGGCGTGAGAGGGGTCGGCGGTCAGCAGGAAGACCGTGGCCGCGGGATCCGCGGCCTTTATGCGCCGGCAGGAATCATAGCCGTTCATGGAGCCGTTAGTGGAGTCGTTAGTGGAGCCATCCATGGCGGGCATGTCCGCATCCAGCAAGACCACGTCCGGTCGCAATGCCCGGTACATTTCAACGCCTTCCCGACCGTCGCCCGTCCAGTCCACCGCCTCGAATCCCGCCTGATGCAGGCATTCGGTCAAGAACTCTGCCACGGCCTGGTCGTGGTCTACTATCAGTGCCCTGGCGCGCGGCGATCTGGCGCAGACATCTGGGTCGTCCCGGTACACGGCAACTCCTCCATCGGCAAGTGCTCCACCATAGCAGGGACGCGGTATTGGGTGCAAGCGAATACTACAACTTGTAGTGGCGCCGCCGCCGCCGGGGCGCTCTATCTGGGGGTTGCTCTGGTCGCGCCAGGCCCGCTATACTGGTTGTCAACCAGCCAGGTCAAAGACTATTCCGCGCCACATCCTTTCCCCAGAGTCGGTTATCGCGCAATGGTGCTGGAAGCGGCCGTGGTGGAGGGACGCATAATCGCCATCCGCGGTCCGGTGCTGAACGTGGAGTTTCCGCCTCCCTTACCCGGCCTCCACACCGCCCTCCGGGGCCACCTGGCTGGGCGTCGGCTGGTGGCCGAGGTCCTGGCCCACGTCGGAGAGCGGCAGGTGCAGGCCATGGCCCTCACGCCGACCGAGGGCTGGCGGCGGGGCCTGACTGTTCATTCCACGCACGCCCCCCTGGATGTGCCCGTGGGGCAGGCGACCATAGGCCGGGTGTTCAATGTTCTGGGGGAGCCCATGGACGCCGCTGGCCCGGTGGAGGCCAGGGTGCGCTGGCCCATACACCGGCCGGCCCCGCCCCTGCGGGCCCAAAGTGCCACCACCCGGATCTTTCAGACGGGCATGAAGGTGATAGACCTGCTGGCCCCGCTGGTGGAAGGGGGCAAGGCGGGCATGTTCGGCGGGGCCGGGGTTGGCAAGACCGTGCTCATAATGGAGATCATCTCCACCAGCGTGGAGATGCGGGACGCCCTGGCCGTCTTCGCCGGCATCGGAGAGCGCTCGCGCGAGGGTAACGACCTGTGGCGGGAGATGGGCCGCGCCGGGGTGTTGGGCAAGTCCGTGCTGGTCTTCGGGCAAATGGGAGAGACGCCGGGGGCCCGTTTTCGGGTGGG
>JAZDOA010000033.1:0-3948 GCA_043799175.1 Pseudomonadota bacterium | reverse complement strand
CGCCACCCATTGGGACATCCAGGTCACTACCGGCAACGCCACTCAGTATATACAGGATGCCCTGGCCGACCCGGCCACCGGCGCCACCACCGATGTCTACTTCGCGACCTTCGGCCTAACCGTGACCTTCGCGGACACCATCGACGGGGCCACTTTGGCGGCCACGGTTACGTCCAGTTCCGCGGGGGCGAGCGACTTCCGGTTGGGGGCCACGAACAACGACTATGATAAGATCAGCATCGCGCTGGGCAACACCACGACGACGTCCAGCGGCCTCAACCTGGACGGGACGGCCCTCACTACGGTGGCCAACGCCAACACGGCAATGAGCAGCATAGACACCGCCATTTCCACGTTGGCGGACCGCAGGGGCGCGGTGGGCGCCTACACGAACCGGTTGGGGTACGCCTCGGCGAACCTCTCGACCATCATCGAAAACGTGCAGGCGGCTGAATCGACGATACGTGACGTCGATATGGCCGCGGAGATGACGGAGTTCACCAAGAACCAGATATTGACCCAGGCGGGCACCGCCATGTTGGCTCAGGCCAACCTGTCGGCGCAGACCATCCTGAGCCTCTTCCGCTAAAGACCTCCCCGGGGGAGAGGTGGGGTAGTCTGGCCCGCCTTTCCCACGGAGCCCCCGCCACCCTGCCAGTAGTTCCCGCGAGACGGCAAGAGCTGCCGCATCCGGGCGCGCGGCTCCCAATAAAACCCAAGTGAAATCCGCGGATTGAGTCATATTCCTTTCTGGCCCGGCCCTTGCTAGTACCTGGTTGCAGTAATTCCTAACGCCGGTCCTGGGCATTTCCGTTCGTGCTGATGTATAGAAGCACGAACACCGGTGACACCGTTTGCCCTTCGATACCTCAGGGCGAACGGTTTTGAAGTCAGGTTAATGACTTACGCAAGTAGGTACTAGTTGCTCTCGTAAGGCGTTTTGCCGGAGAGGTGGCGCAATGGGCGGGACCAAGAGGGGCGAGGCCAAGAAGGGTAGTGACAACAAGCCGCTGATTTCCCTGGCGATGATGGTCAAGAACGAGGAAGCATTCCTGCCGGCCTGTCTGGCCAGCGTCGCTCCGTGGGTAGACGAGATCGTGGTCGTGGACACCGGGTCAACCGACGGCACGGTGGCCATAGCCGAATCTTACGGCGCCCGGGTCTACCACCACCCCTGGCAGCGGCACTTCAGTCTGCATCGCAACCAGTCCATCGGCTACTGCGCCGGAAAGTGGATCTTCATCCTGGATGCCGACGAGGAGCTGATGGAAGGCTCGGGGGCCATCTTGAGGCGGGCGGCCCAGGAGAGCAAGGCGGACATTGTCTACGCCATGGTGCGCAGCCTCTATGACTCCGGCCGAAGCGAGGGGGCCAATATCAGCGAAAGGCTCATTCGCAACAACGGCGTCATTCACTACGAGGGCAGGGTACACAACCTGCTGGTGGGCTACAACGGCGGCGAGGCCTGGCCGATCAATATCTCCCACAAGGGCTACAACGTAGCGGGAGAGCAGAAAGAGGCCAAGTTCGAGCGCACCTCGACCCTGCTGAAGGAAGACATTGCCGAAGACCCCTCCAATCCGCGCCCCCGCCACTATCTGGCCGCGGCCTACCTGAGCAACCTTCTGGCCGCGGAGGCGCTGCCAGAGGCCCACGAGGCCATCCGCCTGGCGGCGGCCCGCGGCGACGAGACGGACCTCTATATCTGGAGCCATTACCTGGCCGCCGCCTCTTCCTTTGAACTGGGCCGGGACGAGGAGGCCGAGCACTGGTGTCGGGAGGCCCTGCGGAAGCGCCCCATCTTCTTCGATGCCTGTTTCATGCTCGCCCGGGTGGCCCTGCGGCGGGAGGACTGGAATGCGGTTCTGGTCGAGATCGGGCACTATTTCGAGCTACTTGCCCGCTTCCGCAAGCAGCCGGCTTCCTTTGGCCAGTTGATCTTGAACACCGCCCGCTCCGAATGGCACGCCTGGCACCACCGGGCCGTGGCCCTCAGCGAGCTGGGGCGAGGGGAAGAGGCGGAGGAGGCATTTGCCCAGGCATTGAACACGGCGCTTGACAAGGCCTACTGCCTGCGACTGAGAGGCCGCTACCTGGCCTGGCGCGGGGAATACGAGGCGGCCAGAGACTACTACCGGCGCAGCCTGGCGCTGGATACCGACAAGTGTGACGTCTTGTTTGACATGGCCGGAACCTGGAACGTCCAGGGGCGCTTCGATGAGGAGTATGGCACCCTGGAGCGGCTGCTGGCCGTGCGATTCGTGCCCAAGGTTGCGGTGCGCGCGGCGGAGATACAGCTAAGGGCGGGTGATTTGGCCGCGGCCCGCGCCCACCTGGAAAGGGCGTTGGAGGAAGAGCCAGAGAATGTCAACGCCCTGACCAACCTGGGCTATTGCCTGCGGATGGAGAACCGGCCGGAGGCGGCCATGGCGCCGCTCCGTAAGGCCTGCGAGCTGGACCCCGGTTTCGCTCCAGCCCACGGCAACCTGGCCGAGGCCATGCTCGCGGTGGGGGACCCTGGGGCGCGAGACGCACTGGGGCGCGCGCTGGAACTGGCGCCTGGGCTGGAGGCGGCCGACCTGCGGTTGAAGCGCTGCCGGCTTGCGCTGCAAGAGGGCGACGTGGACTCTCTGCTGGCCGACTGCGGGACCATCCTGCGGCAGCTTGGGCTCCGGTGGGACCGGCCTCTCGAGACCCCGGCGGACCTCGCGGAACTGCTCATGGACATGGGCGAGCGGCTTCTCGACTCGGATAACTCCAAGGGCGGCGAGGAGGCCCTGCGGCTGGCCGGAGAGGTTGCGCCCCAGTTCCGCCAGGCGGTAGGCGAACTCTATGGAAACCGAGGGCTGTGGCCGCAGGCCCTGGAGCATCTCCAGGCCCAACTGACGGACGGCCCGGCCGAGCGGCGGAGCGAAGTCTTTCAAGACATGGGAGAACTCTATACCAGGCTGGGCCAGGTCGAGGCGGCCCGTCTCTGCCGGGCCGAGGCGGCTAGGCTGGGTTCCACCGTGCCCGCGGGAGGAGTGACGATGGAATAAAAGGCGCCTCATCTGCTCGCCATCCTTCAAGTTTCGCCACCCAAGCGCCGATAACGGGTTAGCAGCCGAGAAAGCCGGAGCCTCCATAGGCGGGAGGGTCGGCGCGGCGAAAGCACGAGGGAGGTGAGACATACAGGGGCCTTGGCGGCCGGGGGGCCTGATCCTGGCCGCGAGATGAGCGCAGCAAAGGCAAGGAAGCGCAAAAACACCATCGTCAAGGAGGATCTGTTTCAATGGCTCTTAAGATTGCCCACAATATAGCGGCCATGAATACCCATCGTTGGCTTTCGGTTTCCGACGCCGCCATGGCCAAGAACCTGCAGCGGCTCTCGTCGGGCTACCGTATCAATTCCGGTGCCGATGATGCCGCCGGTCTGGCCGTCTCCCAGGCCTTCCGTGCCGATCTGGCCTCGTACAAGGTTGCCTCCCGGAACGCCTCGGAGGCATCTTCGCTGCTTCAGGTGGCGGACGGCGCCCTGGACCAAATCGGCAACATTCTTACCAGGCTGAAGGAATTGGCCACCCAGGCCTCCTCGGCCAACGTATCTAGCGCCAACCGCGCCAAGCTGAACTCGGAGTATCAGAAGCTCATCCTGGAAGCCGACCGTATCGCGGACTCCACCAAGTACGGCACGGACAAGCTGATCGATGGCACTTATGGGGTGACCATCCTCTCCACCGGCGTCGCCTACAACGCCCGGGGCATCTCCGGGGTCACCGGCATGCAGATCAGCGAGACCTACAGTATCATGGTGACCGCGGGCTCCGACGCCACCCATTGGGACATCCAGGTCACTACCGGCAACGCCACTCAGTATATACAGGATGCCCTGGCCGACCCGGCCACCGGCGCCACCACCGATGTCTACTTCGCGACCTTCGGCCTAACCGTGACCTTCGCGGACACCAT
>JAZDOA010000031.1:0-8406 GCA_043799175.1 Pseudomonadota bacterium | reverse complement strand
GGACGCCTCAAGCCGGGCCGGTTCTCCGCGCGGCAGGTCCAGGATCGGTTGCGCCTGGCGGTCCGTGACTTGGCCACGGCCAGGAAGCTAAAACATGAAGACTTCGACTGGGCCTTCAGCATCGCCTACAATGCCATGCTTCAGGCCGGCCGGGCTCTGATGTTCCAGATGGGCTTCCGTCCGGCGGCGGAAGGACAGCACGTAACAGTGATCCGGTTCCTGGAACTGGTCATGGGCCAGGACGGCACCCCGTTCCTGGCCCTGATGGACCGCATGCGCCGCAAGCGCAACATCAGCACTTACGATATGGTCGGGACCATCTCGGTCTCGGAAGTCTCGCAGGCCATCGAAAATGCCGAGGCATTCGTCAGCCTGATCGAGCGCCAAATAAACCTTGCCCGTTAATCCTTAGAGTCAGGGCCGTGTGTCACAGCTACGTATCGTGTGCTTGACACAACCCGCCCCGCTCTGCTATTTTTCAACGATTCTGACAGAGGAGTCGAGCCACAGAGTGGTTGTCCAGTACACTGCGGAGCATGCCTGCGCCGCCGGGGCGCGGCCGGCAATAGAGTGCTGGCCCAATCAGTTTCCAGGGCGCGAGTACACCGTAACCGTAGACGCCCCGGAGTTCACCTGTGTCTGTCCCAAGACCGGCCTGCCGGATTTCGCCCGCGTTCAGGTAGAGTATGTCCCCGCCCAATGGTGCCTCGAGCTGAAATCCTTCAAGCTGTACCTGTTGGCGTACCGGGAAATGGGCATCTTTCACGAGAACGTCGTCAACCTCATCCGCGATGACATCATTGCGGCCGCCAAGCCGTGCAGGCTGCGGGTCACCGGGGTCTTCAACGTGCGGGGCGGTCTGCGGACAACGGTACGGGCCGCCTACCCAGACCAGGGCGGGCATGCCTCAGGCTGAACGGTGCCTGCGAGTGGCGGCCGGCCTGCTCACCAGAGACGGCAGGGTCTTTCTGGCCAGGCGGGGTCCTCATGGCCCCTGTGCCGGGCTGTGGGAGTTTCCGGGCGGCAAGTGCCATGACGGCGAGGACTTGGGGGCCTGTCTGAAGCGGGAGATGGCCGAGGAGCTGGGCCTGCTGGTCGAGGTTGGCGAGGTTGTCGGCCGCGTCAGCCACGACTACGGTTGCTACACGGTAGACCTCCATCTGCTGAGGGTTTTTTCCTCGAACGGTGAGCCAAAGGCGCTGGAGTGTGCCGAATGGCGCTGGGTGTTTTTTCCGGACGAGGTCCTCGGCATGGAGTTGTGCCCCGCCGACCGCCGCGTGGTGGAAGGCATGTCCTTTCAAGGGCTCGCGGGTCGAAAAGGTTGACAGCGTTTGAGGGTGCCAATATAATGTGGTTTAAGCGGGCATAGCTCAGCTGGTAGAGTACAAGCTTCCCAAGCTTGGTGTCGCGGGTTCGAACCCCGTTGCCCGCTCCACATTCAGCCCGCGAAAGAACATCCCGTCAGCGGTTATCGCGGTACCAGCGCGCCAGTCCGTGAAGGATGTCACTTCGCCTGGATGCCACTTCGCCTGGTGGATTGTAACAGTTTGTGGTTGCCAGGCCCCGCTTCGCGGGGTAGTCTTTATGTTGTCTGCCATGCGAAGTGGGCCTCAGCCCGCTTTTTTATTTTGTTTTTTGGGGAAGCGAAGGAAGCCTTAAGAGTGACGCAGTCCGAGAAAGAGCGCGTGGCCGAGCAGGTGTCGGCCAAGGTGTCTGAAGAAATACTGGAGCCGCAAGGCGTCGAGCTTGTCGATGTCGAATACCGGCGGGAAGGTGGCCAGTGGGTGCTGCGCCTCTATGTAGACCGGCCGGGTGGTATCACGCTGGAGGACTGCGCCAGGGTCAGCCGCCAGGTGGGAGATCTTCTGGAGGTTGCCGACTTCATGGAGCAGGCATACACGCTGGAAGTTTCATCGCCGGGTCTTGACCGGCCGCTTAAAAAAGAGCGTGACTTCGAGCGTTACCAGGGCCACGAAGTCAACATCAAGACCCACGGCCCGGTGGAAGGGCGCAAGCACTTTCGGGGCAGGCTCATGGGGCTGCGCGAGGGTAAAGTCGAGGTGGAGGTGGACGGGCAGGTATTGGCCATCCCCCGTAGTGCCATCTCTCGGGCGAACCTCGACATCGGGTTCGAGCTTACGAGGAGCGGCCAATGATTTCGGATCTCAAACGAATAATAGACCAGGTCAGCAAAGACAAGGGAATAGACTGCCACACCCTGGTGGACACCATCGAGGAGGCGATCCGGAGCGCCGCCAAGAAGCGCTACGGCCCGCGGATGGAGGTCGAGGTGGCCCTCGACGAGGAAACCGGGGATCTGGAAGTCTTTCAGTTCAAGGAAGTGGTTGAGGAAGTAGAAGATCCGCAGCTCGAAATCAGCTTTGAGGACGGGCGCGATCTCGATCCCGATTGCCAGTTGGGCGACAGCCTGGGAACGAAGATGGACACGGTCGAGTTCGGCCGCATTGCCGCGCAGTCGGCCAAGCAGGTCATCATCCAGCGCATCAAGGAGGCCGAGCGCGACGTCGTATACGACGACTACAAAGACCGTAAGGGCGAGATAATAAACGGCATCGTGCAGCGCTTCGACAAGGGGAGCCTGATAGTCAATCTGGGGCGGGCCGAGGCGGTGGTGCCCCCGCGCGAGCAGGTGCCCCGGGAAGGCTATCGCCAGGGCGACCGCGTCCGGGCACTGGTACTAGACGTCAAGCAGGTCTCCAAGGGGCCGCAGATCATCCTCTCCCGCACCCATCCGGACTTTCTGCGCGCCTTGTTCAGGCTGGAGGTGCCGGAGATCGAGGAAGGCATCGTCAACATCGTCAACGTTGCCCGCGAGCCTGGCCACCGCTCCAAGATAAGCGTTACCTCGGAGGACAGCGACATCGACCCGGTGGGGGCCTGCGTGGGAATGAGGGGCGCCAGGGTGCAGAGCGTGGTCCAGGAGCTGCGGGGCGAGAAGATAGACATTATTTCCTGGAATCCTGACTCGGCCAAGTTTGTCTGCAATGCCTTGGCTCCGGCCGAGGTCTGCAGGGTGATCATCGACAAGGCCAGCCAGTCCATGGAGGTCGTGGTCTCCGACGAGCAGCTTTCCCTGGCCATCGGCAAGCAGGGGCAGAACGTGCGGTTGGCCTCGAAGCTGGCGGGCTGGAAGCTTGACGTGGTGAGTGAGACCAAGTACAAGGCCACGGTCCGCAAGGGTTACGAATCGCTGGTGCAGTTGGGGGCCATAGGCGAGGTGTCCGCGGATTCGCTTTCCGATGCGGGCTTTTCCTCTATTGAAGACGTGGCCCGCTCCGACGCCGAGGAAATGGTCCAGCTTTTGGGACTTACGGTCCACAATGCGGAGCGCCTTGTCCAGGCGGCGAGGGATCTGGTCGCGCTGGATGCCACCAAGCGACACGACGACCGGCCCGCGGAGGGCTCAAGCGAGGAGCCGGCCGAGTCGGTTGAGTCGGCCGAGTCGGTTGAGTTGGCCGAGCCGGTTGAGTCGGCCGAGCTGCGGAATGCGAACGCGGAGGTGTCGGCGGAGGTGCCCACGGAAGATGAGCCATCCGGAGAGGATGTGCCTGGGATGCGGCGCCAGGAAAGCTAAGGGTGAGCTGGTTCGCCTCGTGGTGGAAAACTGGCTCTTGGTGGTGGACCACTCCCAGGCAAGGCCGGGGCGCGGTGGCTATGTTTGTGGAAATACGGCCTGTGTTGAAAGACTTTTAAGATCCAAGCCGGAACGCCTGAGGCGTATGTTCAGGAGTGACAGGCAACCCGGTACCGGGCGGCTCCAAGGGTATTTTGCTGAATATTTGGCCGGGGTGGGCCGGGAAGCGGTAGGCCGGGAGGAGATTACATGACAAAGACCAGGGTACACGAGTTGGCCAAGGACATTGGCTGGGATTCAAAGGACCTCGTGGAGCGTCTGATTAAGGATGGCTTCAGCGTGAAGTCGCACCAGTCCACCCTGGATGATGCCCAAGTTATAGAAATCAAGGAGAAGCTCCTGGACTTGAAATCCCCCGAGGTGATAGTCGAAAAGCGGATCAGGCCTAGCGTCATCAGGCGCCGCAGGCAAGTACTCCCCTCCGGTCGGGCCGATGATTTCGGTGGCGGCGATTCCGGTGGCAGAGTTGAGGCGGCCGAAAAAAACGCCTCGGAGAGTGACATCGAGGCAGCATCGGCGATGGATGAGTTCGTTCGGGAGCAGGAGCCGGAGAGGCCTCGCAAACTGGTTCGGCCTCAACGAGACAGTGACAGGCCGGCGCGTATAATACGGCGTCCGGAACTGCCGGCGCCAGCCGTGCCGGAGGCCGCGCTCACCAGGCCGGCTTCCGAGCGTCCTTCCGCGCCCGTGGCTGCAAAGCCCCCCGGCAGGCCTGTCTCGAAACGGGAAGCCTCTGAAACAACAGTGGAGGCACCGGTGGCGGAAAAGGCGCCATCCAAAGCCGAGCCTGCCGTAAGGGCCCGGCGTAGGGAAGAGCCTGCCCGTATCATCAAGATGCCGGAAAAGCAGGTACAGCCCGCCTCCGATGCGGCGGCGGTCGGCAGGCGTTCCTTCCCGACCGCTGGGGCTGGGGTGGCGGGACGTCCTCAGCGCCCCGGTAGTCCCCGCCCGCCGGCGCCCAGGCCTGCTGGGGCGGCTGTAGTGCCGCCGGCCGTCCCTCCCTCCCCGGAATCCGAGGCGGAGCGGCGGAAGAAGAAGCGTCGGCCAGGTACCGGCGTCGACGACCGGACGCGGCAGGCCGCGGCCAAATTGCGCAAGCGTGAGGTATTCGACAAAGCTCAGCTCTACGGCGACGACGCCCAGCGCGGCTATCGACCGGCGAAGGGTGGGCGTCGGGCCATGGGCAAGGGCGGGATGCTCAAACGGCAGGGGCATACCGAACTTACCGTGCCCAAGGCCATCAAGCGGCGGATCCGGGTGGCTGATTCCATAAGCGTGGGCGAGCTGGCCAAGCGCATGGGCATCAAAGGCGCCGAGGTGATCAAGAAGCTTATGCACATGGGCGTCATTGCCATGATCAACCAGGCCATAGACTTCGATGCCGCCACTCTGGTCGCCGGCGAGTTCGGCTACGAGCTGGAGCGGTCGGCCTTCGAGGAGGAGGGAATCCTGCAGGCCGAGCAGGACCGCCCGGAGGAGATGCTGCCGCGGCCGCCGGTGGTTACCATCATGGGTCACGTTGACCACGGCAAGACCTCGCTGCTCGACGCCATTCGCGAGACCAACGTCACCTCGGGCGAGGCGGGCGGCATAACGCAGCACATCGGTGCCTATCACGTCAAGCTCGAGGGTGGCGACGTGGTCTTCCTGGATACCCCCGGTCACGAGGCCTTTACGGCCATGCGGGCCAGAGGCGCGCAAGTGACTGACGTCGTCGTGCTGGTGGTGGCGGCCGACGACGGGGTAATGGGGCAGACGGTCGAGGCCATAAACCACGCCCGGGCGGCACAGGTACCCATCCTTGTGGCCATCAACAAGATCGACAAGCCGGGCTGCAACCCTGACCGGGTCAAGAAGGAGCTGGCCGACCACGGCCTCATCCCCGAGGAGTGGGGTGGGGAGACGGTCTTTGCCGAGGTGTCGGCCAAGATGCGCCGGGGGATCACCGAGCTCCTGGAGCTGATACTGCTTCAGGCGGAGATCCTGGAGCTCAAGGCCAACCCCGACAAGCTGGCCCGTGGCCGGGTCATCGAGGCTCGCCTCGACAAAGGGCGCGGCCCCGTGGCCACCGTGTTGGTTCAGGAAGGTACCCTGCGGCCCGGAGATGCCCTGGTATGCGGTACGTACTCCGGTCGGGTGCGGGCCATTTTCGATGAGGCAGGCAACCGCATAGACGAACTGGAGCCCGGTCTGCCCGGCGAGGTTCAGGGGCTTGGCGGCATACCCTTGGCCGGCGACGACTTTGTGGTCCTGGAAGACGAGCGCAAGGCGCGGCAGGTTGCGGCCCACCGGCAGCTCAAGGTGCGCGAGAAGGAGTTGGCTTCAACCAGCAAGATCAGCCTGGAGAAGCTCTACGAGCGCATCAAGGAAGGCAAGGCCAAGGAGCTCAACCTGGTGCTGCGCACCGACGTTCAGGGATCCCTGGAGGCCTTGCAGGACGCCATTGCCAAGCTGCCCAGCCAAGAGGTCAAGGTTCAGATCATACACGCGGCCACCGGCGGCATAAGCGAGACGGACATCATGCTGGCTTCCGCCTCCGATGCCATCATCATCGGCTTCGGGGTGCGTCCCGGCGGCAAGGTGGCGGCCCTGGCGGAGCAGGAGCGGGTAGACGTCCGCTATTACGACGTCATCTACCAGCTCATCGGCGAGATCCGGGACGCCATGACCGGCTTGCTGGAACCTGTCTTCAAGGAAAAGACCATGGGTCGGGCCGAGGTGCGCAACACCTTCAGTGTGCCCAAGGTGGGCACGGTGGCGGGCTGCTACATCACCGACGGCAAGATAGAACGCTCGGCCAAGGCCAGGCTGCTGCGCGACGGGGTGGTGGTCTTTGGCGGCAAATTGGGCAGCCTGCGGCGCTTCAAGGAAGACGTCAAAGAGGTCACCTCGGGCTACGAGTGTGGTATTGGGCTGGAAAACTTCAACGACATCAAGGTCGGGGACGTGATCGAGGCCTATTCCATGGAGCAGATCAAGGCTGAACTGGAGGACGCGCCCAAGGCTGGTTAATAAATGTTCGTGGGAGTGGCGCGGGTCGTCCTGCTCATTCATGAGGGCAACTCGCTCAAGGACAAGCGCTCGGTGAGGCGCAAACTGATCGAGCGCCTCAAGGCCAAGTTCAACGCCTCCGTGGCCGAGGTGGGCGGCAACGACCTGCTACGGCACCTGGAGATAGGCATCGGCGTGGTCGGCAACGACCGTGCTTTCGTCAACAGTTGTCTCGATAATCTGCTGAATTACCTGGATGAGCTGCAACTGGCGGAGATCATCGAGACCGATACCGATATTCTTAACGTTTAAGCGGGGCGTGTGGTGTCGCGACGGGCGGTGCAACTTAGCAACGTTATCCGTTCGGAGCTTACCGAGCTGATCGGCCGCCGGGTGAAGGATCCCAGGCTGGAAGGCCTGATTACCATCACCGGGGTGGAGATGAGCGAAGACCTCAAGCATGCGCGGGTTTTTTTCTGCCTGATGGGTGCCGAGGGCGATAGCGGGCGCCGCGGGGAAGTGCAGCGGGGGCTGGCCAGCTCGGCCGGCTTCCTCAAATGCGAGCTGGGCCGTCGGATACGGCTCAAGTTCCCCCCGGAGTTGAGCTTCAGCTACGATGATTCCTTCGATTACGCGACCCGCATCGAGCGCGTGCTGAGAGACCTGCGTGAGAATGAAGAGGGACCTGGAGAAGGCGGCGAGGATCCTTAGGGAGAGGCGGTCTTTTTTCCTTTGTACTCACCGCCAGCCGGACGGCGACGGACTGGGGGCCATGCTCGCCTTGGCCCTTGTGCTGACCGAAATGGGGAAGACGGTCGTCGCCCACGTCCCGGAGCCGGCCCCCCGAAAATATCGGTTCCTGCCCGGCATCGAGCGCCTTACGGACCACGGGCCGCGAGGCTGTGAGGTGGCCGTGGTGCTTGACTGCGGAGCCCTTTCCAGGGTGGGCCGCGAGGCCGAATCGCTGGCCGCGCATCCCCTGATTCTCAACATCGATCACCATCAGGGCAGCGACTTTGGACACCTGAGGTTGGTGGACCCCGCGGCCTCCGCCGCCGGCGAGATCGTCTGGCGCCTGGTGGCTGGTGTCCCTTGGCCCATCAGCCTGCCAGTGGCCGTCAATCTCTATGTTGCGGTGGCCTCGGATACCGGCAGCTTTCAGAACGCCAACACCAACCGGGCGGCCTTTGACCTTGCGGCCGAAATGGTGGGGCGGGGCGTGCGAGCGCACGAGGTGGCCCGCCATCTGTATGATGACTACAGCATGGCCCGCCTCAGGTTGCTGGGGCTGGCCCTCAGCGGTCTCGAGACCTTCAAGGAGGGCAGCGTGGCCCTGGTCAGCATCAGCCAAGACATGCTGGGGCGCGCCGGGGCCGACATCGAGGAATGCGCCGGGCTGCTGAGCCAGGTCAATACCGTCGCCAAAATCCAGGCGGCGGCCATGCTGACCGAGACATCGGAGGGGTCTGTCGAGGTCTCGCTCCGCTCGAAGGACGGTATCAATGTCGCCGATCTGGCCGAGAACTTCGGTGGCGGCGGGCATCGCAACGCGGCGGGTTTTTCTCTGTCCGGCAGTCTGACCGAGGCGCGCCAGCGCGTTCGGGAGGCCCTGGAAGTGGCTACCCGCGGGCAAGATCCAGCCATGAACGATACACCAGGAACGGGCTTCTGCTCCTGGACAAACCCCAAGGTCCGACCTCCCACGGGGTGGTGGCTCGCCTGAGGCGGGCGCTGCACTGGAAGAAGATCGGCCATGCCGG
>JAZDOA010000076.1:0-2198 GCA_043799175.1 Pseudomonadota bacterium | reverse complement strand
GGGCCTGGTACCTAGTTGCGTAAGTCATTAACCTGGCTTCAAAACCGTTCGCCCTGAGGTATCGAAGGGCGAACCACTGGTGTTCGTGCTTCTATACATCAGCACGAACGGAAACACCCAAGACCGGCGTTAGGAATTACTGCAACCAGGGCCTGGGTTAAGAGCCGCCCTCTCTCTTCGGCTGCAAGTACCTACGAGTTACCCGAGGGTTTTTTGAGTCTGCCTGGCGCGGCTCGCGCCCGCCTTCGTCATCGTTGACATTCGGACGATTAACCTCTAGTTTTGGCACGGGTTCGGTAATGCGGCGGGCGGATGCGAGGGATAAATAGCGAGCGGTTGGGGCAACCCCGGCGGGAAAAATTCCGCGCCTTCGCGGTCAACTTCCTGGCGAGCGGTGCCTTCCTGGGATACATCCCGGTCGCGCCGGGCACCTTCGGCACTCTGGCGGGGATTCCACTCTACCTGGCGCTCTCGTGGTTGCACCCGGTGGCGGGTGTCTTGGGCACCCTGGCTGTCGCCGGGCTGGCCGTGCCCATCGCCGGAGCGGCGGAGCGCCTTTTGGGCTTCAAGGACCCCGGTTTCATCGTGATAGACGAGATAGCCGGTTTCCTGACGGCCATGCTGCTGATCGCCCCCAGTGTCGGCACGGTGGCGGTCGGCTTCGCTTTGTTCCGGGTCTTTGATATTCTCAAGCCGCCCCCCGTGCGCCGGATGGAGTCTCTGGGCGGCGGGTTGGGAATCGTCGCCGACGACATTGCCGCTGGCATATATGCCAATATTATCTTACGCTTGGTGTTTTTTAGGTAGCGCTGGTATGTCAGTATGACGGGCGGGCGGGGAGAAATAATCGCCGTGGGCAGCGAACTGGTCAGCGGGCTGGTGGCGGAGAGCAACGCCGGCGTGGTGGCTCGCGGGCTGCTCGACGCGGGGCTGGAGGTCGCGGTCATCACCTGCGTGGGCGACGAGCCTTCGGCCATGGAAGATGCCTTGAGGCGGGCCGTCGCGCGCTCCGCCTTCGTGGTGGTGACCGGCGGGCTGGGGCCGACGGATGACGACCTCACGGCCCAGGTGGCGGCCGCCGCCCTGGGTCGGGAGCTGATCTTCGACCCCGAGTTCCTCAGCCACGTGGAGGACTACTTTCGCGGCCGAGGACTCGATGCCGGCACGGGCATGCGCAAGCTGGCCCGCATACCCGAGGGGGCATACTTCCTCGACCCCGGCGGCCGCACCTGTGGCTTCTACCTCGAGCAGGAAGACCGGCTCGTCTTCTTCCTGCCGGGGGTGCCGTCGGAGGTTGGCCGGCTGGTGACGGAGCGGCTGCTGCCACTGCTCGCCGAAAAAACCTGCCCGCCCCAGGCCGTGGTGCGCAGGCGCGTTCTCAAGGTGTTCGGTCTCGAGGAGTTCGACATCGGCAAGCTCACGGAGGGTTTTGATCACCAAGGGGTCGCGTTCTCTTATCTGCCGGTTTTTCCTGGGCATCAGCTGGTACTGACCGCCAAGGGTGTCGATGCCGCCGAGGCAGAGCGCCGTCTCGCGGCAGTGGGCGACGCCGTCCGGGGCAGGCTGGGCGAGGGCGTATACGGCGAGGGTGAAGACACCCTGGCGGCGGTCGTCGGTTCTCTGCTGCGGGAGGCGGGGCGGACGCTGGCGGTGGCCGAATCCTGCACCGGGGGGCTAATAGGACACCTCATAACGGAGGTGGCCGGCAGCTCGAAGTATTTTGACCGAGGCCTGGTGACCTATAGCAACCGCGCCAAGATGGAACTGCTGGGGGTGCCGGAGGACGTGCCGCGGAGCTTCGGGGCGGTGAGCGCCGAATGCGCGGCCGCCATGGCCTCGGGCCTGCGGGAGCGCGCCCGGAGCGGCCTGGCGCTGTCCGTGACCGGCATCGCCGGGCCTGGGGGCGGCAGCGAGGCCAAGCCGGTGGGTACGGTGTGGTTCGGGCTGGCCGACGAACAAGGGACGCGGACCAGAGTCGCGTGCTTCGAGGGTGGTCGGTCGGAGATAAAGACCGCCGCGGCCTGGACGGCGCTTGACTGGCTGCGCCGCCGGCTGCTCCCTAATCTCCGGCTAAGATTTCCGTGAAGGGGAATTTGTGCTTTCCGGCAGCGAAGTTACTGGCATAATGGTCACTTCACGATTTCACCCAATGGGTGAAAGGGGTAAAAGGGTCGAACCGCTTGGGCGTTTTTTGAGAG
>JAZDOA010000075.1:0-16362 GCA_043799175.1 Pseudomonadota bacterium | reverse complement strand
CTCTCAAAAAACGCCCAAGCGGTTCGACCCTTTTACCCCTTTCACCCATTGGGTGAAATCGTGAAGTGACCATTATGCCAGTAACTTCGCTGCCGGAAAGCACAAATTCCCCTTCACGGAAATCTTAGCCGGAGATTAGGGGGCCGCCTGCCAGACTCCGGCGCCTGCGACCCACGATGGCTATCGATATGCTTCCGAAGGCGCCGGCAACTGTCGGCGTTGCCGACAGGGCCTTGGCCGCAGAGCGGCCCTCTCTTGGGCGTGGAAAGTACGTCAGATGTGCCCAAGGGTTTCTTGATTTTGCCTGGCGCGGCATGGCGCCCGGTTATCGCCAAGCCTCATGGGTACCGGAGCTTGGGAGGCGGCCCTGCCGCCCGCCACATGGTCCCGCTCGGGGCGTCGGTAAGCTCTATCCCCTGGCTGCGAAGCTGCTCGCGGATCTGGTCGGCCGCGGCATAGTCACCCCGGCGCCGCGCCTCGTCCCGGCGCGCGATCAGCTCACTCGCCTCCGCGCCGAGGCTTGGCTGAGACAAATCCAGCACGTTGAGCACACTGTTGAGCCGCTCCAGCACCCCCCGCGCCAGGCCGAGCGCCCGCCCGCCCAGCGGCTTGCCCGCCACCAGCAGGGGGTTGAGCGCCCGCACCAGACCGAACAGCGCCCCCAGGGCCACGGACAAGTTGAAGTCGTCATCCATGGCCACCGTGAACCGCTCCTCGGCCAGGCCGCAGGCCTCGCTCACGGCCTCAAGCCCGGCATCAGCAGCAGTATCCGGGTCGCGACTGACCACCCTGCGGCAGAAGTCATCGAGGCGCCGCACGCTCTCCTTGGCGGCATAGAGCCCCTTGAGGGTAAAATTCAGCGGCTTGCGGTAGTGGGTGGAGAGGAGAAACAGGCGTACCTCGCGACCGGTGTGTCCCTTGGCCAGCAGATCTGCCAGGCTGAGGCCGCTGCCCGCCGAGCGGGACATCTTCTTGCCGTCCACGTACACCAGCTCCGAATGGAGCCAGTAGTTGGCGAAACGCCTGCCGCTGAGGGCCTCGGCGATGGCGATCTCGTTTTCGTGGTGAGGGAAGATCAGGTCCACCCCGCTGGTATGAATGTCGAAGGACTCTCCGAGGTGTTTTCTGGCCATGCAGGCGCATTCGATATGCCAGCCGGGCCGCACGTTGCCCCACTCCGTCTTGAAGAAAATACCCCGCTTCAGCTCCGCCAGGGTCGTGCGCTTGAGCAGGGTGAAGTCCGTGGGGCTTTCCTTCTCGTAGTCGTCCAGATCCACGGTGGAGCCCACGTTGATCTTGTCCAGGTCTATGCGGGAGAGTTTGCCGTAGCCGCGGAACTTCGAGATATTGAAATAGACCGAGTTGCACTTCTCGTAGGCGTAGCCGCGCGACACCAGCTCCCGAGTGGCCTGAATCATGTCGTCCACGTGCTCGCTGGCACGGGGATAGACGTCGGCCCGCTTCACCCCCAGGGCGTCGATGCTTGCCAGAAACTCCCCGATGTAGCGGTCGGTGAACTCGGCCAGCCCCTGCCCCGCCTGCTCCGAGCCATGGATGGTCTTGTCGTCTATGTCCGTGATGTTCATGACACGGCGTACCTTGAAGCCCTTGTGCTCCAGGTAGCGCTTGATCATGTCTGCTACCACGAAACGGCGGCAGTTGCCCAGATGGGGCACCTCGTGGACCGTGGGGCCGCAGGAATACATGGTCACGCAGCCTTCGGTGATGGGGCTAAAACCCTCCTTGCGCCGGCTGAGGGTGTTGTGGAAGCGCAGGGCGGACTCCGGCCGGGTTTTTTTGAACAGAGGCGTGCTGAGGTAGCGCTCTCCCCCGTCGGGGCAGATGGCCACGATGGTGCCCTTGTCCATCTCCCTGGCCTTCTGAAGGGCGATGTAGACCGCCGCCCCTGAGCTCATGCCGACGAAGATACCCTCTTTGGCCAGGGCGCGGGCCGTCTCGAAGGCGGCCTCGTCCTCGATGTTCACCTTCGCCCCAAGCAGGCTCTTGTCGAAGATGCCCGGCTTGTAAGACTCCTTCATATTCTTGAGGCCCTGAATCTTATGGCCGACGTTAGGCTCCACGCCGATCACCAGGACGCCGGGGGAGAGCTCCCTGAACCGGCGGGCAAGGCCCATGACCGTCCCCGTCGTGCCCATGGCACACACCAGTACGTCAAGCATGCCGCCGGTCTGCTCCCAGATCTCGGGGGCCGTCATCTCGTGGTGACAACGCCAGTTGTCCGGGTTATTGAACTGGTCGGGCATGTAGTATCTGCCGGGCTCCTCGCGCATGAGCCCGTAGACCTTCTCGATGGCCCCATCGGTGCCCAGCCCGGCCGGCGTGAGCAGCAGCTCCGCGCCCAGGGCTTCAAGGATCTGCCGCCGCTCGGCGCTGACCGACTCCGCCATGGCCAGCATGCACCTGTAGCCCTTGACCGCCGCCACCAAGGCCAGCCCGATGCCGGTATTGCCGCTGGTCGCCTCGAGGATGACCTTGTCTCGGGTAAGTTCTCCGCGCTCCTCGGCCCGCAGAATCATATAGAGCGCGGGGCGGTCCTTGATGGACCCCCCAGGGTTGGAGGACTCCAGCTTGGCCAGCACCCGCACCCGCCGGTTGGGGTTGAGGCGTGTCACCTCTACCAGAGGGGTGCGGCCGACTAGTCTCAGAAGGTCGAATTCACTCATGATTGGTAACCTGACAGCCTCATGTCACTTCAACGGCCAGCCGCTCCAGGACTGCGTCAGAACCGAGCAGATGGAAAACGGCGTCCAGTTCCGGGCCACTGCGGCGGCCGGTAAGCGCGGCCCTCAGGGGGCCATAAAGCCCCCGCCCCGAAAAGCCTTGCTCCCGCAGGCGCGCGGCGGCCTCGCGGTAATCGACCCCTCGCCTTATCTGGTCCGCGAAGGCGGCCACGGCCTCCCTCGCCCGAGACTCTCCGAGGACGGACTCGGCCCATTCGTCCCGCGGCGGCCTGGCCTCGAAGAAGATCTCTCCCAGGCTGGATATTTCATCCAGCGTGCGCAGGTTGGGCCTCAGCGCCTCCGCCAGATCGAGCAACCACGCCGGGTCCCGGTCTTCCACCGGGCGGCCGGCCGCACTCAGCCGGGCGCGGACTATTTTGGCCAGGTCGGCGGCGGGCAGGTGGCGTATCCAGGCGGCGTTGAGGGCCGACAGTCTTTCCTGGTCGTATACGGCGGCGGACCTACCCGCCTTGGCCAGGTCGAAGCGAGCGGCCAGCTCCGGGGCGGACAGGCATTCCTGCCCCCCTTCGGCCGCCCCCCCAATGCCGGCCATGTAGGCCACGACAGCCTGGGGCAGGAAGTGGGACTCGAGCGAGCCGATTTCCAGGTCCCCCGCCCGCTTGCTCAGCTTCCCCCCACCGGGGGCCATAAGCAGGGAGTGATGGGCGAAGCGTGGAGGCTCAAAAAAGCCCAGGGCCTGGTAGAGCAGGCACTGCCTCGCCGTGTTGGCCAGGTGATCGTCACCGCGAATGATATGGGTCATCTTCATGGCCGCGTCATCGACCACCGTGGCAAAGTTGTAGGCAGGCAGGCCGCTCGAGCGCAGCAGCACGAAGTCGCCTATCAAGGCGGCATCGAACTCCATGGGACCCTTTATAATATCATCGAAGGCCACCTTGCCCCGCCCCACGGCGAACCGCAGAGAAGCCACCCTGCCCTGCCTTTCCATCTCCATGCATTCGTGGTCGGACAATCTGGCGCAGCGGCCGCTGTAGCGCGGCGCCCGCCCCCTGGCCAGTGCCAGGGCGCGTTCGCGTGCCAGGTCTTCGTCGGTGCAGTAACAGGGGTAGGCCAACCCCTGGGCCCGGAGCCGCCCGGCGGCCTCATGATAGAGGGAAAGCCGCTCCGACTGGCGGTAAGGGCCGTGCGGACCGCCGCTGAAAGGCCCTTCATCGGGGATGAGCCCGAGCCAGGCCAGATCATCGGCTATCCGTCGCTCCAGGCATTCATCGGAGCGGGCCAAGTCGGTGTCGTCGAGCCTCAGGACGAAGTCACCCTGGTGCCGGCGGGCAAAGAGCCAGTTAATAAGCGCCGTGCGGGCGTTGCCCACGTGAAGCCGCCCCGTGGGGCTCGGCGCGAACCGGACCCGTACCCTCATTGCAGCAGGGCCACGGCCAGCGCCGTGATGCTCTCGCCCCGCCCCACCGGCCCAAGCCCTTCCTCGGTCTTGGCCTTGAGGCTTATCTGGCCGACATCTATACTCATGGCCGCCGCCAGTCGCTGGCGCATGAGATCGACATGTGGTGCCAGCTTGGGGGCCTGGGCGTGAACCGTGACGTCCAGGTTGACTATCTCGTAGCCCTTCTCCCGCACCATTTGGACGACCTTACACAGCAGATCCAGGCTGTCGGCCCCTCGCCAGCGATCGTCGGTGTCGGGAAAGTGGGTGCCGATGTCGCCCAAGGCCGCCGCCCCCAGCAGGGCGTCACAGATGGCATGCGCGACCGCGTCGGCATCGGAATGGCCCGCCAGCCCCAGGTCATGAGGCACCTCGACGCCACCCAGCACCAGTCTGCGGTTGCGGGTGAGCCTGTGGGAATCGTAACCGCTGCCTATTCGCATTTGTCTACCTCCCCTCAGCCAAGAAGCTTTTCCGCCAGGTCCATGTCTTCTGGAGTGGTCACCTTGAAGTTTCTGGTGGAACCCATGACCACGCGTACCCGCCGCCCCAGCCGCTCCACCAACCCGGCCTCGTCGGTCACCCGAACGCCTTCCCGTGCCGCGAGGGCAAAGGCCTCTTCCAGCAGCCCGTAGCGGAAGGTCTGCGGGGTCTGGGCCTGCCAGACCTCGTCTCTGTTCAGCGTGCCCAAGACCACGCCGCCCTCGCCCACCCGCTTCAGGGTGTCTCTGGCGGGCACCGCCGTCAGCGCGGCCCCGTGCTCCAGGGCCGCCGCCACCGCCCGCTCCAGGACGTCGTTGTCCACCAGCGGCCTGGCACCGTCGTGTACCATGACAATATCAGGTCGTTCGGCGGCCAGGGCGCGAAGGCCGTTCCCGACGGAATCCTGGCGCTCGCCCCCCCCGGCCACGATGTACCGCACCTTGCTGAAGCCACCCGGCTCCACCACCTCGGTCCGGGCGCGGTCCAGATCCTCGCCGGGCACCACCAGGACCACGAGGGTTACCCGCGGGCAGCGCTCGAAGGCGGCCAGCGTCCAGGACAACAGCGGCCTGCCCGCCAGGGGCAACCACTGCTTGGGCCTGCCCATTCGCTTGCCAAAACCCGCCGCCGCTATTATGGCCGCTACCTTCATGCCCGTCAGTTTTTCTGCGACCGGGCCTGCCCCAGAATCCCGCCCAGGATCGGTTCCATATCTCGGACAAAGCGGTCGAGACGGCTGCCCGCCACGGCTCTGTCACCTGCTATCGGGGAGGTCAGGCGAACAAAAACGTCGTAAGTGTTCTCCCGCTCCAGCGCCGTCAGCGCCAGATGCACCCGGTTCAGCCACGACGTGGGCGCCACTCGCCTCCTGGTCTGAAACCAGTAGTAGACCAACATCCGCTCGCCCATCTTCTCGACTACCATCTCCCGGACCACGAATGGGCTCGGGGCACCATGGACCCCCGACATTTTCCGCGTGCCCAGGCTTATTATGGACCACCCGGCCGACGGCAGACAGATCGTGGGGCTGTGCAGGAATTTGTCGTTTTTGGCGTAAGGGGCCCTCTGATAGCCCAGGTACAGGGAAACCTCCGAGCCTTTGGCCCAATAGGCCGCATCAAAGCTTTCATCCGCCCCGGAGAGAGCCACTATCTCTTTGGGCACCTCGGCGCGCACGCCCCTCCAGCCACCAAATTGTAAGGGAAACGCCTCGATCCCCTGGGGAAGCACCAGCGCGGGCATCTGTGCCCGAGTCAGGGAGAGGACCCCGAGGAGGATGAGCGCGAGGGCCGCGACGCCCCAGGCCACTCCATTCGAAGAACGCCGGAGACCGGGCCGTTCCACCTGGGCGACTGGCCCCTTTTCCGCCGTACCGCCGGCCGCCGGGGGTCCGAAAAGCTCCAGCAGCCTGTTCAACAGGAAGAGCATGGGCAGTGAGACCACGAACAGCAGCCAGCCCGAAAAACCGTGAAAGAAGCCTTCGGCCAGATTGGGATCCCAGAGCTCCGAAAGAATGCCGGTGATACCAACCCTGAAGCCGTTGAGCAGGATAGATATCGGAACCGAAGAAAGGACCAGCACGACCCGTTTCCAGCGCACGGGCTGAAAGAAATGGGTGAAGATGAGCGTCAGGGCCAGGAGAGGGAAGAAGAAGCGCAGGCCGCTGCAGGCATCCACCACCTGTAGTTGCATGAAGCCAAGATCGACGACATTGCCCTCCAGGCAAACCGAAAGTCCGGCCAGCCGCATCAGCCAGACGGCAATGTGCGAAGAGAGCATCTTCAGGATGCGGGTCAGCCAGTCCTGAACGATGGTGGGCAACGGAACGGCCAGGCACGTCAGTATCAGGGGGAGCAGCAGCATTCTGGTGAACCGCACCCCATAGCAGAACAGCAGAACCGCGGCCGGCATCAGCCAGACGGCAGCGTTCAGGACTGGGGAGGCCGCTCCCAATATTCCGAAGAACGTGGCGAGGCAGGCGAACAGGAAGAGCCCCAGGCCGGGCCAGTAAGGTCTGAGATCGGCCCGGGCCAGATCCCGGCGCCTGTCCCAGATTATGTAGGCCACCACGGGAGGCAGGAGATAGGCGTAGGAGTAGTCTTCCGTGTTCCATTGGGCCACGATGTTAAGCAGTGCCCCGCCGAAGCAGAGCAAGTAGCCCAAGACCAGCAGCGCCGCCTGCCAGCCGGTACCAAACCTGAGGGATCTGTTCATCCGTTCATCATTTCATGTCAGCCGCGGCTCACGGGCAAGGGGAAGGAAACGCGCCGCGCGCTGGCACCCGTGGTGGCTGAAGAACAACCATAAACAGACACTGGGGCGCCAGCCGCGCCTCGATGATACGCTTGCATCCTGTGGGTTGTCACACAGCAGTTACTATTGGGGCCCTACCAGGCCATAAGCCGAGTTCTGTCTCCACGGCGGGTTGCCCCGCCGTGGATGGCGGCCATTCGTCTAGGACGCCGGTTACCCGGCGCCTCCAGCAGCCAACCCGAAGGCTTCGGGCGGGCAGCCCTCGATCGCCTTCCTATTTGGCCTTGCTCCGAGTGGGGTTTACCGAGCCGCCAGTGTCACCACCGGCGCTGGTGAGCTCTTACCTCACCGTTTCACCCTTACCCCCGCGTTGGGGGGCGGTTTGCTTTCTGTGGCACTATCCCTGGGGTTGCCCCCGCTGGCCGTTAACCAGCACCCTGCCCTTTGGAGCTCGGACTTTCCTCCCGCCGCGCCTTCTATAGCGCGGCCGGCGGCCACCTGTCCTGGTTGGACCCCGGCGGCAGGGCCGCCAGTCGCTTTCGGCGCCCCGCAATCACCGTGGCTATCGAGAAACGCCCCAGAGGGAGCCGTTATCCCCTCGCCGTCACTTTTTTTCTACCGCATCCGCCCCTTTATTGGCCAAGGCGTCGGCGGCGGCGTTTTCGGACCGCATGACGTGGGCCACGTCGTAGGCGTCAAGGTTGCCCAACAGCTGCGTCACCTTGGAATATATCCCCACCAAGTGCGGGCTTTTCACCCGGTAGCGCCCCGTAAGCTGCCGGACGATCAGCTCTGAATCCATCCGGATGCTCAGCCTTTTCACCCCCAACCGCAGGGCATCTTCGAGCCCCAGCAACAGCGCCCGGTATTCGGCCACGTTGTTGGTCGTCCGCCCCAGCGGTGCCGCCGCCTCCCGAACCACCCGGCCGGAGGGGTCTATCAGCAGATAGCCGGCGCCGGCCGGCCCAGGGTTGCCCCGGGAGGCGCCGTCCGAGAACAGCTGCCACTTCCCACCCGGCTCGGGGGCGGGCTTCTTGGGGGGAGGCTCAACGTCTTCCAGACGGTCCACTTTCAGACACTCCACTTCCAGACGCTCCGCGGCGCGCAGCAGTATGCGCCTCAACCGGACCGCGGACATGTCGGGAAACCTCTGGAGCGTTTGGAAGACGTCCAGCGTTTCAGCCAGGGTCCGGAGCACGGCCGCCTCGGCCGAGGCAGCCTCAAAGGGCTTGCCGCTCACTAGACCGCCTGTTTCACGGGCTCGCCGAAGTCTTCGGCATCGCCCCAGTAGATGATCCGGCTGCAACTGGGGCAGGTCATGAGCTCCTGGAACTTCTGGAGTTCATTGAACCGCTGCTGCGGTATGTCCATGTAGCAGGCCTGGCACACGGCGTCGCAAACCGGCACCACCGCCTGTCCATTGCGCCGGCTTCTGATAAAGTCGTACTTTGTCACCAACTCGGCGGGAATGGCCGCGACGACTTCTTCCCGCTCCTGCTCCAGGCGGCCGGCCTCTTCCTCGAACCGCATCCGGGCGGCATTGAGTTCGGCGATGTGGACGCTTATGTCCTTCTGGCGCGCCGCAAACTCTTGGCCCGCGACGGCCACCTGCTCCTCGGCCTTGGTGATTTTCTCCATCAGCTCCAGCACGCGGTCTTCCTTCTGCCGGTTAGATTCCCCCAGGTGTTCCATCTCCTTCAGCATGGCCTTGTACTCCTGGTTGGTCTTGACCTCCAGGAGCCGGCTCTGGTTCTTCTTCAGCCTGGCCGCGCCATCCTCCACCTCCTGCTCCAGGGCGCGGCGCTCTTTCCGGAAGGAGTCGATCTCCTGCGTCACCTCTTCCAGCCTGGCGGCCGCGGCGGCCAATTCCTGCTCCAGCAAGGCTATCTGGTGGGGAATCTCGTCCCGCTCCTGGACGGCGCGTGCCCGATCCAGGTCTATCTGCTGCAGTTTGACAAGCATTTTCAGCTGTTCCCGCAACTCGCTCTTTTCCTCCCGCTTCAGTCCGACTTGAATGGATCCTGCTCCCTTTGACAGACCGTCACCTCGGCCAGGCCGGGCAGTTCCCGGCGGATGGCCGCGGCCAGCGGCTCCAGCGCCGGCGTCTCTCCGGCAAAATGGCCGCAGTCGATAACCGCCAGTCTGCCTTCATAGGCGCGCGCCTGATGATAGCGAACGTCGCCGGTAACGAAGGCCTCCGCGCCGGCCGCAAGTGCCGCCTCCGCCAAGGACATTCCCGAGCCGCCGCACACCGCGACGCGCCTGATGGGCCGTCCAGGCCCTTCCACATAGCGCAGGCCAGTGGTTCCAAGGCGTTGCCGGGCCAGGGCCGCCAGCTCCGCCAGACTCAGCGGCCGCGGCAGCGTGCCAACGCGCCCCAGCCCCTCGCCGGAGTCGTTTAGCGGCTGAAGTGGAACCGTGTCTTCCAATCCCAACCGCTCCGCCAGGACCTGGCTGACGCCCCAGGGGACGGAGTCGTAATTGGTGTGGGCGGCCACGATCGCCACCCCGTGGCGCACGGCATCGCCGATCGCCCGGCCAAGTGGTTCATGAAGTCCTATGCGCTTGATCGGCTCCAGGATGAGCGGATGGTGCGCGACCAACGCCTGACAGCCCCGCGTTGTCGCTTCCCCAATAGTATCCGGCGTGGCATCGAGCGCCACCAGCACCCGGCTCACCTCGGCCCGCGGATCCCCCACCTGCAGCCCAGAATTGTCCCACGGGGCCGCCAGGCGCGCCGGTACCAGCCGCTCCAGGGCGGCAAGGAGCGCGGCGACGGTCAGAGACAAGATATAACCTCTTGGCCAGAAAGGAAAAAGGGTGCAGTACCCGCACCCTTCCTCCCCTCTGACGGCAACGCCGGAAACTTATATACCCCTATGAGGCTCAAACGTCGGGCCATGCCCTCAAGCCGTCCCCCGCAGGCCGTCGAAAAAACACGCGAGCGTCCTGCAACGACCCGCATCGGAAAAAAAACCTCTTCTACTGGCTGCTTCCGCCTACCCAAACCGCGGAGAAAAAGCGACCCGCGACGATTCTGAATTGGTGGGCCCACCTGGGTTCGAACCAGGGACCTTCCGGTTATGAGCCGGTGGCTCTTCCAGCTGAGCTATGGGCCCGCCGAGCATTTGGCAAACCCTAATTATAACCCTCGACACGAGGCTGTCAAATCAATAGTGTGCCCCTCAATCTCCGGGTAACAGAATAGCCCCGGCACCTCAGGTCCAATCCATATGCATGCGGCGCCCTCTCTTTAGCTCAAACGTACCTCGGAGATGCCCGAGGGCGAGCACGCCTGGCGAGGACATCTCATCCTAGCTTTCCACGAAGCTTTTCAGCCACTTGCTCCGACTGGGGTGGCGCAGCTTGCGCAGGGCCTTGGCCTCTATCTGCCTGATGCGCTCCCTGGTGACGGCGAAATCACGCCCGACTTCCTCCAGTGTATGATCGGCCTTCTCACCTATACCGAAGCGCATGCGCAAGACCTTTTCCTCGCGGGGCGTGAGGGTGGCCAGTACCTTGCGCGTCTGCTCGGCCAGGTTCAGGTTTATGACCGCGTCGGCGGGAGAGAGTATCTTCTTGTCCTCTATGAAGTCTCCCAGATGGGAGTCTTCCTCCTCCCCAATGGGTGTCTCGAGGGAGATGGGCTCCTTGGCGATCTTGAGCACCTTGCGGACCTTCTCCAGCGGAAACTCCATCTTGTCGGCGATTTCCTCGGGCGTGGGCTCCCGGCCCTTCTCCTGAACCAGATAGCGGCTGGTGCGGATGAGCTTGTTGATCGTTTCGATCATGTGGACGGGACTGCGGATGGTGCGCGCCTGATCGGCAATGGCGCGGGTGATGGCCTGCCGGATCCACCAAGTGGCGTAGGTGCTGAACTTGTAGCCACGTTGATACTCAAACTTATCCACGGCCTTCATGAGGCCGATGTTACCCTCCTGGATGAGGTCCAGAAACTGCAGGCCGCGGTTGGTGTATTTCTTGGCGATGCTGACCACCAGCCTCAGATTGGCCTCGACCAGCTCCGCCTTGGCCACCTTGGCCTTTTCCTCGCTCTCTTTCACCCGTTTGAGGATCTTGCGCAGCCCCTCGACCGGCATGCGCGCCTCCTGCTCCACCTTGCATATCTTCCTCAAGGCGCCCAGCAGCTTGCATTCCACCTCGCTCAGCGTCCGGCCCGAGACGGAAAGATCCTTGGGAGAGGCCTCGGCCTCGGCGAGGTCTTTCATCTCCCGCATCAGTCGTTTGGCCTCGCGCAGCGGTAGCTTGCAGTCCCGAATGCAGACCTCCACCTCGATCTCGCACTCGCTCACCCGACTAATATAGATGTAAAGGCGCTGGACTATACGCTCCACCTGCCGTTTCTCGAAGTTGATCTCCTTGAGCAGCTCGCTGATGCGGTCGCGCAGGACCCGCAGTCTTTCACGGGCCTGACGTCTGGCGGTCGGGACGGCGGCCTCGTCGGCCACGATGTCGCGAAGCTGACGGTTCTCGTCCTCGATGGCGCGTATGTCCGCGATTATGTCAAGGACCTTCTTCTCCTGGACCTCTTCGTCCGGCATGGCCTCTTCTTCGTCGAAGTCCTTGATGATGTCCCGCAGCCGGATCTTGCCCTTCTTCAGCTTCTCGCCCAGAACCAGGATCTCGTGCACCCCGATGGAGCACTCGAGGACGGCGTTGATCATGGCCTTCTCGCCCTCCTCGATTCTCTTGGCGATCTCGACCTCGCCCTCGCGCGTCAGGAGGGACACCATGCCCATTTCGCGAAGATACATCTTTACGGGGTCGGAAACCCGCCCGCCCATGTCCTGGTCAAGCCGGAATTCGTCTTCCTCGGATGATTCCTTCTCGTCCTCGTCCTCTTCCTCGAGGTCGACCTTGCCTTTGATGACCTTCACGTTTTGAGAGCTGTCAACGATCTCTATGTCCATCTCATCAAAAAGCATCATCATATCGTCAATCTGTTCTGACGAGATTATGTCTGGCGGCAGCGCGTCGTTGACCTCTTTATAGGTCAGGTAGCCTTTCTCCTTCCCCAGAGAAATCAGCTTCTTGAGTTCGTCGAGTTCCAGTTCTTTGGCCATCTTCCGGACTTCTCCCCTACGTTCATGGGCCCAGCGGGAGGCCAACTGTCGTGGCAGGCCGCCGCCGAGCGCGCCCCCCCGAGCCACCGAAAGTGTTTTTTCAGCGCCAAGGAAGGGGCCATTGTCCCATCGTCGCGGCGACGGGCTGAAAAGCCTTTCTCAAAGGGATGCTATGTTGCAACCCCCCCGTGGCGTAATCTGTCCATCTTGGACGCAAGCAGCCGGCGAACCGCTTCCATGTCGCCGGATCGCTCGGCCGCTTCAATCTCGCTCTCCAACCTGCGGCTCTCGCGCCGGGCACGCCGCGCCTCCACCCGGACCAGGCAGTCAGCCGTGGCCCGAGCAGTCTCGCCCCGCGTCAGTTCATGGCTAAGACTCAGGCCCGCGGCCAGGGCCGCAAGCTCGGGTTCCAGCTTGTCGATAATCGCCCCCACCCCGCCGGGGTGCAGGCATATCTGTTGAATCATGGCCGCGAGCCTAGTGTCCTCGCACTCCTCCCAGACCTTGGCCTCCGCGAAGCGTTTGGCCGCCTCGCCGTCGGCCAGCGCCAGGCTGATGATCAAACGCTCCAGGCTGGCCTCGGGTTCCCGACGGGCCGCAACCTCCGCCGGGGCGCGGCCACCTCCAGCCGCCGCCTCCGCCATGATGGAAGTCTCGTCCAGGTTCAACCGCTCGCCCAACCGCTTGATGTAGTAGGCCCTTTCCACCGCCGAGCCTATGGAGCCCAGAAGCGGCGCAAGCTCCCGCGCCGCCGCCAGCCTCCCCTCGGTGCTCGGCCCGCGGGCGGCGATCATCCGCTCCGTATAGAAGTCCAGCAGCGACACCGACTGCTCGGCCGCCTCCAGGAACAGCCGCGCCCCTTGCCCCCGCACACAGGAGTCAGGATCTTCGCCCTGGGGCAGCCGCAGGACACGGGCCTGGATGCCCTCCTGCAAAAAGAGGCCCAGGCTGCGAGCCGCGGCCGCCTGCCCGGCGTCGTCAGAATCAAAGGTCATGATGACCTTATGGTCCGTGCCCTGCCCTCGCAACAGGCGCAGGTGACTGCGGGTGAGCGCGGTGCCCAGGGTGGCCACCACGTTGCGGACACCAGCCTGCCACAGACTGATCAAATCCAGATAGCCTTCCACCACCAGGCAGCATTTGCCCCGCCTGATCTCGTGGCGGCTCAGATTGAGGCCGTAGAGCAGCCTGCTCTTGGAGTATATGGCCGATTCGGGGGAATTGAGGTATTTTGGGCCGGCATCGTCCATTACCCGCCCGCCGAAGGCCACCATCCCGCCACCGACATCCGTAATGGGAAAGATTACCCGATCGCGGAAGCGGTCGTAGGTCGAGCTGCCTCCCTCCTTGCGGGCCAGCAGCCCGACGTTTTCGGCCAGACCGAGGGCAACGCCCTCTTTGACCAGATGGCCTTTGAGACCATCCCAGCCGGGCGGGGCATAGCCCAACCGGAAGGCCTTTATGGTTTCCTGGTTCAGGCCGCGGCCTTGCAGATAGTCGCGCGCCCGCGCGCCCGTGGGACCTTCAAGCTGGCGCCTGAAGTAGTTGCAGGCCAGATCAACGAGCTTGAGCAGGCGTTCGCGCGCGAGCACCTCGCCCGAGGCGGCCTTGGGCTCCGGCAGGCGCACCCCATAGCGCCGCGCCAGTTCCCGAACGGCCTCCGGGAAGGTCATCTTATTGTGTTTCATTAAGAAGGTGAAGACGTTGCCCCCCTCTCCACAACCGAAGCAATGGAATATCTGCTTCTCTTCGTTAACCGAAAAGGAGGGTTTGCTCTCGGCGTGAAAGGGGCAGGGGCCCACCAGGTTGCGGCCCGCGCGCCTCAGGGCGACATAGTCCGAGACAACTTCGGCGATATTGGTCGCGTCCCGGACCTGTCCTATGACGTCGTCTGGAAGGTATCCGCCCAAGCCTTATACCCAGACCACTGGGGCCATTATGTGCCGTTCAGCTTTCAACTTCAACCACCGTGACCGCCGCCGCCTGGCGGCCCTCAGCCGGCCGAAAGCTCTTTACCTGGGCGTGGCCGCGCAGATACTCCCGTATGGCCGCCCGAAGCCGGCCGGCGCCCACACCGTGAATGACATTTATGGAAGAGATACCACCCACCACGGCAAGATCCAGGGTCTTGTCCACGATGGAGAGTGCCTCCTCGACCCTCATGCCGATGAGGTTGACCTCCCTCGCCGCAGGCTGGCTGCTCAGGAAGCAGCATTTTTTCGTCCGCCGTCCGTCGTCGCGGGCGGCAGGGCCGCCTGCCGGCCTCGGCGGGGGAACCAGGCCATCCTTCAGCGCACTCTTGGGGGGTTTTTCCCCGGGCGCGGGCTTGAGGTCCCATATGGGCAGGTCCATGCGCAGGCCTCCGCAGAGCACGGCCACCCGCTCTTTGCCCTCGGGGCTGTCCAACAGTTGCCCCTGTCTGTCTCCGAGGCTGGCTACCAGAACGCCTTCTCCCGCGCGCAGCCTGTCCACCTGGCGGCGCTGCTCCCGAACCCGCAGGTTTTCGTCCAACTCCCGACGCAACTGCCGCAGGCGGGTGGTCTCGGTGAGCTTGCGCTCCCGCAGGTTGCGCTTGATGAGCCGCACCTCCCGTTCGGCCCGCGAAACAATGTCCTCGGCCCTCCTGCGCTCCTTGAGCAGCAGTTCGTCTTTGTGCTGGCGGAGCCGGGCAAGCTCGCGGTCCCGTCTCTCGCGTGTCGCCTCCGCCTGCTGCCTGATGCTCTCCACCTGGCCACGTTCGGCCCGCAGCCTCTCCAGCGTCTGTTCCAGTTCAGAAATCAGGGAGGCGCTCTTGCGCTCCGCGTCGCTGATGTAGCCCCTGGCCCTTTCAACGAGCTCGGGCCGCAACCCCACCCTGACCGCCGTCTCCAGGGCGTGGCTCACCCCCGGCTTGCCGTAGCTGAGCCGGAAGGTCGGCTCGAGGCCCTCGGGGTCGAAATCGAGGCTGATGTTCTCCACCCCCGGCTTCAGGAACCCGTAGGCCTTCAGCAGATGGTAATGCGTGGTGATCAGACAGTAGACGCCGGAGGCCAGCAGCTCGTCCAGCACCGCCATGGCCAGCGCCGCCCCTTCGGCGGGGTCGGTTCCGGTGCCGATTTCGTCCAGCAGCACCAGAGAGTTCTTGGCCGCCAGTTCCAGAACCTCTTTGGTGCGCCCCATGCGGGCGGTGAAGGTGCTCAGGGCCCCTTCGATGTCCTGTTCGTCGCCGATTGCCGCCAGAATCTCCGGGAAGACCGGCAGGCGACTGCCCTCCGCGGCGGGTATGGGCAGCCCGGCCTGAGTCATCAGGGCCAGCAGCCCCACGGTCTTCAGGGTGGCGGTCTTGCCTCCGGCGTTGGGCCCGGAGATGATCAGCACCCGCAGCTCCGGGGAGAAATGGATATCTATTGGCACCGGCCTGCGCGACCTACCCGCGGCCAGAAGCGGATGAACCGCCAGTTTGAGATCGAGCCGCCCCTGCCCGTCGAGCTCGGGCACCCGGCCACCCAGCCGCCTCGCCAGGGCCGTCTTGGCCGCCAGCAGGTCCAGGTAGGCCAGGCCGTCCTGCCCGGCATCCAGATCATCGGCCGCCCAGCGCACCCGCTCCGTCAGCGCGGCCAGCACCTTCTCTTCCTCGTACCGTTCCTCTTTCGCCAGCATGGCCAGGTCGTTGTTCAGGTCAACCACGGCCAGCGGCTCCATGAAGGCCGTTGCCTTGCTGTGGGAGTAATCGTGGAGAATGCCGGCCACCGCGCCCTTGGAGTCCGTTCGCACCGGAAGCACGTAGCGGCCGTTGCGAAGGGTTATCAGGCGATCCCGCAGATGGTGGCGCAGCGGGCCATCCATCTGCTTCTGGAGAACCTCGTGCAACCGGGAGCGGACACCCCTGATTCTGGCCCGCGCCTCGGCCAGCCGGACGGAGGCGCTGTCTTTCAGGGAGTCTTCACCGCCGGTAGCCTGCCTTATGGCCTCCTCCAGCCCCTCCGGCACGCTCAGCGCTTCACCCAGACGGACCAGGAGCGGCACCTCCACCGGAAAAAACCTCCCGGCCAGATGCGCCTTCAGGACACGGGCCAATTGCACGTTGGCCATGATACGGGCCAACTCCTCCGGCCACAAGAGTGCCCCTTCCACCCGGGCGCGGGCCACCAGCGGCCGGACATCGCTGAAGTCCACCAGCGGCAGGGGGTCCGTGGCCTCCAGGGCCATGAGCTCCCGCAGCTCGTCCAGACGCCCGGCCACCTCGGCCAAGGTCCAGACCGGGGTCAGTTCCCGGCACAGCCGCTTCCCCGGCTCCGAGACGGCCCCCTCTTCCAGCAAGGCCAGAACCCGCGGCATCTCCAAGACATTCAGGCTATGCGCGTGCAAATGCGCTCCCGTTTCAATATGGGGCCCAACGGACAAGACCCACCCAGACCCAAGG
>JAZDOA010000228.1:0-8175 GCA_043799175.1 Pseudomonadota bacterium | reverse complement strand
AGCACGAACGGGGATAGCTATATGACTTATTCAGACCTTCCCTAGGGCCGCCGTTACTCCCAGTGGCCCGAGACCCAGACCCGGTCCGGCTGGTCGATGTAGTATCCCGGCGGGCAACTGCTGTATCCGGGCGGCAGATTGGATTCGACACGTTCCTCCCAGTGGCCCGAGACCCAGACCCGGTCCGGCTGGTTGTTGTAGTATCCCAGCGGGCAACTGCTGTATTCGGGCGGCCGATAGGATTCGACAGGTGCCTGGCAGCTGCCAACGGACGGCTGACGGCCCTCCGAAGGGGAGAAAACAACCCCGGAAGGGAGCGGCTGGCTGGTCGACGGCCGAATGGCCATGCCCTCTCCGCGACCTCCTTCCACGCCGCTGGCCCGCGCCGCGGGCGCCAACGCGACCAGCAGGGCCGACAGCAGTGTAGCCGTGAGCAGTTTCTTCATGGTTCCTTCCTCCCGACGGCGGATTTCTTCAGGGCCACGTTCCGCAACAGAGCAGCCTCGAAGATGTCAACGCTCCTCCACACCAGCGTCCGCTCCTCGCCGTCCATGGCGCTTACCAAGGGGCGGAGCCGCTCTATGCGGCGTTTCACGTACTTGCGCAGGGCGCGCTCACCTTCCTCGGTGATGCGAATATAGACCTGCCGCCGGTCGTCCTTGCTGGGCACCCTCTCGACGAACTGCTTCTTCTCCTCTAGCCCATTGACCACGCGGCTTATCAGGCTGGGAGGCATGCCGGAGCGCTCGGAGAGCCGCTTCATGGTCATCATCTCCTGGCCCTTGCCCGAAAGCGCCGAGAGAATGACGAACTCCGATTCGGACATCATGCCCTCGGGCAGGGGGCGCCGGATGGTCTGTATCTTGCGCGCCAGGCCGACCAGACGCTCAAGCAGGGCCTGGTCGGAGATCTTCTCTGGGGTGGCGGGAATTCCAGCTTCGGGGGAGTCGGAGATTCGCTTTCTCATGGCAAACATTCCTACCACAGATGCTTGACGTGGTCAAATGTTTTACTTCACCTTCCGGTCAAGAGGAGGAAGCGCGGCGCGAACCGTGCCCGCCCCTCGGGGGAGGCTGGCGGTTCGCGCCGGAAGGTGGATCAGAAGGCGTAGGAGAGGGGATTTATCTCGGGGAAGATCGGGGAGCCGATCTCCATGTTGCGCAGGGCTATCTCATCGGGGGCGCGTCCGTCCACCAGCTCCCAGTACATGGTGGAGAGGCGCCAGAAGTTCTCCAGCGAAGTGAAGAACATCTCCTTCATGCGGTCCACGAAGTGCCCATTGGAAATGACGAAGGGCACGTCGGAGTTCTGAGATAGCAGCAACTCGCGGGCCGCCTGCTTCAGCACCCTCAGCCGCACCCCGGCCGCCGGGCGCCCCTTGGCGTGGTTGGCCATGCGGACCATCTCCTCCACCGCCTCATGCACATGGCGGTACATCCAGGCAACCGAGCCGTACATCCATTTGTCGAAGGTGCTCTTGTCGCCCCAGGAGGAAACGCAGGGCCAGATTTCCTGATTGGTGGGAAAGTCGGCCAGATAGTGGCTGGGGGTGGTTAGCTCCGTCTGGTTCTGGTTGTGGTAGAGCTTCTTCAGCAGAAAATAGAGGAAGTCCACCCCTTCGTACCAATGATGGCCGAAGAGCTCGGCGTCGTAGGGGGCACAGACCAGCGGTTTCTTCCAGTACCATTCGTGGATGTGGCTGAAGCGGAAGTTGCGGCTCTCCATGAAGTGCTGGGCATGGGCCGCCGCCTTGGCGAGTGCCCATTCCCGGTTATAGGGCTCCTTCCAGCCACCTCGCCGGTCGGTGATGCGGTTGTACTTGAGGGGGCCGCCCCGGATGTGAAACTCCAGGTAGTCGGGGTCTCCGGGGTAGCCTTCCTCGCCGCTCCACACCTGCTTGCCCGTTTCCGGGTCGCGGGGGAAGACGGCCACGTTGGAGTCGCGAACGAAGACGGGGGCGTTCACGCCAAACTCCAGCCTGGAGTCAGCCTCCAGCGCGGTTCGCGCCTCGCTGAAGAAGTAGAAAATACCTTCGTCCTGAAGGAAGCGTTCGATGCCCGGCACATAGGCGCACTCCGGAAGCCAGATGCCGTTGGGCCGCCGGCCGAAGACCCGTTCATAGTCTTGCGCCGCCACCGCCACCTGCGAGCGCACCGCCTCGGGATACATCAGCCAGAAGGGAAGGAAGGCGTGTGTGGCCGCGCAGGTGGAAATTTCCAGTTTGCCCGCGTCCTGAAACTTCCTGAAGGCCCTGGTCAGATCGCAGCCGTAGGAGAGAAAGACCTCCTCGGCCCGCAGAAAGGTGTCGAGATGCACCCAGGCCGTATGGGTGTAGTGCGATGCCTGGCGACGGGTGCGTTCCACCTCCGCCCTGGCCAGGCTGATCATGCCCTCTATATACTGCAAAAACTCCTCTTGCAGTACCGGACTCTGCATCATGCCCGTCAGCGGGGGGGAGATGTCCATCGAAAGCTTGAAATCCACCCCCTCCTCCATGAGCCGGTCCATCATGCTGATGAGGGGGATGTAGGTCTCGCGCACCGCCTCGTGGTACCACTCCTCGGGGTAGCCCGCCGGCTCCCAGTAGCCCGTGGTGCCGTAGTTTATGCGCCGCTCTATGAAGGGCAGATGGGCGTGGAGATGAAGAATCATCTTCCCCTGGCTGAAGCCGGCGGTGTTCATTGCCGAACCGAGGGGCCGCACCGTGGGATGCCCGACGGGGCCGTTCAGGGTGCGGTAGCTGACGGGGTTGTTTCCCGTGTATCCCCGGCCCGTCTGCGCCGGGTTGGAGATGGGGGTCAGCTCCTCGACCTGATTGCCGAGTACGGCCACGGCCTGAGCGCGCCAGATCTTGTCGGGCTCGACGCTCAGATACCAATTATCGGCGCCGGAGGCATCGAAGCCGATGTCTTTGTCCATCCGGTGATGGAAACTGCCGCCCGTTTCTTGCAGCACGCGCAGGTAGGTGCCCGCGTGCCGCCACTCCTGCCCGCGGCGGCGCAGCAGGTCGTCGAGGTCAAGATGCCAGTAGGCGAAGACCCGCCAGTCGTCAACGGGCATGAGGATCATCTTCTCCCGCTTGGGGGGCACCTGCACGATCTCGGAGACTATGACCGGCCCCAGCAGCCGCTGCGTATTCTTCTCCTCGGCCACCAGACAGGCGCGGTAGCTGCGCCCATCAGGGACCTGACCGAAGTACCAGTTGTCCGCGTGCAGGATGGGCCGCCTCTCCTCGGCTCGCACCTCGCGTGGCTCCGCCTCGGTTACGTCAAAGAGCCGGATGACCACCTCGGCCTGCTCCCAGTTCAGCCCCGCGGGCCGCAGCAATTCCTTCTCCACCCGTCGCCAGGTGTTTTCGTCGGTCTCCCAGCGGGCACGTAGCTGCACGGTGTCGGTCTCCAGGACCTCACGCTGCAGCCTGAAGGAGGGCTCAAAGCCCTCGGTCGTCAGCGGAAGCTCGGCCAGAACCCCCAGGAGCTCCTGGGGCTCGAAATCCACGGCGAACAGGGTCTTGAGGAGGTGGTCTTCCTTGCCCTTCTCCACCAGGGCGAGCTCGGCGCGGCGTACTTTGCCGGTCAGCAGGGCCTGATCGGAAAGGCCGGGGTGAAGCCACTCCTCCGCCGGCAGCCCGGGGGCGGCCTCGCGGCGCCAGAGCTTGAGCACCAACTCGACCTGACGACTCCAGTCGAGGCTGTGCTTCCAGGAGATGTCGCGCCTGACGGCGTCCCAGTCTATATTGCCCCAACTCAGATGGTGGCGCCCTTCGTGCTCCGCGATCAGCACCACGTGGGGGGCGAAATGGGCACTGGTGGAGATCTTGAGCTGGAAGCGGCGCTTCTTGAGCAGCCTCGCCACCAGCCTGCGGCCGAAGCCCAGCCTGACATCCTTGCGGGACAGATAGTTGACCCGGTACTCTTCTTCGCCTCCCAGGACCAGGAACAGGTCCTCCTCGGCGTAGTTCATCCGGCCGTTGACCCAGGCGTCCCAGGTGAATATGGCAAAGTCACCCAACAGCTCCGCGCTCAGGTGCTCGGAGGCGAAGCGGCGAGTGAGGCGGGCTCGGGGGATGAGGGAAGCGGCGGCCGCCAGATCCAGCAGGTTGGCGCCGGTCGCGCAAGTGTCGGTCATTGGTGTTTGGGCCCTCTCTGTTGAAAGGAAAACAAATGGAAATCAGTATGACCTCACAACGCCAGCCGGTCAAGGACTTGGCGCGCTAAGCAAGGCATTTTCAAGGAAAGATTGCCGCATGCCGCTCACCAGGCGGGCGATCCGGGGCCGCGGCCCGCATCCCGCCCGTTACTTGGAAGATTTGGATCCTCTCGGCCTTGAAGCTCCGGCGGGTGTGTGTTAACTAGTTACATATTGAAAAAATCAATGGAGAATCAACCATAGCCGGCAAGGCCGCCAAACGCGCGTTTATCTACAGTGATGCCTGGAGGCTCTCCCACCTGCCTGAAGGCCACCCGTGGCGGGGGGAGCGCGCCCGGGCCACCTTCGAGATGGCCACCAGACTCGGTCTCTTCAAGGATGATGTAATCCTGCTCGAGCCCGAGGCGGCCCCCGAGCAGGCACTGCTCTCCTTCCACAAGCCGCGCTACCTCGAAATGCTGCGAAAGGCCAACCGGGGGGAGGCCACCGAGGAGATGCTGCGCTACGGCCTGGGCACGATGGATTGCCCCGTGTTCCCCGGCGTATACGACTACTCTCGCCTCGTGGTGGGCGGCACGCTGCTCGGCGCGGAACTGATCGAGCGGGGAGAGGCGGCGGTGGTCTTCAGCCCCGTGGGAGGCCTGCACCACGGGGGAGACGCTTTCGCGGCCGGCTTCTGCTACCTTAACGACGTCGCCCTGGCCATAAACCGCCTGCTGCGGCGCGGCAGGCGTGTCCTCTATGTAGACCTCGACGCCCACCACGGAGACCAGGTACAGGCGGCCTACTGGCGTGACGACCGGGTGCTGACCATCAGCTTCCACGAAAGCACGCGCACCCTGTTTCCCTGGAAGGGGGGGTTCGAGACCGAAATCGGCGAGGGGCGCGGCAAGGGCTACAGCGTGAACGTGCCGCTGCTGGAGAACACCACCGACGACGAGTTCCTCTATGCCTTCGAGCGCATCTTTCCTCCGCTGGCGGGCCGCTTCCAGCCCGACGTCGTCGTGGCCCAGTTGGGCATTGACAGCCACTACCAGGATCCGCTGTCGCACCTGCGCCTGACCAACCTCAGCCACGGCAAGGCGGTGGCCCGTATCGTGGAAATGAGCCCACGGCTGCTGGCCCTTGGCGGAGGGGGCTACAATACGCGGGCCACCAGCCGCGGCTGGACCCTGGCCTGGGCCGTGATGCTCGGCATAGACCCCGACGAGTACGCCGACGGCTTCGGCGGGATGTTTTGGGGCGACAACCTGGCCGCGCTCAAGGACCGGCCCCAGTTCGTGCCCCCTGATCTGCGCCGCCCCGCCGAGGAACAGGCCCAAAGGGTGGTGAAGTACATAGAGGAACACGTATTTCCGCTTCAGGGACGGGGAGTGGAACCGGACTAGAAGACTTGGGAGGGCTCGATGAGTCGAGTGCGTATAAGCTTTGGTGACCTGCACGAGCTGCATCAGAAGATGTGCAGGATGGTGGACGAGGTCTTCTCCAAGCCATCGTTGGCACCGCGGGGCTGGCGGCCGGCGGTGGACATATTCGAGGAGGCCGACGGGGTGGTTCTGTTGGCCGAGCTGGCCGGCGTGGATCCCGAGGCCATCGAGGTCACCCTCGACGGCTCCATAGTGCGAATCGCCGGGAGTCGCAAGGCGGCGATAGCCGGCGCCCCCGTCAGTTATTATCAGCTCGAGATCGACCACGGCCAGTTCGAGCGGATCTTTCGGCTCCCGGTAGCCGTGGACGGTCGCGCGGCCTCGGCGGTGCTCAGTGACGGCTACCTCCGGGTGCACCTGCCCAAGTTGAGGGTTCAGGCGAGGTCCGTGGCTGTCGAGTCGTCTTGAGTCGGGCCAGCGCGCCGGCAGGAAGGATCAAGGACATGACGGAACATAACGAGCAGGATAGACAAGGCAGCCAGTCTGTTGAAAGCACCGGCCACGACCCGCGGCCGGAAGACGGCCACCAGGCGGCGGGCAGCGAGGGCGGGCTGGACATACCAGCCGAGCTGGCCATCCTGACCTTGACCGACGTGGTTCTCTTCCCTCGCATGGTGGCCCCCCTCCAGGTCTGGGAGGAGCGGCTCATCTCACTGATAGACGACGTCCTGTCGCGCGAGAAGGTCGTGGGCGTGGTGGCCGTGCGCCCCCAGGCGAACAAAAACGATGAATCCCGCGACGTAAGCCCCGAGGACGTCTTCGAGGTCGGCTGCTCGGCCATAATCCTGAAAATGTCCAAGATGCAGGAGAAGAACGTCAGGCTCATCGTCCAGGGGCTGACCCGCGTCCGGATAAAGCGCTTCACCCAGATGCAGCCCTATCTTCGCGCCGAGATAGAAATCATGCGCGACGAGGAGAAGCCGGCTGACAGCGTCCTGGTGCAGGCACTGGTCTCGGAGGTACGGCGGGTGTTCTCCCAGATGCTGGAGATGACCCCCCAGATGCCCGCCGAGCTGGCCAACATGGCCTCCAGCATAGAGGAACCCGGCGTACTGGCCGACCTGGTCGTCTCGGCGCTCAACCTGAGCGTGGACCAGAAGCAGGAGGTGCTGGAGGAGACGGACGTCAGAAAGCGGCTCCAGCTCGTCAACCGCCTGTTGGCCAAGGAGATGGAGGTGCTGGCGCTGCGGGAGAAGATCCAGTCGGAGGTCCGGGGCGAGATCGACCGCACCCAGCGGCAGTACTATCTGCGAGAGCAGATAAAGGCCATTCAGAAGGAGCTTGGCGAGAAAGACGAAAAGTCGGTCGAGATAGATGAGCTCCGGGAGCGGGGGGCCAAGAAGGCCATGCCCGAGGCGGTGCGCGCGGAGTTCGAACGGGAGCTGACGCGGCTCGACCGCATGAACCCGGCCGCCGCCGACTACAGCGTCTCCCGCACCTACGTAGACTGGCTGCTGGACCTGCCCTGGCTCGAGAACACCCAGGACGCCCTGGACATCCACCGGGTGGCCGAGATACTCGACCACGACCACTACGACCTGGAAAAGGCCAAAAAGCGCATCATAGAGTATCTGGCCGTCCGCAAGCTCAAGCCCGACATGAAAGGCCCAATCCTCTGCTTCGTGGGGCCGCCCGGCACGGGCAAGACCAGCCTGGCGCAGTCCATCGCCAGGGCCATAGAGCGCAGGTTCGTGCGCATCAGCCTGGGCGGGGTGAGAGACGAGGCCGAGATCCGGGGCCACCGGCGGACGTACGTCGGGGCCTTGCCGGGCAGGATCATCCAGGGCATGAGGCGGGCGGGCTCGAACAACCCGGTCTTCATCCTGGATGAAATCGACAAGGTCGGCACCGACTTCAGGGGCGACCCTTCCTCGGCGCTGCTCGAGGTGCTCGATCCGGAGCAGAACAGCACGTTCTCAGACCATTATCTGGAGCTGGACTTCGACTTGAGTCGGGTGATATTCATCACCACGGCCAACGTGCTCGACACCATACCGCCCGCCCTGCGCGACCGCATGGAGGTGCTGGAGCTGCCGGGCTACACCCTGGAAGACAAGATCAGTATAGCCAGGGTCCATATCGTTCCCAAACAATTGAGCGAGCACGGCCTGACCAAGGAGCACATCAGCTTCGAGGATCCCGCCATCAGCCGCATCATCGAGGAATACACCCGGGAGGCGGGCCTCAGGAACCTGGAGCGGGAAATCGCCTCGGTGTGCCGGGGGGTGGCCCGCCAGGTGGCCGAGAAGACCGACGGTGAGCCGCCGATCCTCGTGGGGGTCAGCCCCGAAATGCTGCCGGAGTTCCTGGGACCGCCCAAGTTCTTCCCCGAGGTCGCTCTGCGGACCTCCATCCCCGGAGTGGCCACCGGTCTGGCCTGGACCAGCTCCGGGGGGGAAATATTGTTCATCGAAGCCACCCGGATGCGGGGCGCGAAGAGCCTCATACTTACCGGCCAGCTCGGCGATGTCATGAAGGAATCGGCCCAGGCCGCCCTGAGCTACATCCGCTCTCAGGCCGACAGGCTGAATCTCCCCCCCGATTTCTTCGCCGAGAGCGACATCCACATTCATGTCCCCGCCGGGGCCATTCCCAAGGA
>JAZDOA010000186.1:0-50470 GCA_043799175.1 Pseudomonadota bacterium | reverse complement strand
ACACTGGAATTTATTCGACGCCGGCCCCGAGGAGCGGATCCCGGTACGGAATATTTACGCCATCGGCTGGAACTATCCCCTGCACAACCGGGAGCTGAGCCGCCGCCCGGACGAGCCGCCGGTGGTCTTCATGAAGTCGGGTGGCTCCCTTATCTTTGACGGCGGCCTGGTACCCTTCCCGCCTCACACCCAGGAGATGCACTACGAGGGCGAGCTGGTGGTCCTGATCGGCCAGGAGGGCTACCGGGTGCCCGAGGCGGAGGCCATGAAGATGGTCTGGGGCTACGCCCCCGGCATAGACTTCACCTTGCGCGACCTGCAGCGGAAGGCCAAGGAAAAGGGCCAGCCCTGGTACCCGGCCAAGAACTTCGCCGGCGCGGCCGCGGTGGGTGTCTTCCGGCCCGCCGCCCAAGTGGGAGACTACGCCCCCCTGCGCCTGGAACTCTTCGTCAACGGCGCCAGGCGTCAGGACTCCCTGCTCTCGGCCATGAATCATGGCGTGGCCGAGCTGATTGCCGCGCTATCGGCCAATCTGCCCCTGTTGCGCGGCGACGCCATCTTCACCGGCACCCCCCAGGGGGTGGGTGAGTGCCGCGAAGGCGACAGCGTGGAGTGCCTCATGGAGAGGGTGGGGCGAGTGACGGCGGCCATCACCCCCTGGGCCTAAGCAGCCTGACTGATTGGTTATCAACCACCATCGCTTGACTTGGCCGGCCTCATGCCACTAAACTGGCACGTTTAACGCGCGCGTCGGGCTCAACTACTGACCTGAAAAAACAGGGTGCCATAGGGTGGGCGGACCAAGCCTCCTCATTCAACTCAAAGAAAGACTACTCGGCCGGGCCAAGGACTTCCGGAAGCCGGAGGTCTACCACGCCGTTTTGCTGGGGGCCTTCCTGGCCTGGGTGGGCCTCGGCGCCGACGGGCTGTCATCGTCCTGTTACGGCCCGGAGGAGGCCTTCCGGGCACTTGGGGAACACCGTCACCTGGCGCTGCTGCTGGGCCTGGCCACCGCCGTTACGGTAATGGTCATCTCCGCCGGCTACGCTTACATCATTGAGCTCTTCCCCTCCGGCGGCGGCGGCTACACCGTGGCCTCCAAACTCCTGGGGCCCAAGTGGGGCCTGCTCTCCGGCTGCGCCCTCCTCGTGGACTATTGCTACACCATTACCATGTCCATCGCCGCCGGCGTGGACGCCATCTTCAGCTATCTGCCCCCCAGCATGCAGCCCTACAAACTGGGCGCGGGCGCGGTTCTGGTCGTCATTCTCATTGTTCTCAATCTGCGCGGTATCAAGGAGAGCATCAAGATCCTTCTGCCGATCTTCCTGGTCTTTGTCATAGGTCACACTATTTTGATCAGCTACGGCCTGCTGACCAATCTGCACAAGGTGCCCCCGTTACTGGCCCATTCATATACCCGTGGCGTAGCGGACATTCAAAGCATCGGGCTGTTCGCGACCCTGTTCATATTCCTCAGGGCCTATTCGTTGGGCGCTGGTACTTACACCGGTATCGAGGCGGTCTCCAACGGCCTGGCCACCCTCCAGGAACCCCGGCAGGCCACCGGCAGGCGCACCATGGTCTTCATGGCGGCCTCTCTCTCCTTCACCGCGGGCGGCTTTCTGGTCAACTACCTGCTCAACGACATCTATCCCGTCTTCGGCCAGACCCTCAACGCAACCTGGGTGCAGGCCCTCCTGGGCACGTGGACCGTGGGGGGGCTGAACGTCAGCCCGGCGCTGCTCTTCGTCATCCTGCTCTCGGAAGGAGCCCTGCTGTTCGTGGCCGCCCAGGCCGGGTTTGTCGACGGCCCCCGGGTGCTGGCCAACATGGCCAACGACTCCTGGGTACCCCGCCAGTTCTCCCATCTGTCCGACCGTCTGGTGGTCAAGAACGGCATCTACATAATGGGCCTCGTCGCCCTGGCCCTTCTCTTCATCACCCGCGGGCGCGTCAGCGTGCTGGTGGTGCTGTACTCAATCAACGTTTTCATAACCTTCACGCTTTCCCAACTGGGCATGATTTTCCATTGGTGGCAGGACCGGGCCAGGAACCATCTCTGGAAGCGCCGCATGCTGATAAACGGAATGGCCTGCGTGCTGTCGGTCGGCATCCTGGTCGTCACGTCCTTGCTGAAGATGCGGGAAGGCGCCTGGGTGAATTTTCTGATTGTCACGCCGCTGTTTCTGCTCTGCCTGTTAATCAAGCGGCACTACGGCCGGGTTCGTTATCAACTGCAAACCTTGGACGATGTCCTGCTCGACGTGCCCACGCCCGACAAAGCCAAGCCTCTGGCGCGCAAGGATCTCACGGCTCCCACGGCGGCTATTCTGGTCTCGGCCTATAACGGCCTGGGGGTTCATGCCTTCCTGTCCATCCATCGTCTGTTTCCCGGCCACTTCAAGAACTTCGTGTTCGTCTCCGCGGGAATGATAGACTCCAGCCGGTTCAAGGGGATCGAAGAGGTAAAGAACCTCGAGGAGAGCACCCGGTGCATGCTCGGCCAGTACGTGAAAATGGCCAACCGCCTCGGCCTCTACGCCGAGAGCCGCTATACGTTGGGCGTGGACCGCATCTCCGCCCTGGATGAGGTCTGCCAGAAGGTCGCCTCCGACTTCCCCAAAACCATCTTCTTCGCCGGCCGGCTCATCTTCCCTGAAGACAACTTCTTCGTCCGCCTCCTCCACAACGAGGCCGCCCACGCCGTCCAGCGCCGGCTACAATATCAAGGTCATCAAATGATGGTCTTGCCGGTCAGGGCGTTTCGGGCCTAGGGCGCGAGCCGCGCCAGGCAGATTCCGCCCTCGGGCACCTCGAAGACACTCTCGGCCACAGAGAGAGGGCGGCTTTTAACCTAGGAGTCTGTCGGACTTTTTTCGGCTGATTGCTGATTGTGGTATACATTTTAAGATTCCTCTCGTAGTGGCGCAAAACGACTTGCGCGCCATTTAAACGCTTATTTGGCGCAATAGGCAAGCTCGCGCCACAAAAAAGGGAGCCTCATGCCCAAAGTTGTGTCTCAAGAGGAACTGGATACCGTCCTTCAGGCGGTTGGCCGCTTCCCTGAGGGGGCTTCCCTGGAGGACGTCGCGGGGGCACTGGCAATTCAGCTGCCTCGCCGGACGCTCCAACGCCGTCTTGCTCTCCTGGTCGAACAGGGGCGGATCAGCGTTCAGGGCCGTGGTCGTGGAACCCGCTACCGGCTCCCGCTGATTGCCGACGTAGCGCAACCAGCCCAGAATCCCCCAAGAGCGGCCGCGCGCGGTGAGATCCGAGGTGAGATCTACGTCCCGATCAGCCCTGAGGCCGAGGCCGTCAGGCAGGCCGTCCGCAAGCCCGTCCAGGAGCGACACCCCGTCGGGTACAACCGGGCGTTCCTCGACACGTATCGGCCGAACAAGACCTTCTACCTGTCGCCGGAAATCCGGGACCGCCTCTTTGAGATGGGCCATTCACCCGACGTGGAACGCCCGGCCGGAACCTATGCGCGACAGATACTGAACCGCTTGCTGATCGACCTGTCCTGGAACTCTTCGAGGCTTGAAGGCAATACCTACTCGTTACTGGAGACCGAGCGCCTGCTTGAGGCCGGCGAGGCGGCCGAAGGCAAGGACGCCCTGGAGTCCCAGATGATTCTGAACCACAAGGCAGCCATCGAGTTTCTGGTTGAAGCCGCCGGGGAGGTCGGCTTCAACCGCCACACCATCCTCAACCTGCACGCCTTGTTGTCGGACAACCTGCTGGCCGATCCCCAGGCCTGCGGGCGCCTGCGCACGATTCCCGTGGGAATTGCCAGGACGGTCTACCACCCCTTGGAGTTACCGCAGCTCGTCGACGAGTGCTTTCAACAGGTCCTCGACACGGCGGCGGCCATCGGCGACCCGTATGAGCAGGCCTTCTTCGCGATGGTCCATCTGCCGTACCTGCAGCCGTTCGAGGATGTAAACAAGCGCGTGTCACGCCTCGCCGCGAATCTGCCCCTGGCTCGCGGGAACCTCTGCCCCTTGTCTTTTGTGGACGTGCCCGAGCACGCCTACATAGACGCCATCCTCGGCGTCTATGAGCTCAACCGCGTCGAGTTGCTCCGGGACGTGTTCGCATGGGCCTACGAGCGTTCCTGCGCCCGGTACTCGGCAGTCAGGATGAGCCTGGGCCAGCCGGACCCGTTCCGCTTGCGCTACCGGCTGTTGGTTGCCGAAACGGTGGCCGGGGTCGTGCGCGGAAGGCTGGACAAGCAAGCGGCGGCCGCCTTCATCAAAAAACAGCGGGCAGCGCGGGATGTCCCCCCGGAAGACGCCGCCAGGTTCATCGAGGTTGTCGAAACCGAGGTCATGAGCCTGCACGAGGGCAATATCGCCCGCTACCGGCTCCGGCCGGCTGAGTTCACGGCCTGGGAAGAAACGTGGCGCTGATGCTCAGAGACATTGCCTGCGGGGTCTTTCCGTTTCGCCGCCCATGCCTGCGCCACAAGGCCCCGGCAGGCATGGACTTCAGTCGAACATAAGGGATTAACCTGACCAGACTCAACCCGCGGATCGCAGCCTTACCCACACCGAATAGCGAGGAGGCTGAAAAACCTTGGTCGCTCCTTCCCGCCCTCCGGGGGGCATTGCCTCCGATCCTATTACTCACTCAACAATTGTACCGGGAACTGACTCTGCTGGGAGGGCGGGGCCGGGTCGCCCGTTGGGGTGAAGCCCGGCCCGCGCAAGACTTAAGGGGTGTTTTGGGGGGGCGCCGGCGGGGGGGGGGGTGTCTTGCCGGCAGTTCCTTCTTCTTCGAGTAAAGGCAGCCCGGCTCGGGCCCGGATGAGGCACGAGGTCAGGGCCTCCGATAGAGTAAGCTTCTCGCGCATGTCAGGATGCTCGTTGTAGACCCGCAGCAGCAGGTTCGAGGCCTGTATGAGATTTACCCCCTGGACCAGGCGTAGAAACTTGTGAGGCGCGCTCGGTTGGCTGGGCTTGGTTACGGCCCAGACGTGGGTGGCCTCGAAGAACCCCCGCAGGTAGGCTGAACGCACGGCGGCCGCGTTGCTTTGGGAATCGAGCGACACCCAGAAGGAAAGGGGCAGCGGCTGAAGTCGCTCGACGGGGAGGATCTCCTCGGCGAAAGCACCGTTGGCCGGCGCCAGGAACAAGAGCAATGCGGAGGCCAACAGGGATACGGCCAACAGGGGCGTGGCCGACATGGTCAGGGCCAGTCTTTTCATTGTTTCTTCTCCTCCGGCACTTGGTCTGGCTCCTGGGTCTTTACTTCCTGGGGCGCCGAGGGCTTCTTGGGCAGAATCTTGAAGACCTGGTGGGCAATGAGGCTGCCGTCGGCGGCGCGATAGAGGTTTACGGAATAGGTGCCTGGAATCGGGCTGCTTTCCCGGTCGAACACGAAGCCGTAGAAATGTCCGGGGGCGGACCCGTTTGGGGTAAACCCGGCCTCGACACCCCAGAACCGGGCCTCGACACTGCCCTCGGGATGGGTGAAGCCCGCCTGAAGCGCCAGGGTTGGGTCAGCCGCGTCCTCACACTGAACGCCGAAGGTGGCGCCGGGGTGGGCCACGATCTCCTGGGTCGGCTCTACGAGGGTCAGACTCTTTACCGAGAGGTTGCCGGCACCGTCAACCTCGTAGGAGACGTCGTAGATCCCGGCGTTCTTGAAGTGTAGCTGGCTGGCTCCGGTCTGGGGGCCGCTCTGGGCCCAGGCGGTCGCCAGCGACGCCGCGCAGAAAACGGCCGCGGCCAGTTTCTTGACCATGATAATTTCCTCCGCTGGGGGTGGACGCTTAGTTTTTTCGCGACGACTCGACGACTGAGGGGGTAGTTGGCTTGCTTCCCAGAGAAGGACCGCTACTGCTGGAAAAGGACCGCTACTGCTGGAAGATGACAGGTGAGTAAAACAAGGGCTTCAGTAGCACGAAGGAGGCGCGAAGGTCAAGGCTTTCCTGGTTAGCTCAGTGTCCTGACAAAGAACAGGGAGCCGGCGCCTTCTCAGGCCATCCGGTCGTCGTCAGGGTTCGCGGGCGCCGGGGTTTTTTGGCCGGTGGCCCTGCCACCCGGCCAGCGGGGCCAGAGGCAGCTCCACCCGGAAGGTGCTTCCCTTGCCGGGCTCGCTCTCGACGGTGATCCGGCCGCCGTGGCGCTCCGCGATCTGCTTGCAGATATAGAGACCGACCCCCAGGCCGGTGTAGACCGCCTGCTGGGGGCCGGGTTTGTAGAAGCGCTCGAAGACGTGGGGCAGGTGCTCCGGGCCGATGCCGATTCCCTCGTCTTGGACCTTGATGAGCGCCTTATCGCCGTGCCGCGCCACGCGCACCTGTATGTCGCGGCCTTCCGGGGTGTACTTGAGGGCATTGTCCAGGAGGTTGGAGACGAGCTGCTCCAGCCGCACCGGGTCGCCTATGACCAATAGCTCTCCATCCACGCGCGGGCAGGACAGCGCCCGCCCCGCCGGACACATGGGGCGCCGGCGTTCGCACAGATCACCAACCAGCCCGGCCAAGTCGAGCGGCCGCATCTCCATGGGCATCTTCCCAAGCTGGAGGCGCGAGACGTCCAGCAGGTCGTTGATGAGGGCGCAAAGCTGGTCGGCCTGGCGAAGGAGGATGCCGAATATCCTGGAGTCGAGTTTTTCGGGGGTGCGAACCGCCAGCTCGGAAAAGAGCTTGATGGAGGTAATCGGGGTTTTCAGCTCGTGGGAGGCCAGGGAGAGGAACTCGTCCTTCATCCGGTTGGCCTCCTCCAGCTTGCGCTGTACTTCCCTCTCTGCCGAAACATCCCACTGGGCCAGCACCGCGCCGACTATCTTGTCACCCGCTCGTATGGGGGCGGCGTTTATCTTGAGGTGGATGGTGGAGCCGTCCGCCCGCTCGACCAGCATTTCGTCTTCGTGGATGACTTCCCCGTGGCGGATGGCCCGGTAGAGTGGGGTCTTCTCTTCCGGATAATGGCTTCCGTCCGGCCGCCGGTAATGGAACAGTTCCTTGGTGTTTCCCAGGCTGACGCCCTCGGGGGCCGGCCTTCCCCACTGCTCCTCGATGGCCTTGTTGGTCAGCAGGAACCTGCCGTCGGGAGCCCCGGCGATGAACACCCCTATGGGCAGTTGGTCTATTATTGCGGCCAGCCAGTTGGCGCGCTCTTCCTCGCCGCGGGCAAGCTGCTCGACGCGTTCCCTCGCCAGATCCAGTTTCCTCTCGGCCTGGTTGCGCGCCTCCACCATGGAGTTGAAGGCCACTGCCGTTACCACCACCTCGGCGGGACCCCTCTCCTCCACCCGCGCGGCTTCCTCGCCCCGGGCCCGCCGCCGGGCCGCATCGGCCAATGCCTCCAGGGGGCGGGTTATCCTTCGGGCCAGCAGCGCCGCCGCGCACGCCGCCAGCAGCAGCGTGGCGCCCCCCACGGCCAGGAAAAGCCGGAAGACACGCTCTATCGGCGCTTCCAGTTCGGCCAGGTCCTGCTTGATCACCAGGCCCCAGCCCAACTTGGGAATCCCGGTATAGGCCGCCATCACGGGCACCCCCCGGCAGTCCATGCACTGGGTCAGGCCGGTCTTGCCTTGGGCCGCGAGCGTCGCTGCCCGGGAGGAAGCCCGCCTTCCGAGGGCCTCTCCGGGCCGGGAGCGCGACTCGTTCAGAATGGCTAGGTTCCGGTTCACCAGGCGCAGCTCGCCTGTCTTGCCCAGGCCGGCCGGGTGCAGCAACGAGCACGCCAGGTCCTTGGACAGGTCGGTTTCCAGCACCACGGCGCCGAGCGGTCTTTGGCCAGGCACCGCCACCACGGGCGCCGCCGTCTGGACGAGCGTTTGACGGGCATCTGAAGGGAAGACCTTGCCAAGTCGGCCATCGAGTACCTCCGCCAGTCGCGGCCCGGCCGGCCGTCCTTCATCGGCCAGCCGGCTTGACAGGACAATATGCCCCCCGGCCGAAACCAGGAAGGCCCGGTCCCCATCGTTGGCGGCAAAGCTCATGAGCCGGCGGCGTGCCACCTCGGCCTTCACTTGAGAGGGGTGGCGCAGGTAGTCCTTCAGGGTTACGCCGTCAGCGGCCAGGTGGGTATGGTACATCTCGTCCTCGATCCAGGAATCTATGAGTGCCGCCTTCCTGTCACGAATCTCTGTCAGCCTGGCCGCGCCGTCCCGCCGCAGATGACCCACCACGCCTTGGTAGCCGAGCAGGCCCAGGAGGACCAACGGCAGAATGATAAGAAGACAGAAGGCGATGATAAGTTGGGAGCGATACTTCATCTTTCCCTTCGGCGGCGTGGTGGAAGCCACATGGCGTGCCTTCCAGTTACCCGCTTGACAGCATGAGTCTCGTAATATGACTTAATCTAGGCGTTACATGTAATTGTGTCCAGTGCCAGGGTGCAACGTAAAACGTTTTTGGGCGGTCCGGCCCGGTGCAACATTACAGTGCTCCGGCGGGTGTTGCACAAGGAAACAGTAGTCCGCCTCAAGGCAATAGTGACGTAACGCCTTGCTCTGGTGAGTTAATCAGCCATAGCTCCCCCGAGGCGTTTCATACTTAAACACTCCCCTCCCCGCAAGGTCTCGCCCCGTCTTCTCCTTCCAAGGCATGTTATCCAGCTATATCCGTAGGTTATTGTTTGTCTCCCGCCGCTTTCCCTTCGGCACCCTCATTGCTCTAGGGCTTGTGCAAGGCATCACCAAAGCGGAGGTTCCCGTCGTGACTCCGGATGAGGGCCGGGCGGCTCTGGAGGCGGCTGCCTCGATAGCCAACGAGGTTGGCGTCCAGAGCAAGGCGAGGACCGAGGAAGGATACCCCTCGGAGCGCATCGTGGAAGTAGCCGAGGAGGAGTGGGGACATTTTCCCTGGGCTAACACCCGGGGCTCAAAGAATGTTGACAGCGGGCGGCCCATGGAATAGATTAGGTAGTCTTGATTTTGCCAGACTTACGGGAACTTAACGCTTGAACAGGCGTCTTTTGATCTCCGCCGCTGATATTGACCGCCGCATCCGCGAGCTTGGCGAGGCCATCTCGCGCGACTACGCGGGCCGGGAGCCTATTATGGTGGGCATCCTCAAGGGGGCCTTCATTTTTATGGCCGACCTTGTCCGGCAGGTATGCATTCCTGTCCAGGTAGACTTCGTCGGCATGAGCAGCTACGTCGGCACGGAGAGCAGCGGCGAGGTGCATTTTACCAAGAGCCTGGGCCTGCCCATAGAGGGGCGTGACGTAATCGTGGTTGAAGATATTGTCGATACCGGCCTGAGCCTGGCCCGCCTGCTCGAACACCTGAGGTCCATGGGCCCGCGTTCCGTGGCCGTCTGCGCCCTGATAGACAAGCGGGAGAGACGCCAGGCGGATCTGCCCCTTTCGTATCACGGCTTCGAGCTGGCCGAGGGGTTCCTGGTGGGCTACGGGCTGGACTGCGACGAGTGCTACCGCAACCTCCCGAATATCTACGGACTGGAGGATACCTAAGCCGCGGTGGCCATCATTGTCGTCACTTGCAGGAAGTGCCACACCCGGTTCCGGCTGCCGGCCGAGGCGGTCAAGCCGGAGGGCACCAGGGTAAGATGCTCGCGCTGCTCCAGCGTGTTCGTGGTCACTCCTCCCTGCCCGGTAGAGCAGAATTCGCCGTTCACCGGAGCCAGCCAGAACCGCGCCCCGCGCCAGCCCGACAGCGAACAGCCCGCGCCACCGGCTCCCGCACAGCCCCCGCAAGAAGCCGGGACTGAAAAAGTCGGGATCAACGACCGCCCGGTCCATGTCCCCCAGATCAACGATTTCCGAGCCACTGAAACGGCTCCTCTCCGGAATGCCGCCGTTCATGCCGAGGCATCGCGGCATGAACATCATCCATCTCCGCCCGAGCGCAAGACCGCTGAACAGCCCGAGCCTTCCGAGGCACGGCCGGCCGCCGGTGAGACCGCGCCTCTGCCTGGCCCCTCCACAACCGACCCCTTCTCGGCCAATCTCGCCTCGGCTCCCGCCGACGAGGAGCCGCTGCGTGACCCATACGCCGAACCGGTCGAGGATGCCTCCCCCCCTCCGCGGAACGACACGGCCAATATCTGGCCGGTAAAACCCCCGACCAGGCAGGCATTCTGGCGTGCCCCCCGTCTCCAGCCGCTGCTGCTCATACTGCTGGTCGGCGCCGTCCTGGCCGTGTGCGGTCTGTCGGCCCACCACCTGGGCCTTCTGGGCGCCGAGGGCGACCTCCAGGGGAATCACCGTATATCCTTCACGGGTGTAAGTGGTTTCTTCCTGAAGAACGAGGACGGCGGTGTGATTTATGTCGTGCAGGGGCTGGCCCGCAACGGCTACGACGACAAGCGCCAGCGCATACGCATCAGGGCCGCCTTGCTGAACGATGCGCGCCGGCAAGTGAGCCAGACCCTGATCTATGCCGGAAACGTCTTCACCCGCGAGGAACTGCAACGGCTGCCCCTGGCAAGTATCGAATCCAGGTTGGCCAGCCCTGCCGAGGACGGCTCCGGGGGCACGGTGCGGCCCGGCGGCACGCTGGCCTTCATGGCCGTCTTCAGCAATCTGCCCGCGGGCCTTGGTGAATTCAGTCTCGAGGCCGCCGGCTCCAGCCGCGCAACCTCTTCCTGACGCCCTTACTCAGCCGGAGCGGCGGGTTGAAATAGCCGAACTCCAGCCCGGCGAACTCCTCTTTCAGCCGCTTCATGAGGCCGGCCACCCCCAGCTTGGCGCCCTGCGGCCGGTAGCCCAGGGCCGAGAGATACAGTTCGGGGTCTATGTTCAGGTTGCGCAACTGGATGAGATCCACCCTGTGCTCCCTCAAGAGGGCACACAGGGCCTCGACCTCGGCCTCTTCGTCCGTCACCCCCGGCATCACCAGCAGGTTGAGCGACACGAACAGCCCGTGGGCGGCGGCCACCCGCAGCGATTCCCGAACATCGGCGAAGCTGAAACCGCGAGGCCGATAGTAGCGGCCGTAGTAGTCCTCCCGGGCGCTGTTGAGGCTGACCCGAATACTGTCGAGCCCCGCCTGGACGACCTTTTCCAGCCCGGCGGGCAGGCTGGCATTGGTGTTGAGGTTTATGGTACCGCGGGCGTCGAGGGCGCGGATTCGTGCCACGGCGTCGGCCAGCACGTCGGAGCGGGTCAGCGGCTCGCCCTCGCAGCCCTGACCGAAGCTGACCACCCCCTGGGGTTCGTTGGCCAGGTGGTGGAGGGCCACCTCGGCCACCTCGGCCGCGCTGGGCAGGAAGGCCAGGCGCTCTTGGGTCGCGGGGACGCAGCCTTCCTGCCTGGAGATGCAGCCCACGCAACGGGCGTTGCAGCGCTGCGAGGTCGGCAGCGGGGCCTCGAAGCGCCCCAGGAAGAGGTTGCGCGCCGCCGGGCAACCGTAGCGCAAGGCACAGCCGCCCAGGTGGGCGAAGAGCCTGTTCTCGGGGTAGCGGGCCGTCACCTCCCTCACCCCCGCCTCGATGGCCTCGTGGTCGAAAAGAAAACCGCCCAGCTCCTGGCGCCGGTCGCGGTCTACCCGGAGGCCGGCGACGACCATCCGGCCTTTTTGCCAGCCAACGGCGGTGTAGGCGAACAGGGGCAGCGGCGGAACACCCTTCTCCCCGGCCCAGGCGCAGGTAAGGGTCTGGGTGTGGGCCGGAGACATAAAAGCCGCCACGGCCCGGATACCCCCGGTCTCGCCACTGTAGGGGTCCTGGCGCAGCACCATGAAGCGGCCCAGGTCCGGGTCAAACCCCACGGGCCGACGCTCCGGCAGCACGAAGAGGTCGCTGCCCTCGGGCATGGTTGTCAGGTCCGACGCCTCGGGCAGGACCAGCAGATCCGCCGCCCGGCCGGCCATGAGCAGCCTGGGATGTTCAAACACTTGCCCTTCGGCGTTGGCAAACAGCAGGCGTGGTTGTTGCATTCCCCGGCGGAATCCTCCAAAGTAGTTTCTTTATGTAACCCGGCAAGCGAGCCGCGACAAGGGCGGCAACGCCCGCCGCTCTTTATAGACGTCCGGTGTCAGGTAGCTTATGGACAACCGCAAGCGCGTCATAATCGACATAATTGGGGCGCTCCTGGTGCTGGCCTTCGGCACCATCGGCTATGTGCTCATCGAGGGCTGGAATGCGGCCGACGCCTTCTTCATGACCATCACCACGGTCACCACCGTGGGCTACGGCCAGATCCACCCCTTGTCGCCGGCGGGCATGGCCTTCACCTCGGTTCTCATCATCGCCGGGGTGAGCTACTTCGCCTACGTCTTCGCCACCGTAACCCGGATCGTTGTCGGCGGCCAGCTCCGGGAGACCATGGGGAGGAGGAAATTGGTCAAGAAGATAGGCGCCCTCCGGGGCCACTACATAATCTGTGGTTTCGGCCGCATCGGCGGGGTGGTGGCGGCCGAGCTCGCCGCCCGCGCGCTCCCCTTCGTGATAATAGAAAACGACCCCGAGCAGCTTAGCGGGCTGGACGAACTGGGCTACCTTTACGTCGCCGGCCGGGCCACGGAAGAGGGTGTGCTGCGGCAGGCGGGCATCGGCCAGGCCAGGGGAGTCATCAGCGCCGTGCGCTCCGACGCCGACAACGTCTTCATCGTTCTCACCGCCAGGGGCCTCAACCCCGACCTGTTCATCCTCAGCCGGGCCGAGGAAGAGGTCAACCGCGGCAAACTGCTCCGGGCCGGGGCCGACAAGGTCGTCCTGCCCTACCGGCTGGGGGGAAGGCGCATGGCCGAGGCGGTGGCCCGGCCGGCGGTGTCGGACTTCGTCGACCTGGTGGTCCATGGCCACAGCCTGGAGCTACGCATGGAAGAAGTCCAGATAGCAGCCGACTCCACGCTCGTCGGGCACACCCTGGTGGACTCGGCCATCAAGGCCGATCTCGACCTGCTGGTGGTGGCCATTCGGCGCTCCGACGGCCAGATGGTCTTCAACCCCCGCCCCCAGACCAGGCTGAGCGAAGGCGATACCCTCATCGTGCTGGGAGAGCAAGGGAACCTCAAAAAGCTGGAGGCCATGGCAGCCAGCTGAAAAACGCCCAGCCGCGGCGGGCGGCAGGGCCGCCAGCCAGTATTTTTTCTGAGCAGGCCGTGCGGACAAGCCTTTTTCAACGGGCCATAGCCTGAAGCCCTAGCGGTTCACCGGGCGGGCGGAAGTGCGCAGGCAGCGCTCCTCGGTAAGTATGACGTCCATGGGCAGGTCGTGAGGCTCGGCCGTGACCGAAGGCAGCAGTTGGCACTCGAAGGCCAGGGCCACCCGCAGCGCCTCGGGGGCGTCGGCCAACAGGCGGTCGTAGTAGCCCTGGCCGTATCCTAGCCTGTTCCCGCGCGCGTCAAAGGCGGTGCCCGGGACCAGAATCAGGTCTATTCCCGCCGGCGGCACCGGGCAGGCGCACTCCGGGCGCGGTTCCATTATGCCCAGCTCACTGGGAGCCAGGTCCGCGGAGGTCGTATAGCGGCAGGGGACCAGGGATCTCGCCCGCACCAGGGGCACGGCTATCTCCTTGCCCAAGGCCCGCGCCCGGTCTATCAGGCCTGGGGTCTCCACCTCGCTGCGGAAAGACAGATAGAACATAACGCCGCGGGAGCGCCGAAACTCCCCCAGGGCGAGCAGCCGCCTGCCGATACCGTGGCTCATGATGGCGCGGACGGCGGGTGGCAGGAAGTCCCGACGGGCCAGGGCCAGCCTGCGTTCCGAGGCCTTACGGGCCCGCAATTGGCCCGCTTCTTGTATTTCGTATTTTCCAGCCCGCGTTTGCATCGCCAAAAGTTTATTCTCGCGCCGGTTCCCCGTCAAGCGGGCGGTTGTCCCTCCACGGCCAGTCTGCTACATTTGGCCGGATAAAGGGAGGCGAACCATGCTCGACCTCAAGTTCGTGCGTAACAACCTGGATAAAATTCAAGAAATGCTGCGCCTGCGCCGCTCGGACCTCAGCATGTCCGGCTTCGCCGCCCTGGATGCCCGCCGCCGTGACCTCCTGGCCCAGACCGAGGCGCTGAAACACCAACGCAACGTGGCCAGCGCGGCCATAGGCGCCGCCAGGAAACGGGGCGAGACCGCGGCCGAGGCCATGGCCGAGATGCGCGAAGTGGGGGAGCGCATCAGCGCCCTCGACGGGGAACTGGCGCAAATCGAAACCGAAATGCAGTCCCTGCTGCTGCTCGTGCCCAACCTGCCCGACCCCGACGTGCCCGAGGGCAAGGACTCTTCCGACAACCCGGTCTTAAGGCACTGGGGAACGCCTCCCGAGTTCGGCTTCGAGCCGCTCAATCATTGGGACATCGGCGAGCGGCTGGGCATTCTGGATTTCACCCGGGGGGCCAAGCTGGCGGGGTCCCGCTTCACCGTCTACAAGGGGGCCGGGGCCAGGCTGGAGCGAGCCCTCATAAATTTTATGCTCGATCTGCACACCCAAAAAAGCCACGGCTATATCGAGGTGCTGCCCCCCTTCATAGTCAACGAGCAGTCCATGACCGCCACCGGACAACTGCCCAAGTTCAAGGAAGACCTCTTCAAGCTCGAAGGGTGGGACTACTATCTCATCCCCACGGCCGAGGTACCGGTAACCAACCTGCACCGCGACGAAACGCTTGCGGAAGGCATACTGCCGCTCAAATACTGTTCATATACGCCCTGCTTCCGGGCGGAGGCCGGCTCCCACGGCAAGGACGCGCGCGGCCTCATAAGGCAGCATCAGTTCAATAAGGTGGAGCTGGTCAAGTTCACCCGACCCGAGGAGTCTCTCCGGGAGATGGAGGCCCTGCTGGCCGATGCCGAGGAAGTCCTGCGGATCCTGGGCCTGCCCTACCGGGTGATAGCCCTTTGCACCGGAGACCTGGGTTTTGCCTCGGCCAAGACCTACGACATAGAAGTCTGGATGCCAGGACAGCGGATGTACCGCGAGATCTCCTCCTGCTCCACCTTCACGGACTTCCAGGCCCGGCGCGCCAATATCCGTTTTAAGCGCGAGGGGAAGAAGGGCACCGAGCTGGTACACACCATCAATGGTTCAGGACTGGCCGTCGGGCGCACCCTGGCCGCGCTACTGGAAAACTGCCAGCAGGCCGACGGAACCGTGCTGATTCCGGAGGCCTTGCGCCCCTACATGGACGGCCGGAATAGCGTGGCCTCATAATATGGTAAAAAATCTTTAGGAACTTATCCTCTTGACTTTTCTTGCATATTGTATTATAGGAGAGTATCAGTAAGAGGTTGGTTTCTTCAGGCACGCGAGGGATTCCTTAGGCAGAATGCTGGGGAGTGGCGGTGTTCGATCTGTCTTGGCAATGGCTGACCCTCATCCTTACCGGGATAACCATCCTGGCCGCGGTGGTTCTCGTCTTGTTGTCGGCCCTGCTATGGAAGCTTCCCACCAAAAAGGACTGACCCCCCAACAGGCCGTTGATAAACGTCCAGATGCCAGGCGCGCTCATCTGGCCACAAAGGAACATGGGTGCCGGAAATTGGCCGGCGGCCCAGCCGCCCCTCAGGTCAGGCTGTTCAGCGCCGCCCTCAAGACGGCTTCCAGGCCGTGCTCCCCCCTGGCCCAGGCGTCGGCAAGGGCCTTCTCGGCCTGCTGGCGATGATAGCCGAGGTTGAGCAACGCTGAAAGGGCATCGGCACGTATCTGGTCATCAGGTTCCGGCCGTGGCGCCGTGGAGGGAGGCCCGTCCAGGCCGTCCAGGGCGACGACCTTCTCTTTCAGCTCCAGCGCCAGGCGCTCGGCGGACTTTTTGCCCACGCCGGGAATGCGGGCCAACCTGGCTACGTTTGCCTCCAGCACCGCCGCCCGCAGCTCGGCCACCCCGATACCGGAGAGAATTCCCATGGCCGCCTTCGGCCCGATGCGCGACACGGATATAAGGCACAGAAACATCTCCCGCTCGGCCACGGTGGCAAAGCCGAAGAGGCGCAGGGCATCGTCCTGAAGGTGCAGATGGGTGAGGAGGAGCACGCGCTGCCCCTCGGGAGGCAGAACGTAGTAGGTGGAAAGCGGGATCTCCACCGCGTAACCCACGCCGCCGACGTCTATTGTCACCCTCTGGGGCAGGCGCCGCAGGAGCCGTCCTTCCAGGCTGGCTATCATCAGATTCCTATCATTCCGATTATCGCGGCGTTCCCTTACCCGTGGCCAGGAAGGCCAAACGCCGGGAGTTGAGGTGGCATATGGCCACCGCCAGGGCGTCGGAGGCATCGGTACGCGGCACCTCTTCCGGAGCCAGTGCCAGCAGGCGCACGATCATGGCCCGCACCTGCTCCTTTCCGGCGTGACCGTAGCCCACGACCGCCTTCTTCACCTCGAGGGCGCTGTACTCGAAGACCTCCAGGCCACAGCCCGCCGCCGCCAGCAGCGCCACTCCCCTCGCCTCACCCAAGGCCAGGGAGGACTTGAAGTTGCGGGCCAGGAAGACCTCTTCCACCGCCGCCTCCCCCGGAGCGTGCAGGGCGATGATCTGAAGCAGTTCCTGGTGTATCCGGTGCAACCTGACCGCCAATGAACCAGCGGGCCTGATTACCCCACTGGCAACATAATGAAGCTCGCGGCCTCGCTCCTCCACCAGACCGTAGCCGGTGACGCGGCTGCCGGGGTCGACTCCGAGGACCATCATGGCCAGAGCCGGCGGCGGAAAAGACTCACGCCCCGGCAGCCTCCATGAGGCTTTCGTCTATGTCGAAGTTGGCATACACGTGCTGAATGTCGTCGTGGTCCTCGAGCAGCTCCATCAGGCGAATCATCTGTTCGGCCTGCTTGTCCGACAGTTTCATGGTGGTCTGAGGGATCATGGTCAGCTCGGCCAGCTCGAAGGGCACGGCATGGTCCTCAAAGTACTTCTTGACGTCTTCATACTCGGCCATTCCCGTCCGCACGTCCCAGGTGTCGCCGCCGTCCACCACGTCTTCGGCGCCCGCCTCCAGGGCCGCGGCGGTCACGGCGTCTTCGTTGATCTTGCCCTTGGGGATGATGATCAGGCCCTTTTTCTCGAACATCCAGGAAACGGAGCCTGCCTCGCCCATATTGCCCCCGGTGCGAGTGAAGATATGCCGCACCTCGGAGACCGTGCGGTTCTTGTTGTCGGTGAGCGCCTCCACCAACACGGCCACGCCCCCAGGCCCGTAGCCCTCGTAGCGGACTTCCTCGTAGGAAACGCCGTCGAGATCCCCCGTACCCTTCTTGATGGCCCGCTCTATGTTGTCCTTGGGCATGTTCTCGGTCTTGGCCGCGCCTATCGCCGCCCTGAGGCGGGGGTTGCCGCTAACGTCACCGCCACCCATCCGGGCCGCTACTATGATCTCCTTGATGAGTTTAGTGAAGATCTTGCCGCGCTTGGCATCGGCGGCCCCCTTCTTGTGCTTTATGGTGCTCCATTTGGAATGTCCGGACACGTCCGTCCTCCTCGTCAGCTATTAGCTTATTTTCCCGCGCTCGGGTGTTTTTTTCGTTCCGCCCCAGGGGGGGCTTTTCCGCCCCAGGGCGATCAAATATATCTCGTTGCTCTCCTTGCGGGAACTCTTCGGCTTGAAGACCTCGACGTCTTCAAAGTCTTGTTCCACCGCCCTTCGGTACGCCTCGAAATCCTCCCCCTGAAATACCTTCACCACGAAGCGGCCCCCAACCCCGAGCACCTCCAGGGAAAGTTCGAGCGCCCGCTCCGCCAGACGCAGGGAGCGCTGGGAATCCACGAAGGCCGAGCCGCTCGTGGCCGGGGCCAGGTCGGAGAGGACTACGTCGTAGGTTTCGGCGAATTGCCTCAGCCTCGCCGGATCCAGCGCGAAGACGTCGGCCTGAATGAAGTGCATCCTGCCCCGCACTTTAGGGGCGGCCCGCTGAAGGTCAACACCTACCACCACACCCTGGGAGGCCCGTTTGAGGATATGCTGCAGCCAGGAACCGGGCGCGGCGCCGAGGTCCAGTATGGCGTCGTGGGGCCGCACCAGCCCGTACTTTTCGTCCATCTCCTCGAGCTTGTAGGCCGAGCGGGCGAGAAGGCCCTCTTCCTTGGCCCGCCTGGCCCAGTAATCGGGCGGGCGGGAGCTTTTCTTCTTGGTCATGCCGCTACCCCCGCCGGGAAATCACACGGACTCTGGGCACGCAAGTGCCTAAATTCCGTGGTCAATGTACCCGAGGCCATGGCCGTTGGCAAGAGCGTCGGCAAACCGGGGAGGACGTTGACAGTACCCCGAAGCGTTGACTATGTTGATAATTGAGGATCCAAAATGGCGGCCAGTGTCGTGCTACTTATTGATATGCCGCGGGATTTCCTGGAATTGGTGTCCGGTAGAGCAGCCGCCGGCCGCCTTCTTAAGGAGGAAAGAGACTGCGCGTCTTCGAACCATTCGAGCTAACGCTGGCCGACGGCCGCGTTCTGCTGGTGCGCGCGGCCTGCCCATCCGACGCCCCCTCTCTCCTGCTGGCCCTGGAAAGCGTGGCTCGGGAGGGACTCATCGGCGCCGAACCCGGAGAGCGCGGTCTCGGGCAGACCGTCTGGCTCATCAACCAACATGCCGCCCAGCGGGCACTGATGCTCGTGGCCCTGAACGGCGCCCGGGTGGGGGGGGCCTGCGGCCTGACGCCGGGCTTTTTCAGGCGCTCCGCCCACGTGCTGGATCTGGGCATGTTCGTGCTGCCGCCCTGGCGGGGGAGTGGCCTGGCCACGGGGCTGCTGCACGCGGCCCTCGCCTGGGCACGAGACCAGGGCTGCTGCAAGGTCACCCTGGGGGTGCTGGCCTCCAACCTTCGGGCAATAGGTTTCTACGAGAAAATGGGTTTTACCCGCGAGGGGGTAAGAAGGTCTCAGTTCACCATGGAGGGCGGCTTTGAAGACGAGACCCTCATGGCCCGTTTTCTCTCATGGTAGAGTAGCCGCGCCAATGGCGATGGGTCTTTTCGGCGCCTCGTTCAGCGGTCAGGTTTCCGCCGAGGCTCATGGGCGCCGGAGTTTGTTTGGCTGGCGGCCCTGCCGCCTTGGGCATACCCCGCAGCGGTGGCACACATCGGGCCGGCAGCGCGGGGTCTCCTCGCCCGCCAGGGCGCGTTGCCATTCCTGCCAGAGGTAGTCCTTCCTGACGCCGTGGTCGATGAAGTCCCAGGGGAAAAGTTCATCTCGCTCCCGCGACCTGGCCGCGTAGAAATCGGCGTTCAGGTTTACCTGCCTGAAAACCTTCCGCCAGTTCCGGGTGGCGTGACAGGCCAGGAGAAACTCCTGGACCCGGCGGTCCCCCCTCGCCAACACCGCCTGAACGTAGGCGTACTTGGGAACGTCGGCGGTCACTTCCACCGCCTCCTTGCGTAAGGAGCGCTCCAGCACCCGCAGTCGCTCCTTGAGGGTTTTTTCGTCGGTCATTGGCGCCCACTGGAAGGGGGTGTGGGGCTTGGGCACGAAGGAGGCCACGGTGAGGGCCAGCCGGGGCATGCTTCCGGAAGGGGCCACGCTCTTTAGCAGATGGTGCCTCACCCGCTTGGCCAGGGCCACTATCTCGCCTATGTCCTCGGCCTCCTCTGTGGGAAGCCCGATCATGAAATAAAGCTTGAGCCGCTCCGCCCCCGCCCTGGCCAGCGACTCAGCGGCACGCTTGACGTCATCCTCGGTCAGGCCCTTGTTGATCAGGCGCCGCAACCGTTCGCTGCCAGCCTCGGGGGCAATGGCCGCGCTCTTGTAGCCGGAGCGCTGGAGGGCCGCGAGCAGCCCGGCCTCCAGGGAATCGGCCCGCAGTGAGGAAACCGAGAGGCGTCCGCCCCTCTCCACCACCGCCCGCCCGACCTCGGCCGCGTGAGGGTAGTCTGATATGGCGGCGCCGACCAGGCCGCAGCGCCTGCCCGGCTCCAGGGCCGAGATTGCCCCCAGGGCGGCCCCGGCGGCAAGATTGCGTGGCGGCCGGTAGACATAACCCGCGGCGCAGAAGCGGCAGCTCCGGCCACAACCACGGGCCACCTCCACCAGGTACATGTCTCCCAGCTCCGCCTCCGGGGTGGTAATGGCCGACACCGCCGGGGGCCGGTCCAGGCGGGCCGCCTTGGGGCTCTTGACCCGCGCCGGGACACCGGCCGAGGGGTGAAAGGCCGCCAGCCTGCCGTCCGCGTGATACTCCGGCCGGTACAACGAGGGAACGTAAACCCCTGGGACCTCCCTAGCCAGGGTGGCCAGCAGCTCGGAGCGCCCCTTCTTCTGGAGCGGGCCGAGCCGGGCCTCGGCCAGGCGCTTCAGCAGCGCGCCCAGCCCCGCCTCGGCCTCCCCCACGAAGAAGAGATCAAAGAACGCCGCCAGAGGCTCGGGGTTGAGCATGGCCGCCACCCCGCCCCCCAACACCAGCGGGGCCTCCTCGGGGCGCTCGGCGGCCAGCAGGGAGATGCCCGCCAGCTCCAGCAACCGGAGCACGCCAGAATAGTCGTTCTCGAAACAGAGCGAGAAGGCCAGGACGTCGAAATCCCTCACCGGGCGTTGAGATTCCAGCGTAAGCAGGGGGGAGCGGGCCGAGGCATACTCCTCGGCCTCCCCGTTTCCGGGCAGGAAGGAGCGTTCACAGACCACGCCGTCCAGGTCGTTGGCAAGGCGGTAGACCACCTGGAAGCCGAGGTTGCTCATGCCCAGGTGATAAAGATTCGGGTAGGCCAGGGCCACGTTGAGCCTCCCGCCCGGATCTTTATGAACCGTGCCCCGCTCTTTGTCGAGCAGCTCCCGGTAGCGCTTGATCAGCTTCCAGCTCATGCTACAACTGTACAGCACAAGCGACGGAAGTCCAGCCTGGGAGGCGGTCGTGCGCATGTGGAACATCGACCCCGCCCTGATGTGCGACCACCACCTGCTGGCGGAACACCTCGAAATGCATATGTTCGCGGGGGCGCTGCGGCGGGGCAAGTCTTTGCGCGGCTACCTGGACGGGGGGCTGGTGGAGGTCCATAACATCAGGCGGCGCCACGACGCCTTGGCCTCTGAGATGGCCAGGCGGGGGATGCGCCACCGCACCCCGCTGGAGTGGAACGCGCCCGAGCCGGGGGGGCGGGTGGACCGGCAGCGTTCCCGGCGGGAGCTGCTGGAGCGCTGCGCCCGCTGCCGCGCCCGAGCCGAGGAGGCGGGACGGGGCCGCTAATATCTGTTTGCAGTAACTGGTTCTGGGTGTTTGCGTTCGTGCTGATGTATAGAAGCACGAACGCCCGTGACACCGTTCGCCCTTCGATACCTCAGGGCGAACGATTTAAAATCAGGTCAACAACTTACGCAACCAGGTACCGGCTACGCCGTATGCGGGACCAACAGAAGCGGCACCTTGGAATAGCGGGCCAGGTTGGCGGCCACGCTTCCGATGAAGACGTCATCGAGCAGGGTGCGGCCTCGCAGGCCCAGGGCCACCAGTTTGTAGTCACCCCGCTCGGAGCAGTCCAGGATGGAGCGCGCCGCGTTCCCCATCTCCATGGCGACCTCGACCTCTTTCACCCCCCCGGCGAGGAGGTGGTTTCGGATGAGATCCAGGCGCTCGCGGTCGATACGGTCGAACTCATCGAGGCGGCCGATGAGATAAGGCTCTATGCGGCTGCGCTCATGGACGTGGAGGAGGCCCACCCGCTCCAGGCCGGGCAGCCGCTTCAGGTAGCGCGGGACGGCGGCCGCGTTGACCGAAAAGTCCGTGGGGTAGAGCACCGCGCGGGTATCGAAGAGCCGCTGGGGGACATCGCCCTCCAGCAGGGCCACCCTCACCAGCAGCAGCGGCCACCGGGAGGTTCTCATGACGGCATCGGAGGTACCGCCGAGCAGCGCCCTCTTCCATATGCCCTTGCCATGAGAGCCCAGGACCACCAGGGAAGGGTTGATCTCCTGGCACAGGTCATGAAGCATCCTGCCGGGCAGGCCGACATCCAGCCGCGAGCTGGTCTGAAAAAACCCCATCTCCCGCAGGCGGGCCTCCCGCTCCCGCAGCATCTCGGCGGCATGGCCCAGCATCTCCCCGGCCAGCCGCAGCCGGTCCGGGCTTTCCACGAAATGGGCCAGGACGGCCTCCTTCGCGCCCCAGGCGAGGAGTTCCCCCGCGTGCTCCACCAGGCGGTCAGCCGGTGCTGAAAAATCAGTGGCGATAAGGATCTTCTCGAACATGGCATTCCTCGGCCGGTTCATCGGTTTATGCCCAGATCATGCAGTTTGGCGACTATCTCCTCTTTGGGCCAGAAGCCCACGTGACGGGCGACCTCAAAGCCCGCCGGATTGTAGATAATAACCGTTGGGAGAAGATCCACCCCGGCCCGCCGAGCCAGATCCGGCTGCTCGTCCACGTTTACATCGTTCACGTTCAGCTTGCCGCGATACCCGGCGCTCAGATCTTGCAGGATGGGCTGCATCTTGACGCACCAGGGACAGGCGTCCCTTCCGTACTTCAGCAGCGACGGAAGCGCGGGATCATAGGGGACCGGCGGCGAAGGCGGAACCTTGGAGGTCGGCTGCTCCGAGCAGGCCACCGCCATTGACAGCCCCACCAGGAGCAGGGCCAGCAAGCGCAGCACCCGTGAACCAGTCTTTGAACCAGACCACATGCCCGTCTTCCCTCCCTCCGGCGTCCCTCGGGCGACCGGCACATCGGCACTATAGCATGCACGCCGACGGCAGGCCAATCAGTTACAGTTTTGGGTTAACCGAGCGATTCTAACAAGACCGTCAACGATGTTTGCCGCGGGGGGCGTCAGACCACCCGACCGGCAGCCACCAGAAAGGCAAGTTCAGCCAGTTCGATGGCCGCGCCATAGACGTCGCCCGTGAGGCCACCCAAGCGGCGGTGGGCCCAGGCGCCAAGCGCCAATACGACGGCGAGCGCGGAGGCGGTTGGCGCGATCGAGGCACAGCCTACCCAGCCGATGCAAGCCGCCGCCAGGCAAGTTGCCCCGATGAAGTGCGAAAGTCGAACGTGGCCGTTGAATGCCTTTCCTAGTCCTTCGCTCCTGGCGTACGGAAAGAAAACCACCAGCGGAATGACTGCCCAGCGGGCCGCGACAAAACAAGTGACCAGTGGCCAGACAGCGCCGTACCGCAAGACCTCGGCCACCGCGATCACCTTGCCGGTCAGTAGCAGGGTGAGGGCCGCGGCTCCGTGGGAGCCGATACGGCTGTCACGCATGATCGTCAGCATGCGCTCCCGGTCTCCGCGACCGCCGCCAAGGCCATCAAAAACATCGGCTAACCCATCCAGATGAAGCCCACCCGTAAGCCCCGCCAGGAGTCCGACCAGGCCGACGGCAATCAGATTCAGTGAGAGGCGTCCGTGGGCAAGCCGCTCCGCCCCCGCCAGCACCAGACCGAGCGCCAAGCCGACCACCGGGAAACAGGTAATCGACCGCGCGCGCTCCGCGTCCTGGATCGCACCGGTTCTTACCGGGACGCGGGTAAGGAAGCCAATGGCGACGGCAAAGGGACGAAGCGCGCTCACGCGGGGGGGACCAGGTTCAGGCCGGTAACGCGCTGGAGCAGCTCGTAGTCAAGGTGCGCGCGCACTACCGCCGCCAGCCGGTCGTATTCGGCCTCCTTGGCCGGAATGCGCCGCGGGGATGCGGCATCGGGGAGTCCCTTCCGTTTCCGCAGAAAGGCCAGGAGGCAATTGCGAACCGAGTCGTTCTCGAAGAGGCCGTGTATCATCGTACCGACCACGGCACCCGTATCGTCAATGGCCCCCTCCAGGATTTGCTCCTCACGCCCATTGCGGGTCCGAATCTCGAAGGGGATCGCGCAGGGACGGGTTCGCTCCACGACGCCCATGTGTATCTCGTAGCCTGACAGGCCTTCTTGCGCGGCGCGCTTGTGGTGCAGAAACGATGCATCCAGGGCAAGTGCCCCGATTTGCGCGGTGATCTTTTCCCGTGCGAAACGGGTCTTCAACGGCAACAGGCCCAGCGCGGCCACCCGTTTCTCCGAGGACTCGACCCCGTAGGGGTCTTCGATTTCCTCCCCGAGCATCTGGCAGCCGCCGCAAATCCCCAGCACCGGCTCGCCGTTTCGGGCGCGAGTCTTGAGCGCTTCGAACATCCCGTTGGCTCGCAGCCAAGCCAGATCCGCCACCGTGTTTTTTGAGCCTGGCAGGATCACGAGGTCGGCGCCGCGGAGTTCCTCCGCTCGCTCCACGAAGCGTACGACCACGCCTGTTTCGTGCTCCAGGGGTTCAAAGTCATCATGATTGGAGATGCGCGGCAGCCGGATTACCGTAATATTGAGCTGGTCTCGATCACTCCCGCGGCGGGCAGCCCTGTCCTCAAGAGAGGTGGAGTCCTCCTCGGCTATCCGCAGGTTCCGAATGTAGGGCACCACGCCCAGCACCGGCTTGCCGGTACGCCGCGTGAGAAAATCCAGGCCGTCTTTGAGCAGCGCCATATCGCCACGAAACTTGTTCACCACGAAGGCGGCGACAAGCGCTCGCTCGTGCGGGTCCAGCAGCTCCAGCGTGCCGACAAACGAGGCGAAGACCCCTCCTCGATCAATATCCCCGACCAGCAGCACGGGGGCATCCGCCAGCCTGGCTACGTCCATGTTGACGAGGTCGTGCTCCTTGAGATTGATCTCAGCCGGACTCCCAGCGCCCTCGATAACGACGAGATCGTAACCCTCGCGCAGCCCCAAGAGGGCATCGGCGACCACGCGGCGAAGTTGCGGTTTGTATCCGTGGTACTCCACGGCCGTCATGCTCCCCATCGGCTTTCCCAGCACCACCACCTGGGAACGGGCGTCTCCCTCCGGCTTCAGCAAGATCGGATTCATCTCCACCGCCGCCGCGACCCCCGCTGCCTCGGCCTGGACGGCCTGCGCCCGTCCTATCTCCAGGCCGCCCGGTGTTACCGCGGAGTTGAGCGACATGTTCTGTGCCTTGAAAGGGGCGACACGGAGGCCCTGCCGGCGGAAGAGGCGACAGAGCGCGGTAACGAGCAGGCTCTTGCCGACCGACGAGGCCGTTCCCTGGACCATGAGGGTCGGAGCTAACATGAGGGAAGCTCCTCCTTGAGCGCTGCCAGGAGGCGTTCACAATCAGGTTCGGGCCGAGCGGAAAGACGAATAAAGTCCGCCAGGCCAAACGAGGTACAGTCGCGCACCAGGATTTGGTGCCGCTGAAGCAGCCGTTGCCTTAGCTTTCCGCCGTCCCTCACTCGAACCAGGAAGAATGGGGTCGCGGAAGGCAACGGATCGAGATCCAGGTTGCGAAGCATGGCGGCAAGACGTTCGCGGTCCGCCAGCAGCTTGCGCCGGCTCTCCTCCACGAAGCCCGTCTGCCGGCATGCCACCAGGGCTGCCGCCTGAGCCATGGCGCTCGTTGTCCAAGCCGGGCGGTACGCCTCCACTTGGGCGGCAACTCTCGGGGTGGAAATCAGATAACCCACACGCACCCCTGGGATGGCATGTTCCTTGGTGAGTGACCGAACACAGACCACGTTGTCGGGGAAGCGAACCGTTGCATCCGCGAATTGCTCACTCAGGGGAAGGAAGGACTGATCCAGAACAACGGTGACCTGGCGGTGCGCGAGGGCCAGGACCGTTACCTCACTTGCGGGAATCGGGATGCCCGTGGGGGTGTTGGGCGCGCAAAGGTAAAGCACGTCGGCCTTCTCATCGCGGGCCAACTGGCCTATGGCCGCCAGGTCGACGGCAAATCGGTCGGCTTCCCGTGCTCGCCATTGGACGGCGTACCCACCCGCGGCATGGACGGCCGCCCGGAACTCGCAGAACGTCGGCTCCACGATCACCGCCGTGGAACCGGGGCGGATAAGCGTGCGGGCCAACGTCCACAAGAGGTCCGCGGCCCCATTGCCCAGGGCGACCTGGTCGGGGTGGATTCCGAGCTGAGACGCCATGACCGCCCGCACTGTCCGGGCCGTGGGGTCTGGGTAGCGGTCGATAGGCGTGGAGCGCACCGCGTCCACCACCGCCGGGCAGGGTCCATAGGGATTCGTGCTTACGCTGAAGTCAAGAACCTGGGCAGGATCGATGCCCAAGGCTTGCAGTTCTTCATCGAGCAGCCCGCCATGAATGCGTGGAGCCGTGCTAGCCGGCATAGGCATGGCGGACCCCCAAGGCGGCGGCAACAAGACCCGCCGCCATGTAGCAGCAGACCGTTACCAGCCGCCACGCCTCGTCAATCCTGGAGATTTCGAGCGCCTGGAGAGGGTCTCCGAGGCGGTAGTGTCCCTTCTTCTCCAACTCGACCTGGAGCAACCCGGCCATTGCGGCCATGGGGCAGCCGGCGTTGGGGCTCTCGGGTTTTGCCCCGTCTCGCCTCAAGATGCGCCAGCCGCGTCGCGCGTCCTGTCGGCAACACCACCCGGCCAGCAACAGGAATCCCGCCGTCAATCGAGCGGGGATAAGATTGAGGAGGTCGTCGAGCAAGGCGGAGGCCTTTCCGAGATATTCGTATCGGCCGTGGTACCCGATCATGGCGTCGAGCGTGTTGACCGCGCGGTAGAAAACGGCTCCGGGCAGGCCCAGCAGCAGGTAGTAGAAGAGCGGGGCCACGAAGCTGTCGGAGGCATTCTCGGCCAAAGACTCAACCGTCGCGGCCACGAGCAGAGGTTCGGGCAGGTTAGTGGCCTCGCGACCGCATAGACTCCGAAGGCCGTGGCGTGCCTCGGCAAGCCTGCCTCTGGCGAGATCGTCCCGGACGGCGACGCCCGCCCGCCCAAGCGCCCCCAAGGCGAAGGTTGACTTGAGCAGGAGGGCGGAGGCGGCGAACGTTATTAGCGGCCAACGGCGTCCGCTCGAGCCGAGCAGCATGCTGGCGCCGGCGAAAGCTCCAGGAACCGCCAGCACCAGCAGTGACCCCGCCGCCAGTTGCCGGAGCGCGCCGCTCCTCTTGGGCAACAGCCGCTCGAGCCACGAGATGGTCTGGCCCATCCACGCGACGGGATGGACGGCATTCGGAAACTCGACGCTCAGGAAATCGAGCGCCACCGCGGCCGCAAACAGGGCCAGTGACGGCTCCAGACTTGCGAGTATACTACGCGCCGGCATCACTGACTCCGGCCGAATCGAAGGTTGCCATCTCGTGGAGGATGCGTAGCGAGGCGTCGAGGAGGCCCATGGCCAGTGCCGCCCCGGTCCCCTCGCCCAGGCGCAGGTCCAGGTCCAGGAGTGGCGTGACACCCAGGGCCTGGAGCACCAGACGATGGCCGAACTCGACAGAGCGGTGCGAGGCGATCAGGTAGCCGGTCGCGTTCCAGGCTATACGTGCGGCCGACAGTGCCGCCGCGCTGGCGATGAAACCATCGACCACCACGGGAATCCTGCAGGCGGCGCCTCCCAGAACCACGCCGGCCAACCCCGCGATCTCAAATCCTCCCACCTGGGCCAACGTACCTAAGGCATCCCTTCGATCAGGGCGGTTGACCTCCAGCCCGCGCCGGATGGCGTCGATCTTGCGCTGAAGACCCGCATCGTCGATTCCCGTGCCGCGACCGGTGACCTCCTCTGGGGGCACCCCGATGAACACCGAGGCGAGGGCGCTGGCGGCCGTGGTGTTTCCGATCCCCATATCTCCAATGCCAAGAAGCCCGATACCGTCACGGGCCAGTTCCTCGGCGACCAGGATTCCCGCTTCGACAGCGGATACCGCCTCCTCCCGGGTCATGGCCGGCCCTCGCGTGAAGTTGCGGGTTCCCGGGCCGATGCGGTGGGAGCGGATTTCCGCCATTGGAGGGAGGGCTTCCTTCGTCCCCATGTCCACCACAACCACTTGGGCACCCGCGTGCCGGGCCAGCACGTTGATCGCCGCGCCGCCGCGGGCGAAGTTGAGTAGCATCTGGCTGGTGACCTCCTGGGGGTAGGCGCTCACGCCCTCTTCCGCCACGCCGTGATCCGCCCCCATGACGACTATCGCCTTCCGGGGAAGCGATGGCCGGGTTGTTCCGCGTATCGCCGCAATCTGGCAGGCGAGTTCTTCCAGGCGGCCCAGGCTGCGGCGCGGTTTCGTCTTGGCGTCGAGCAGCCGCTGCGTTTCTTCGCCGAAGCGAGGGTCAACCTGGGTAATCCTGGAACAGGCTTCGTCTAGAATCTTCATGTGGGATAACCTCCAGAGGATTGAGCCGTTACCGCTGTTACCGGGCCGGGCGGAAGGCGCAGCACGGAGCCCAGGACGGTCAAATAGATCTCGTCGGCGCATTGGGCGATACGCTGATGGGCGCGGCCGCAAATGTCACGGAAGTCGCGCCCGAGCGCTGTTTCAGGCACCAGGCCCATCCCCACCTCATTGGTTACGACGATGGCATGGAACCTGCGCCGTGCCATGGCCGCCGACAGCTCCTCCACCCGTTCCAGGATCCGCGAGGGGGAAGTATTTTGCAGGAGCAGATTGGACAGCCAAAGGGTCAGGCAGTCCACCACCACGACGTCGATATTGCGGAGTTCCTCGATCCTCGCCGGAAGATGGACAGGCTCCTCAATGGTCTGGAAGTCACCGCCGCGTTCCCGGACGTGGTGGTCGATGCGTTCCCGCATCTCCGGATCAAGTGCCTGTGCCGTGGCCACGAACGCGCGCCGTGCCCCCAGGCGGCGGGCCAACGATACGGCGAAGGCGCTCTTGCCGGAGCGCGCCCCGCCTCCCACGAGAATAATGCGATGGCTGTCCGTTCCTTCCATCAGCGCCTGTCCTTCATCCTCACCGGCCCTCCAGAAGCGACCCGACGATAGCCAGTGACTCCTCGAAGTCGCTCTCGCCAAAGACCTCGAGGGTGAGTACCCCTCGGTAGGACTCCTCCAGCAGCATGTCGAGCAGCCGGCGGGCATGCTCCCGCGGGTAGTGGGCCAGGGAGCGGTGGTCTCGGCCCGAAGGATCCACGCCGTGCCAGTGGATCAAGCGGACCCGGTGCAGATTGCGGCGTAGCAGCTCCCCTTCGGAACGGCCGTCCCGTCGCAGATGTCCGATGTCAATAGCCGCCGAGAGACCAAGGTCGGAGATCACCGGTTCGATATAAGCAAAATCGTAGTCGAGCGACTCCACGCACAGATCGCCCGGAGCTACGCCTCGGGCGAGGATTTCCTCCAGAGAACGAACCGCACGGCGGCGCCAGGCCGCCAAATCGGCGGGAAACGGGTCGTGTTCGCGCTCGCCCAGGCACACGTGCACCACATAAGCGTCCGGCTCGAATGGGGCGGCGAGTTCGATAGCGCGGCAGACCGTTGCCACGGACTCCCGGCGCCGCCGCTCATCCTCGCTTGCCAGGCTCACCTTCAGCGGAGTGTGGAGTGTGTAGGTGAGCTGGGCACGGGATTTCCACTCCGCCAGCGCGCTCTGTTCCGTGGGACAAGGCCAGGTATCGGGGTTGTCGAGGTCGAAGAAGAGAATTTCGACGTCGTGGACCCGGCCGGCCAGCCGCTCCACGTTGGCAAGCCAGCTATCGGGATAGATGAAGGAGGTGGTTCCAAGACGGAAGGGAGTGCCGGACTTCATTCTTGTCACCACCTCGCTCCTCTCAGTAGCGCAGCCGCAGGCCGCCCAGGAAGTTGAGCGGCGGGGCGGGGTAGTCGCCGTCTCCGGGCAGTCCGGCCTGGAGGCTGTAGTCTTCGTCAAGCAGGTTCTCGGCCTCTAAAAACAGCTCCAGGTTGTCACCCAGGCGCTGGCTGGCCCCGGCCCAGAGCAGCAGGACTGGCTCCAGCGGCTCGCCGGGGTTTTTGAACCGGCTCAGGCGCTTGCTCTCGTAAAGCCCACGCAGGTAGGTTTTGGTTCCGGCAGCCCAGCTATAGGCGGCGAGGAAGGTCATCTGGTGGCGGGGAACGATGTCGGCGCGACGCCACACGGTCTCCTCCTGAAAGCTCACGTAGTTCATCTCGAGGTTCCGCTGTCTGGCATCCAGGAGGGTGTAAGTCGCCTGAAGCTCCAGGGCCTCAACGGGGCGCGCGGCCAAGGACACCGTTGCCCCTTTGGTCTCCTGCTTGTCTATGTTCTCGGGGCTGTAGCCGAAGGTTGCAGGGTCGAGGCGCCAGTTTATCTTATCCTTGATCCGCCAATAGAAGAGCGACATGTCCAGGGTAAGCTTTCCGGGAACCAGATCGCGGCGCCAGCCAAGCTCCGAGCTCCAGCCGCTCTCCGGCTTCAGGTCGGGGTTGCCGCCTCCGGGCCAGAACATCTCGTTGAAGGTTGGGGCGCGGTAGACCTCGGCCACCGAACCGCGCAGGGTGTCTTTTTCCCCCACCATCAGGGTAAACCCGGCATCGGGGCTGATGGCCTTGCCGAAGGTCGTGTCTTGATCGAAGCGTGCCCCCAGGTACACCGCCAGCGGCTTGCAGATCTGGAGCCGCTCCCTGGCGAAGACGCCGTAAGACGTCCGGTTCCGGTCATAGCCCGGCAAGGCCGTTGCGGCGCCGGAATCTGGAGTGCGGCTTTTGCTCACCTCCACGCTGTCGTAGTGCCAATCCGCACCCGCCACCAGGCGGCTGATGCCGCGCTCGGCCTCGGCCTCCAGACTGCCTCCGAAGATGAGGGTGTCAAACTTGTCAGCGAAGCGGTTGTCGACCAGTGAATAATAAGGCGGGACATCGAGCGGGTCATAGAACAGGCAGCGGCCGAAGTCGTCAAGCTGGCGCAAATCCTGGAAAAACCTGCCCCTGAGGGTAAGCCCCTCGCAAGGGCTCAACTCGGCAACCAAGGTATTGTTGAGAAGCTGGGTGCGGTTGCGCTCGGTCAGGTTGCGTACCTCGGCGTTGCCCAGGGATACAACCTCACCGGGGCCGGGCTTGGAGCCGGGCACGCCTGTCTCGTCACGGTAGACGTCCGTGAAGAGACTCAAGCCGAGCCCCCCCAGGTTCAGAGTGAACTTTCCCGAGGCGTTGCAGGCATCAAGATCGGAGTTGGGCCGGAAGCCGTCTGAGAGGTGCGCCCCACCCGTGAGAACAAATCCGAATTGGCCCACGGTATCGCCTGCCGAAGCCCGGTAGACCCGCGTATTGGCCGACCCGTAAGCAGCCAAGGCCGAGGCCGCGAACTTCCGGGGGGGCGCCTTGGTGATGACATTCACCACCCCTCCCACCGCGCCGCTGCCGTAGAGGTGCGAATACGGTCCCTCGATGACCTCGACCCGCTCGACCTGGTCCAGCATGACCTCGGCCAGGTTGGCCCCGCCCGAGGTCACGGAGTTGAGCGGCCTGCCGTCGATCATCACCAGCACCTGGTTGGCTGATGCTCCCCGCAGGCTGATGGTTTGGAGTGAGCCGGGATTGCCGTAGCCGCGAACATTGAAGGAACTCTTGCCCAGGAGCAACTCACCCAGGTCGGCCGCCCGCGACTCCTGGACGGCCTTCGAGTCGATAACGACTACCTTATTGGGAACATCAGTTGCTGACTCAGTGAAGCGGCTGCCGGAGACGACAACCGGGCTGAGGAGCAGAACCTCCGACGCCGGAGCATTTCCTCCATTAGGGTTCTCCCCGCCAATCGCTGTCCCCGCCGCCACAAGCAGGCCCATCAAGGCCCACATGAACAACACCCCTCCGACCAGAATCCGGCCTGACCGCATTTTCCAAATCCCCTTTCCGTGAGGCCCCCGCGGGCCCAAAGCAATGGGTTAGCGCGAGGTCTTCCGGGGCGGGATGGGTTTTGCGTGGACGGAGATTTCTGGAGACGGGCGGAACAAAAAAGCCCCGCCTCCTCTCGGGAAACGGGACTCGAGCGGCCCAAAAACCTCTCCCACGAAAGGCATCCCGAAAGCCCTAAGGCCCTCGCGGATCATCCCAGGCAGGTCTCCTGACTTGCGGCTACCTAATCCCCCGCCTTCCCATCCCTATCGGGACAGTGGCATACGTGGGTTTCGTTCCGCTCACAGTTGCGGGGCAGCGCCGGATTCTCACCGGCTTCCCTATTGAGCCCTTAGGGCGCCTGGGTCCGTTATGTCGCTTGAACTATCATCCAGGAAGGTATTCGGTGTCAAGGTGAATGAATGTCTCGCCTGGCCTGTCATTTCTCCAGCCGGGCGCGCAGAAACACCCCGCACCGCTCCACGCTGAAGGTCGGGAAAGGGCTCTCCGCCAGGAGCCGGCGCAGAGACTCCTGGCTGGGGAAGGACTCTATCAGGCGGGCGAGATGGATAAGGCGCACCGCCGCCCCGTGGCGCCGAGCCGCCGCCCTGATGGCCGCGCCGGAGGCGTTCCGGTCGATGTCGCGGATGAGAGCGAAGCCGCCGGGCCTCAGCACCTGATAGAGCGCGCTCAGGGCCAGCCACGGGCGGCGCCAGTGGTGCAGGGCAATGGTGCTGACGCAGGCGTCAAAGGAGGCCGCGGCAAAAGGCAGGCAGGCCACGTCCGCCCGCTCGAAGTGCAGTCTGTCGGCGGCGGCGGTCGCGGCGGCCCTTTTACGGGCCAGCCTGATCATGTCCTTCGAGATGTCCACGCCCCATACCTGGAGGGACGGCGCCAGGCCGGCCAGTCGCATGGCCAGGTCTCCAGGGCCACAGCCCGCGTCGAGGACTCTGCCTTGCGGGAGTTCAGCGGAGACTTCCCTGGCAACCTCCAGGTACAGCCCCCGGAACAAGGACTGCCTGGCAACGGCCATGACGTAGAGACGGGAAAACGGAAAGGGTATGCAGCCGGGACCGAGGCGCACGCTCAGGCCTCCTTGGAACGTGACTTTCCTGAACCCAAGTATAGACCAAATGAGCGAGGGCCGGCAGCCCCGCCGCCCTCAACGGCCGCCTGCCTGCCGCAGCGACAGGTACATCTCCACTTCGCCTCGGGGCACCCCCAACTCTCGCGCTATATCGGCGCTGGACATGCCTCGGGCGGCCAGTTTGGCGGCCTGCTCCAGCGGGTGTTTCTTCTGGCCGGCCGCCTCCCGGTTGGCGGGCAGGAGCGCGCCTTGGTCCGCCTTCAGCCTGACGCCATCCACCGCCGACTCCAGGGCATGCCGCTTCTCTTCCAACCGCCGGAGCAGGTTCTCCGTGGCGGCCATGACACCTTCGCGCGCCGGAGGGGCATCCATCTTGTTCTGCTGCTTGGGGCGCCGCCACAGCAGAAGCCCCACCATGACCACGAGCACGGCTTCGACTACCAGCTGCGCCCAGATTACCGCCTGGGGATCCAGGGTGCGCTCAGACCACCACATTGATGCCACCTCCTCCTCGCCGCTCACCGCCAGCTTCGTCGGGCTGGGCCTCCTTCCGGATCTCGGCCTCCTCGGGCTGCTCCCGGCGTGAGTCGCGGTCGTTGGCCTCGCTCGAAGGCTCCGCCGACCTCTCGGGCCGCCGCCCGGCGTCCCTTGCCGGGTAGACGGCTCCCGCGCGCCTGCTTGAGGATATCGTAACCATGATGTCCCTCACATCACCAGTAAGTCTCTGTGGTTCAACGTCTCGCACCCGCCACCAGCGCTCCGTAGCCAACGGCGACGGGCCTTTTCGGCGCCCCGTCTAGGGATCAGGTTTCTGCCGAGGCCCCTGGGCGCCGGAGTTTGACTGGCGGCCCCGCCGCCCTCACACCACCAGAAAGTCTCTGAAGTAGACCCTCTCCACCTGCCCCGCCCCGAATCTGGCGTTCAGGATGTTTCTGACCTGCTCCTGCAGCTCGGCCTTCTGGCCGGGGAAGGACCTTTCCGCCACGCTGTGACTCAGGAAGTAGTAGATATCGCGGCGGACGGCGCTGAGGTTCTCGGAGAGCAGCCTTTCGCCATCGTCGGTGGTAAAGTATATGGCCAGGGTGATCTTGAATATGGTCTGTTCGCCTTCGGACGGGCCGGCAAAGATGAAGGGATCCAGGGTGCATGTCCTTCCAGGGACGGATGCTTCCCGCCCGACGGGGCCATGCCGCCTGGGGCGCTCGCCCGCCGTGGGCCAGAACAACACCAGCAGCATGACCACGGCCGCGGCGGCCGCGGCGGCCACGACCACGTTCCTTCTGTTGGCGGGCAGCCGCCCGACCCATTTCGCGCCCCTGACTCCGGGCACTTTGCGCCAGAGCGCACCGACTCCGAGCACCTTCCGCCAGAGGCCCTTGGGCTCCTCCACCGCCGGAGTCTCGTTGGCCTCGTCGGACTCGTCTTCTTCGTCGGATTCAGCCTCCAGCGGCTCTTCGGTCGCCTCTTCGGCCGGCTCTTCAGCCGCCTCCATGGCTGACCCGACCTCTTCCTCGGCGTCGTCTCTCTCGGCGTCGTCTTCCGGCTCGCCCGCCACCGCCTATAGCTCCTCGAAGTATTCGCGCAGCTTGGCTCTCAGTCTGAACACGGCCTTGGTGTGCATCTGAGAGATGCGGCTCTCGGTATAGCCCATCACCTCGCCGATCTCCTTCATGGTCAGTTCCTCGTAGTAGTACAAGGAGACCACGTAGCGTTCCTTGGTGGGCAGGGACTCTATGGCCTTGGCCACCTCGTCGCGCAGCTCGGAGAGACCCAGCGCCTCGGCCGGGTCGTCCTGTTTGGTCGAGGCCACGGCGTCCATGACGTCATCCCGGCTGAGATTCACCGCAAAGCTGCCGGCCCCGTCCAGGCTCAGGAGAGAGACGGAACGACTGGCCTCGAGCAGCCGGTGAAACTCCTCCATGTCCACTCCCAGTTCCCCGGCCACTTCCTCGTCGGTGGCCGGGCGGCCGCTCTCCTTCTGCAGCTTGGCGTAAGCGGCCTCGATGCGATGAAACTTCTTGCGCACGGAACGGGGAACCCAATCGAGGGAGCGCAGTTCGTCCAGTATGGCGCCCTTGATGCGAAACTCCGCGTAGGTCTTGAACTGGGTGTTGCGGGTGGCGTCGTACTTCTCGATGGCGTCTATCAGGCCAATTACCCCCGCGCTGATCAGGTCGTCCAGGACGACGTTGGGCGGCAGGCGCATGGCAATCCGGGAGGCAATGTACTTGATGAGCGGCGTATACTGCCTGATGAGATCGTCGCGGGAGGCGATGTCGCTGGCGCGCGCCGTCTCCTGAACCACGTAAGGACCAGCCAGGGCGTTTTTGGACACTATTCCCGTCCCCTCATGAGCGGCCTGCCACAACGGACTCAGAGTCCGAACAAGCGCCTCCAGAAGAATTTTATGTTACCGTCCGCGGGGCCGGCATCGCTGGCCAGTATGGTATCGGCCACTCTGCACATGCCGCGGCTGGCGGGGCATTCGGGGAACAGCTCCACGATGGCCCGCTGCTTCTTCACCGCCCGAGGCACGCAGGAGTCGGAAGGCACCCAGCCCACTGCCTCCAGCGAGACCTCGCCTATGAAGCGGTCCACCACCCGCACCAGCTTGGCGATGACTTCCTGAGCGTCGCGCTCGCCGCGCACCTGGTTGATCAGCAGCTTGAAGGAGCGGGTGGCATGCATGGTGGCCATTACTTTTATCAGGGCGTAGGCGTCGGTTATCGAGGTGGGCTCGGGCGTGACCACCACGATCCTCTCCAGGGCGGCCAGGTTGAAATAGGTGACGTTCGGCGATATGCCCGCTCCGGTATCGATGAGCAGGATGTCACAGTCCGGCTCTATGGCGTCGAGCTCGTTCAGCAGAACGAGCTTCTGTTCCTCCCCGAGGAGGGTCAGCTCCTGGACCCCGGAGCTGGCCGGCAGGATGCGTATTCCGGCGGGACCGTCAATAATCACCTCGGCGAGCTTCTTTTCACCCCGCAGCACGTGACCGACGTTGTAGCGCGACGAGAGCCCGAGCAGTATGTCCAGGTTGGCAAGCCCCAGATCCGCGTCGAGCACCAGCACCCGCTGGCCCCGCTTCGATAGAGCCACGGCCAGATTGGCCACGATATTGGTCTTGCCGACCCCGCCCTTGCCGCTGGTAACCGAGATGACCCGCGGCGCGCTGACCGCCCGCTCGCCCCTCGCCACTCTCAAGCCTGTTGCTGCCTGCCCCATGCTGAGTTGCCCTTTCCTGTGGCATAAGCTTGCAGCACAAATCGAGCCACACCTTCAGGGTCGGCTGGCTCCAGCCCACCCGGGACTCTCTGCCCCATGCCCAGCCAGGATATGGGCTTCCTGGCCCTGCGGGCCGCGTTCAAGACCGCGCCCAGCCTCTCGGCTTCGTCCAGTTTGGTGAAAATGATGCTCTGATAGTCCGCCACGGCGAAATGCCTTATGGCCGCGGCCATGTCTTCATCACGGGTGGTGGCGCACAGTACCAGATGCGACCGCACTCCCGCCTCGCCCAGCCTGGCGATTTCGGCCAGCCGCTCGGTATCGTACGGGCTGCGGCCGGCCGTATCGACCAGCACCACGTCGCGGTCGGCCTGCGCGGCCAGTGCCGCCGGCAGTTCCCGTTCGGATTCGGCGAAGGCCAGTGGCAGGCCGAGGATGCGGGCGTAGGAGCGGATCTGGTCTGGCGCCCCGATGCGATAGGAATCGCAGGAGATAATGCCAACGCGCCGTCTTTCGGTCATGCTCAGCCGGGCCGCCAGCTTGGCCAGCATGGTGGTCTTGCCCACGCCGGTGGGGCCTATCAGGGCGAACACCGAGCGCGCGTCCCCAGCCCCCGCCTCAAAAAAACCCCCGACGTCCACCATGCGGCTGAGGGTCTCGGTCAGGCCGGCCAGGCCGTCGTCCTTCGGCGGCACGGCAAACTGCCCTCGGGCCGGGTCCACCGCGGCCATCACCTCGAGGGCTATCTCCGTGGACAGCCCGCGCCCGGCCAGCCAGCCGAAGAGCGCCGCCCTGCCCGGGGTCTCGTTGCGGAGATGATTGGAGCCGACCACTATCTGGCGCAGCGCGGCGAGGTCGAGCCTCAGGTCGCGCAGGGCACCGCCTATCTCGCTGCTGGTCTCCAGGGCCGCCTCCGTGGGAGGCGCTTTCCGGTTGAGCGGGGCGTCGTAATCAACGGCCGCCGACACCTCGACCCCACCCCGCGTCTTGCGGGTGGAGATAATAACCGCCTCCGGCCCCAGATCGGCCCGGATGAGGTCGAAGGCCTCGCGCACGCTGCCCGCCTCGTATCGTTTAATTCACATTGCCTACTCCAACCTGGCCCAGAGACTTTATTTTGACGTCGCTTGGAAGCTCGGCGTGTGACAGAACCGCGACCGACGGGATGTGACGCTCCATCAGCCGCTTCAAATGGCGGCGGTTGCCGGGCGAACAGAGCACCACGGGCTCCTGGCCCGCCTTGGCAAAGCGCTGCGCCCCATCCGTCACCGCCTTGAGGATCAACTGCGCCACCCTTGGCTCTAGGCTCAAATAGGTCCCGTGCTCGGTCTGCTCGATGCTCTTGGCCAGTAGCTCTTCCAGGCCCGGCTCCACCGAGAGCACCTGCAGCGTGCCGTCGTCCTGCTGGTAGTGGCGCACGATAGACCTGGCCAGCCGCTGCCGGACGTACTCGGAGAGCAGTTCCGGATCCTTGGTCATGGGGGCATAATCGGCCAAGGACTCGATGATGGAGAGGAGGTCCCGGATGGAAACCCGCTCCCGCAGCAGATTGCGCAGCACCCGCTGCAGGCCGCCCAGGGTCAACTGGTTGGGAATCAGCTCCTCGACGGTCTTGGGATGGGTCTTGACCAGATTGTCCAGCAGGCCCTGGACCTCCTGGCGGCCCAGGAGCTCCTCGGCGTGGGAGCGAATGACCTCCGTCAGATGCGTGGCGATGACCGTCGGCAGATCGACTACGGTGTAGCCGGCGAACTGGGACTCTTCCTTCTTGGCGCTCGGCACCCAGAGCGCCGGCAGCCCGAAGGCCGGCTCCTTGGTGGGGATGCCGTCCATCTTGCGACGCACGTTGCCCGGATCCATGGCCAGTTGGTGGCCCAACATGAGATCCCCACGCGCCACTTCTATGCCGCGTAGCAGAAAGCTGTAGCCGGCACTCTTCAGTTGCAGGTTGTCGCGCACATGCAGCGGCGGAACGATGACGCCCATCTCCTGGGCAAATTGGCGGCGGATGGAGCGGATGCGCTCCAGAAGCTCGCCGCCCTGGTCTTCATCGACCAGGGGAATGAGCCCGTAGCCCACCTCCAACCCCAGGAGGTCCAGCGGGGACAATGCCTCCACTGATTCGGGGGACTTGGCCGGAGGGGGAGTCTGGGTTCTGTCCACCTGCCTGGCTTCCTTCACTTTCTTATTCTTCTCCACGAAGAGGCTGAGTCCGCCCGCGGCGAGACCCAGGATCATGAATGGCAGGGTGGGCAACCCCGGCACCATGGCCAGGCTGAGCACCACCCCCCCCGCGACGCTCATGGCGCGCGGCTGGATGCTGAACTGTCTAGCAAATTCCTTGCCCATCGTGGCGTCGGAGGCCGCGCGGGAGACAATCAGGCCGGCCGCCGTGGAAACGATGATGGCGGGAACCTGCGAGATGAGCCCGTCACCGATGGTAAGCAGGGTATAGTTGCGGGCCGCGGTGGCGATGCCCAATCCCTTCTGAAAGATGCCCACCGTAAGCCCGCCGAGGACGTTGATGATCATGATCACCAGGCCCGCCACCGCCTCGCCGCGCACGAACTTCGAGGCGCCGTCCATGGCGCCATAGAACTCGCTCTCCTGGCTCAGTTCCGCGCGCCGGCGCCGGGCCTCCTTGTCGTCGATAAGCCCCGCATTCATGTCGGCGTCTATGCTCATCTGCTTGCCGGGCATGGCATCCAGGGTGAAGCGGGCCGCCACCTCGGCGATGCGCCCCGCGCCCTTGGTGATGACCACGAAGTTGATCACCACCAGGATGCAGAAGACGATGAAGCCGACGACGTAGTTGCCGCCAACCACGAAATTGCCGAAGGACTCTATGACCCTTCCCGCCGCATGCGGCCCCTCGTGGCCGTGCAGCAGTATGAGCCGCGTGGAGGCCACGTTGAGGGAGAGGCGGAACAGAGTCGTGACCAGCAGCAGCGAGGGGAAGATACTGAAGTCCAGTTGGCGCAGGGTGTAGATGGCCATCAACAGGATCATGACGCTGAAGGTCAGGTTGAAGGCCAGCAGGATGTCGAGCACGAAGCGGGGCAGCGGCAGCACCATAATGGCCAGAATGGCGACCACGGAGCCCGCCAGGGCCAGGTCCGAACCCTCAAAGGCACCTCCAGCCAGCAGCTTGCGAAAATTCTCGATCATTCCCTATTCACTAAGCCCTCTTCCGCTTGAGCCTGAATACGTATGCCAACACCTCGGCCACGGCGGCGTATAGCTGGAACGGAACGGCCTGATTGATCTCGACCGTCTTGTAGAGCGCCCGCGCCAGGGGCTTGTCCTCCACGATGGGGATGCCATACTCCCTGGCCATCTCGCGCATGCGCAGGGCAATGAACCCAGCCCCCTTGGCCACCACCTTCGGCGCTTTCATCTCGCGGGCCACGTAGCGGAGGGCCACCGCGAGCTCGGTGGGGTTGGTCACCAGGACGTCGGCCTTGGGCAACTCGGCCATCATGCGTCGCCGCGCCATCTGGCGCTGGAGAGACCTGATGCGGCTCTTGATGAGGGGGTTGCCTTCAGTCTGTTTGAACTCCTCCTTGACCTCCTGGCGGGTCATGCGAAGCTGCTTCTCGTGCTGCCAGCGCTGAAAGCCGTAGTCCAGCACCGCCAGGGCGGCCATGGCCAGAAGGGTCCAGAGCGACATGCGCAGGCATATGCCCCCGATGTAGGAGACGATCTGCCAGGCGTCCTGTTCCACCAGCGGCGTGAAATGTTCGAACTCGGCCCTCACCACCCGAAAGGCCACCCCGCCCACCAGGGCGATCTTGGCCAGCGACTTGACCAGCTCCACCAGTGACTGCAAGGAAATGATGCGCTGGAATCCCTTGATGAAGTTGATCTTGTCCCACTTGGGCTGGAGTTGCTCGGCGCTCATGGCCCTGCCCGTCTGCAGGTAGCCCACGAGCAGGGCGGTGGCGGTGAGCCCCAGCAGGAAGGGCCAGACGATGCCCAGAAAGGACCGGATGCCCTGCCAGAGCAGGGAATAGACCCCCTGGGCGTCCATCGGCGCGCTGAGATGGCCCAGGTAGCCCCGCAGCATGTTGGCCGTCTGCAGGTAGATGTAGCCGCCGAGCAGATGGAAGATGAGCACCCCCATGAGCAGCACGGAAACGGAGGTTATCTCGCGGCTGCGCGGCGCCTGACCTTTCTTGCGGGCGTCCTCCCGCCTCTTGCTTGTTGCCTCCTCGCTGCGTTCCTGAAAGCTCTCGTCGGCCATGGCTACATCGCCTTAAGAAGGCGCAGCAGCACCGTCCCCATGCCGCCCGTTTCCCTGGACATGAGCGGCAGGGCCAACTGCAGCGACAGGCCGAAGAAGATAAGCCCAACGGCGATGGAAACCGGCATGCCAACCACGAAGATGTTGATCTGGGGCACGGCCCGCGACAGCAGCGCGAAACCCAAGGTGGTGAAGAGCAGGGCCGCGATGGTGGGCGCGCTCATTTTCACGGCCAGCACAAACATGTGGGCACAGTCCGCCATGAGGAGGCGATAGATGGCCCCCTTCATGACCAGCCCCCCGAGGGGCACGATGTTAAAGGAGGCGGCCATGGCCCGAATGTAGGCGTGGTGGCCGCCCGCGGCCAGAAAGACCAGCAGGGCGACGAGGTAGGCAAGCTCCGCCATGAGCGAGGTCTCGGACTGGGTCTGGGGGTCCATGATGCTCATGATGCCAAATCCCATCTGATAGCCGACCATGTGGCCGCCGAGCTCGGCGGCCGATAGCAGCATCCGCACCGACAGGCCGAGAATGAAGCCGACGATCATCTCGGCGATGACCACGCCGGCCAGTCCCACGACGGTGGTCGGCAATACTCCCAGCGGCAGCGTGCTCCGCACCACCGGGTACAGCACCAAGGCCAACACGAAGCTCAACCCCGCCCGTATCTGCACGGGCACCCCCGCCCCGCCGAAGACCGGGAACATGGTCACGAAGGAGGCGGTGCGCACCAGCACCAGGAGAAACTGCTGAATGGCGGGCAGGGAAAGCTCGATCATGCTCAGCCCACGTAGTTCGGGATGTTCTTGATGAGTTTGGCCGTAAAGGAGACCAGGGTGGCCAGCATCCAGGGGAAGAAGACCAGCAGGGCCAGGAGCACGGCCAGGATCTTGGGAACAAAGGCCAGGGTCATTTCCTGGATCTGGGTCACGGCCTGGAAGATGCTGACCAACAGGCCGATCACCAGACCAGCCAGGAGCATGGGGGCTGATACGAGCAGCGTCGTCTCGACGGCCTCTTTAGCCAGGCTTACCACAAACTGAACTGTCATGGCCCCCTCTCCTCTCCGGCGGTCAATGAAAACTTTGGATCAGACTGCCCGCTATCAGGCACCAGCCGTCCACGAGTACGAAGAGAAGCAGCTTGAACGGCAGCGAGACCATAATGGGCGGCAGCATCATCATGCCCATTGATAGCAGGATGGATGCCACCACCATGTCCACGATGAGAAACGGTATGTATAGAATGAAGCCGATCTGAAAGCCGGTCTTTAGCTCGCTGATGCAGAAGGCCGGAATGAGCACCGACGAGGGCACGTCCGCGCTGTTGTGCGGCCTTGCCACGTGAGCCAGACTGATGAAGAGCGCCAGGTCCTTCTGGCGGGTTTGGCGAAACATGAACTGCCGCAGGGGCTCGAGCGCCTTGGTGAAGGCCTCCTCCTGGGTGATCTCCTCGGCCATGTATGGCTGAATTGCCTGCTCGTTCACCTGCTTGAAGACCGGCCCCATGATAAAGAAAGTCAGGAAGAGCGCCAGCCCGAGGATGATCTGGTTGGGCGGCATCTGCTGGGTACCCATGGCGTGACGGAGAAATGAAAGGACCACGGCCAGCCGGGTGAAGGAGGTCATCATGATGAGAATGGCGGGGGCCAGGGACAGCACGGTGAGCAGCAGGAGTATCTGGACCACCGAGGAGACCTCTCCGGGGCTGTTCGCCTCCTTCACGCCGATGCTCAGGGTCGGGATGGATATGGGCTGGGCGTGGGCCACCGGAATGAGGCCCAGCACCAGGACCACCACCAGGAACCCAGCCGTCGCCGTCCGAAGGCATCCGCTCACATCAGCCCCTCTTCGCCGGCGTCCCGGTCGCCTTCCAGGCCCCGGACCAGCCGCGGGCCGTGCGAAGACCGCGGTGTCTGGGGCGACAGCTTGGTCAGCAGGGACACACCGCCGTCGGCCACGCCGATCACCAACAGCTCTCCGCCCACCTCCACCAGGCTGATGCAACGCTTGGGGCCCAAGGATCGGCTGGAGAGAATCTTTATGGCCGCGTCGCCGCGTACCGCATCGACGAGCTTGAAGCGCCGCAGCAGGTGGGCCCCTCCGATGAGCAGACCCAGGCAGATGGCCAGGGCGGCCAGCATCTTGAAGACCGCCCCCAATAGGCTGGGTTCCGACTCGCCCATGGCACAGGAGGCCGCCGCCGGGGCCAGCAGCACCAGCAGGGCCGCGGCCAGCGCCGCAAGGTATTTTTTCCGGGTACTATCCAAGCTTCCTCACCCGCTCCTCGGCGGGAACCACATCGGTGATGCGGATCCCGAACTTTTCGTTCACCACCACCGCCTCGCCCTTGGCCACCACCTTATGGTTGACCAGCAGCTCTATGGACTCTCCGGCCAGCTTGTTCAGCTCCACCACCGAGCCCTGGCCGAGCTGGAGCAGCTCGCCGATCAGCATGCTGGCGCGACCAAGCTCCACCGTCACCTCCAGCGGCAGATCAAGGATGAAATCGAGGTCGGGCGAACCGCTTTCGAGCTTCGGCGACCTGCCCCCCGCCGCCTGGGAAAAATCACGCTGCGGGGCGGCGGGCGCCGCCATCTCCGCCTCCATCTGGGCCGCCATCATGGCCTCCAGGGCGGCGGCCTCGGCGTCCTCATTGGAAACGGCCGTGGGATCCTGAATCGAATCGGTTACTTCATCGCCCATTATGCCCTCCTGAATTTCGCGGGAGGCACCGACACCTGAAATGCCTTGTTGCCTCTCACCTGCCCGAGAAAGCCCTGGATCTTGGGCTGGCCCGCCACCTTGGCCGTGACGGGAGCGGTGGCGAACTCCGGCAGCCTGATTATCTCGCCGGGCTTCAGCTCCAGCAGCTTCCTGCCGGTCATGGCTGTGCGGCCCAGCTCCACCACGATCTCCACCGGCACCTGACACAGCGCTTGGGAAAGACGCCGCTGCCAGGCGCGGTCAACCTCCTGGGCTGACTGATTGGACTGAAACGCCGCGGAAAGGATCCCCCGTATGGGCTCCAGCGTAGGCACCGGAATGCATAGCTGGATGTTGCCGGAAACGTTGTGGAGGTCGGCTCGGAAGGTGGTGACGATGACACTCTCATCCGGCGGGACGATCTTCACGAACTGGGGGTTTATTTCGCTGCGTACCAGTTGGGGCTGAATGGGGTAGACGCTCTCCCAGGCCCTGGAGATGTCTCGCAGCAGCAGTTTGACCATCCTGGCTATGAGCTGCTGCTCTATGGCGGTAAAGTCCCGCCCCTCGATCTTGAAATCCCCGCCGCCCTTGCCCCCGAAGAAGATCTCCACGATGTTGAAGACAAACTGGCTCTGAAGGATCAACAGTGCCGGCCCCCGGAGCGGGGAGGGCCGCCACACGTTGAGACTGGTGGGCACGATCAGGGAACGGACGAAGTCCTCGAAGCCGCGCAGCTCGGTGCCGACTTTGGCAAACTCCGCCTTGCGGCGGATAAAGACCCCCAGAGAGTCCTGGAAGATCTGGGCGAAGCGCTCGCAGGTCTCCTCGTAGATGGGCAGCCCCAGCTTGGTCTCTCGGCCCGTGCCGCGAAAGTCGTAGGCCACGACCTCGCCCGGCAGGATCTCCAGCTCGGGCTCGGATGGGGATGCCGTGTCCACCTCACCGCCGGTAAGGCCGTTGAGCAGGGCATCAACCTCAGCTTGGGAGAGTAGCTTGCTCACTGCACCACAAAGTCCGTAAAGTAGGCGTTGACCGCTTTACCGGTACGTAGAAACTGGTTGGCCCGGGAGATGACTTCCTGCCGGAGCGTCAGTTTGCCCTCGGCCGAGTCAATGTCCTCATAGCTCTTGGAGGTCAGCAAGGTAATAATGCTGTCCCTCATCTGGGCATCACGCTTCTTGGCCTCCTCCAGCGCGAGGGGGTTGTCCAGCTCAAGCTCGATCTTCACCTTGAGGTACCGGCGCCCGAGCGGATCGACCAGGTTGACGATGAACGGCTCCATGGGATAGGCCGCGCCTGGCTCCCCCTCGGGAGATTCAGCCGCCGCCGGGGCGACTTTCTTCTCCTTACTTTCCCCACCACTGAAGTGCTTCCAGCCGAAGTAGCCGCCTCCTCCGAGCAGCGCGACCGCCACCACCCCGATGATGATCAGCTTCAGCGGCAGCTTGCGGCCCGGCTTCGGTGTGGACTCGGCCTCCGCTTCAGTCTTTTCCGCATTGCGTCCCTTCTCTTCCTCGGCCATGTGGTCTCCTCGCTTGCCTCAGCCCTCGGAAAAGCAACAGATATGCCACAGCGCCAACCAGGTGGCGGGGCCACCAATCGCCTGCGGCGGACTGGGCTTTTCTTTGGGGACGGGCCATGGGAAGCGCCCTTCCGCGACGGGCTGCCGCGCCCTCAAGCCGCCGCCTTTTCAGTCAACGTCGGCCCTGAATCGTCAAGCGTTTGACGTTCGGGCAAACTCTCATTAGTTTTTCAGAAAGAGGAGTAATGAGGAGTCTGACCATGGAGCGCATCAGCAGGGAGAATGTGGAACGGAGCGGCTTTCCCAGTCGGGAGTCAGGTCTCGCCCGGAGCCGGGGCTTTGCAAGGCTCCCCGGCTGGCTTGACTACGAGGGGTTGACGCCTGAGAGGGTTACCACGCGGCCGGCGCGGTTCATTCCCAGGCACATGCCGATTCCCGGCTACGCAAAACCTTTCGGAGGCCACGAGGAGGACCACCTCCGTGATCCCGCCGGGCTGGCGTGGGGTTTGGTGGAGGACGACCTGAACGTCTTCGTGGAGCTGGCCGACACGCCGCTGGGCCAACGCGGCCTCGAAGGCGGGAACATGGGCGCGGAGGCCCCACCCGCCCCCGAGTACGTGGAACCAAAGCGACGGACTCCGAGACAGCGCGCGGCCCCGGGAAGAGCGGAGGGCGAGGTTGTTGGACCGCCCGAGGGAACCATCGAATCCGAAAGGGCCAGGAGGCGCGGCAAGACCGTACTCGAGGTGGAGGCCCTCGGGCGGAGCGGCCTGGCGGAGCTGATTGAGCGCACGCCGCCCGAGATGTTGGTGCTCATGGAGGTCAACCCGGCCGAGTGTCTGCCCAAGGGCGTGGTGCTCCGCGTAAAACCGGAAGACGTGCCGCGGACCGGACGGACGCTGCCGGCCGACACGATCGTGGTCTTTACCACCGAGGACGGCAATGCCGAGGCCGTGAATCGCGAGCTGCGTCAGGCGGGAATCAGGCGGGTGTTCCACTATCAGGAGAACCTGGCCGAGGCGGGTAAGATGTGCCGGCCGTGCTGAAAAAACGGGTGAACCGGATTGGGAAGCGGCCCCTGGGGGGTGACAGGGGCCGCAACGTTATTGGTTTGGGCATTTACTAGCGTTTCAGGTTTATGAGCTCCTGCAGCATGTTGTCGGTGGTGGTGATGATGCGGCTGTTGGCCTGGAAGCCGCGCTCTATCGAGATCATCTTCACGAACTCCGTGGCGATGTCCACGTTGGACTGCTCCAGGGCGTTCGGGGCCAGACGCCCCAGGCCGTTGCTGCCGGGATGCCCCGTGGTGGGGTCACCAGAGATACGGGTGGCCCGGAAGAGATTGCCACCCTCCTTGGACAGGCCCCAGGGGTTGTTGAAATTGGCCAACGCCACCCGGTAGAGGGTGAGAATCTGGCCATTGGAGTAGTGGCCCGTTATGACACCGTCGGTGTCCACGGCCACGTCCTGGAGGAAGCCCGTGGCGTAGCCGTCCTGGGTCTGGAATATCGTGGTGGAGCTGGAGGCATACTGGGTGGTGGACAAGGCGTCGTTTGCCCAGGCTGTGCCGTTCCAACGGGTGCCGATGTTCAAGGTCATGGTTTGTGTATTGCCCGCCTCGGAGAACTGGGCATCGAATTCATGATAGCCGTCAGTGGAGGTGCTGGTGTCCTGCCAGTCGGCGGCAACGGGATCGTAGGTTTCTCCGATTAAGCTCTCAATGGTACCATTGGCCGCGTTGAAGGTCATCTCACCCCGCATCAGTATTCCTCGCTCGGCAATGTCGGGGTCACAAAAGCCGGCGCGATAGTCCTCGTCAGGATTGCACGTTACCATGTATTCCCACGTGTTTGCCGTGGATCCCATGTCATAATAAATGGTGAGGTCGTGGCTGCTGCCAAGGTCATCGTATATTTGCAGAGAGGTCTGGTAGTTATAGGTAGCGGCGCTGATGGGGACACTTGCCGTGCCGTCCCAGGAATCGGTAAGAACGGTGGAAAGGTCCGAGGCTCGGGAGTCCACATTGGTTATGATCTTCACCTGGCCGGTATTGTCCGGGGGGGAGGTAAAGGAATCCATGACTATGTCGGTAATGGCACCCACGTCCTGGCCTTCGTTGTCGAGCTTCCAGCCCCGCACCACGTAACCGGCGGGATTGATGAAATTGCCGTCCTTGTCGAACCTGAACTGGCCTGCCCGAGTATAGTAGGCGCTCTCCGTGCCGGGCTGCTTGACGATAAAGAACCCCTTGCCGCCGATGGCTAGGTCGGTGGGCTCGCTGGTGGACTCGAAGGAGCCCTGCTGGAAGAGGATGTTCACCGTGCTGAGCGTGGTACCGCGGCCGACCTGAGCCGTGCCCGCGGCGGTGCTGATAGACTGCGAGAGCACGTCCTCGAAGGTGGCACGACTGCCCTTGAAGCCGATGGTATTGACGTTGGCGATGTTGTCACCGACGACCGACATCGAATTGCCCAGGGTATTGAGGCCGCTGATGCCCGTGAACAACGCAGTTGAAATTGACATGTGACCCTCCTTGCTCCGCGCTGATGTCTTTTCAGCCGACCTCTAGTTGTAGACCTCGGTCAGCTTGCTGAGGGCAACCTCCGTGTTACCGGTTCCGGCATTGCCAACGACCAACATGGGCTCCGTGCCCTGGAGCTTCACGCCGTTCACCGTGCCCAGGGCATAGGTCTTCACGGCTGTCTGCTTGCCTTTATCCTTGCCATCCAGAGCCAGAGCCAGGGGCTTGAAGTGGTACAGCCCGGCGGGGCATCGCATGCCGTCGTCGTTCAGGCCGTCCCATTGCAGCGCGTGCTCTCCGGGCTGCGTCAGCCCCGGCTTCAGGGTACGCATCAGCTTGCCCTGGGCATTCACGATGCTGATCTGCACCCGCCCCAGGACGTCCAGACTGTAGCCTCCATCCGCGGTGCCCTGTTGCCCGAGGAGGAGATGGTCTCCCGAAACCTTGACCCGCTTGCCCGTGAAGCTCAGGGCCTCGAGGTTGGATATGGCACTCTCGCGATCGTTGAGCTTCTTCATGCCTTCGTTCAGGTCAAAGAGCTGCTCCAGGGAACTGAACTGGGCCAGTTGCGCCGTAAAGTCCGTCCCCTGTACCGGATTCAAGGGATCCTGATATTCCATCTGGGCGGTGAGCATCTTGAGAAAGTCTTCCTTGCCCAGGCTTCGATTGGCCGGCTTCGCCTGTGTGACAGACCCAGGCGTCACGGGATCAACCAGATTGATCATTGTAGGCAACCTCCCAAAGCTCTTTTAGCAGAATAGATCCACGCCCCCTCGGGACGGCGCCATGGCAGCCCGCGCCAGGACGTCCTCGACCTCCGCGGACTCCTCGGCCTGGATCATCACGCCAGGCCCCTGTTGATATGTCTCACCCTGGGAATCCCCGCCCAGGGAGGCGAACTGGTCGCGACCGTCGTTCTGCACGGACACGCTGAACTCCTCGATCTTCAGCCCTTGTTCCGCCAAGGAGCCACGCAGCTCCGGCAGCGCCGCCTGCAAGATGTCCTTGGCCGCCGCGGTCTCGGCCACCATCACCACCTTCACCCCCTCCCCGCGAAGCGCAAGGTCCAGGCGCAGGTTGCCCAACTCCGGAGGATGGAGGCGCAGCTTCAGAGAGTCCTCTCCCCGCTGAACACCGCTCAGCATGGCCCGCTCGACCTGCTGGGCCACGTGGCGCACCATCTCTGGAGAGGAAGCCGGTTTGCCTGCCGTGGTTGTCGGCTGCTGGGCCGAAGTTTTTTCCAAAACGTTCATCCCCCGTATGGGGTCGCCCGAGGATACCTGTCCGGCCCCCGGCCGCTCCTGGCGATTGTCCACCTGCTCAGCCTGCCGGGCTTCTTCTTCCGCCGGGGTACCGGAACCGGGCTGCAAGCCCTGAAGAAACCTCAACGCCGCCTCCTGCCCGAAGGCATGCCCCATCCGCACCACCGGCTGCCCCTGGGACCGCGCTTCGCTCGCGGAAGGCTGATCACCGGTCCGTGCCCCGCGAACAGCGGCGTCGGCCGCCTTTTCGCCACGTCCGTGGTCGGCCTGCCGGGCCACCCATGCCGCCACTTGGGGCGAGGCAGAATCCTGCCCAGTGGCCGGCAGTGGCCGCGGGGAAGGCCCGTTCTCTTTCGCCGTGGCCAGGTCGGGTATCGAAAACTTCCCGGAATCATCGCCAAGGGGGTCTTCTGGGCCACCCCTGGAGGGGGTAACCTCGGGGACAAGTTCAGCAACAGCCTTCTGGATCCCTGCCTCCGCCGCCTTCCCTGCCTGGCTCCCGCCTTCCGGCGGGCCACTCGTGACCACGGAAAGCTGGGACGCGGAGAGCCAGGAGCCCGAGGCGGCCGCCGGGCCTGGCGTATCGGCACCCGAGGGCAACCCTGTCCCCGTCTGGGCCGGCATCTGAGGGGCCACGGCCCCCACCAGGTTCAGGAGGGTGGCAAGGTCTATCTCCTGGCCGTCTGTTGTGCTGTCGCCCAGTAATTCCTCGCGTTGCGCCGGACTGTAACCCGCCGCCGCTAACAGCTTGTCAAGCAGGGGGCACAGCGACGGCCCCAGCAAAGACCCATTCGCGACGCCCAGCTGCTCCAGTGCCCCGCGCAGGGTGGAAAGGCCAGGCGGCCCCTGCGAACCGCCCCCCACCTCCGCCACCGGACAGCCGGCCATGGCCTGGTTCAGCTGCGCCATGAACCCTCCGGGCATGCCGGCATCCTGAGGCACATCGCCCCCGGCGGCGACCGGACAGCCATTCAGGCCGGGAAGCGCGACCCCGAGTGGTACACTTGTTGACGTTTGCACGAATCTCACCTCCACGGACCCCAGGAGCAACCCCCGTGCCATTGGGAAGCAATTGAATAAAATTAGCAATTTCACCAGGTTGAATGTGGTCTTCGCCACCGCCCCCCACTGCAGGTTTTGCCCGCCTGGGCGAAGAGATGTTCAAGCTTGCCGACCCCCCAAAGAAAAGTCGGACCCCGTTGCGTTTTTGCGGGTGTCAGGTTAGGGTTAGGTAAGTTCAAGCTGAAGCGGGCAGCAACTGATGGCAAGGCTGACAAAGAGAATCGGGTGACGTCTCCTTCTCACCCGCGGGACAGCGCGGACAAGATCAGGACACGAAGAGGAAGTTATGTCCGACAGCGTATTGGTCGTCGAAGACCATGCCGATACATCCCTGGCGATATGCACCCTTCTCCAACTGGAAGGCTACCGAGCCGACAGCGCGGCCAGCGGCAGGGAGGCCCTCCGAAAGCTGGCCGAGGGTGACTACCGGGTCGTAATTCTCGATCTGGTACTACCGGACATATCCGGCTACGAGGTAGTGCGAGCCATCAAGGAAAGCGATAAACGAACCGTGGCGGTGATTGCGGTCTCGGCCAAGGACGTCATAGACAGCAGCCGGTTCGATGACTATTTGCCGAAGCCGTTCAGCACGGAAGAACTGCTCAGGAAGGTGCGCGACCACATGTCCTACTCTTAGCGGCGGGGTGCCAAAGAACCCGTTTCGGGGACTTCCTCGGCTTAACGGCCCGCCAGGCGCTGACTTATACGCGCGGCCTTTTCAGCCTCCACGAAGGACAGTATCTTCCCCGCATTGCTGCTGGGCATCTGGGAGAATATCTTCGTCACCACGTCGTCATCCAGTTTATCGATGAGAGCGGCCGCCTTCTCGGCCTTCATGCTCGAGTAGACCTGCACCAGCTGCTTGATCCGCTTCACCGCGGCCTTGTCCTTCTCTGTCTCGAGGGTGGCCATGCCGGCCTTCAGCCTGGCCTGCATGTCGTTCAGCCTGGTCTGTAGTTCGTTCAGCTCACTCAGTCGCCGCTCCACGTCGGCCGCCAGCGCCTCCATTTCGGATTCCCGCAACTGCAGACGCTCTTCGCGCCGGCGCAATTCCTCGCGCTGCCGCTCGAGCAGGCTCTGTTCCGCGCCCGCGCCCTGACCGGAAGTGGGCTTGGCGGACCGGGCGGCCACGGCCTCCCCCGCGCTCGCCGGGCTTGCCGCCAGCCACAGCGCCGTGAGCGAGAGCTTCACCAGCAACAGGCAAAAGAGCACGGCCTCCAGACGCGCCAGCCGCTGGAAGCGCCCACGCCACGGAGTCTTTTGCACCCGAGGATGCATCTTAGCCGCCCCCTTCCCTGTTCGCCGGCAGCATGACGGTCAGGTCGTCCACGATTTTCTGCCGCAGGCGTTCATCGGCCAGGCGAGCCGACAGCCCCTGCCTTTGCTTGTGCCGCGGGTTTGTGCAGATGACCAATACCAGTAAGGTCTACTCACTTAGCTACCAG